>NZ_JQFL01000021.1:0-189199 GCF_000764215.1 Pseudoalteromonas sp. ND6B
ATTCATTATAAGATTAAAGAAAATGGGCGCTACGTGAGTAAGGCTATTTATACCGTACTAGGTGTCAATATCGAGGGCCGCAAAGAGTTACTTGGTTTATATATCTCTGAAAGTGAAGGGGCTAACTATTGGCTATCAGTATTAACAGATTTACATAATCGTGGTGTATCCGATATTTTAATTGCCTGTGTTGATGGACTAAAAGGCTTCCCTGAAGCAATAGCAACAATCTATCCTGACGCCGAAGTGCAGGAGTGCGTTATTCATCAAATTCGTAATTCGATGAAGTATGTTGCTTCAAAGCACCAAAAAGAGTTTATGGCTGACTTGAAACCCGTTTATAAGGCAGCCACTAAAGATGCAGCAGAAGCCGCTCTCGCCGAATTAGATGCCAAATGGGGCAAGTTATACCCTATCGTTATCGAGTCTTGGCGTCGTAAGTGGGGCAATCTGTCGGTTTACTTCAAGTATCCAGATTACGTGCGTAAAGCTATTTATACCACAAATGCAATTGAAGCTGTACATCGCCAGTTTAGACGACTCACCAAGACTAAGGGAGCATTCCCTAATGAAAACAGCTTGATGAAATTATTGTATGCAGGCATATTGAATGCCTCGAAGAAATGGACAATGCCAATCCATAATTGGAATCTGACATTGTCGCAATTGGCCATCCACTTCGAAGGTAGGTTAGATGGTGTGCTAGATATTTAGCAACTTAGGCTGACACAGAATTCTGAACGCCCTCAGCGCTCTTGCTCAATCAAATCTTGCCAAGGATATAGCCACATTTCAGAAACAACATAATCCTCGTTAAGGTGCACAAACATCAAATGCGAGGGGACTTCCTCCCCTTCAATTTTTGGGATTGCGCTAGTTCGAGTCCACCCACTATTTGTACCACGACGTGTTTTAACCGAAATGGCCATTCCAGTAGTTGTCTCAACATCATGCTCGAAGCTATCATCTACAAGATAACCACCTACAATAATTTTTGTATAGATTTCACCCAGCCATCCTACTAGCTCATCTCCTTTTAGTACTTTCCCATCAGAGTGCTCGGCGAGTAATTCTCTGATTTTTCTCTGTGTCATGGATAAAGTTACGAATAAACCTGAAAAACCTTTCTCTACTCGATCCATTGTGTCGAAGTCAAAATCCATAAAAAACCTCTGAAGTCATATTAAGCGGACTCAACAATGGGTTATAATGTGTAGCGAAAAAAAATTAACCCACTGTTTTAGTTAAGTTTAAATTTATTTTTTTAACTTTTTATTTTTAACAGGATAGCTAATTACGGCCTGATGCTCAGATAATAAATACATTGAGTTTCCATGTAATTCAACAAATGGAAAATCTACATATTTTATGTTATGTAACGATAAATTAAGAACAAGTCTACTCATTGTTAACTCAAACTTCTGTGCATGTGCTGGATATATACCTGCATTTTTAGGTGTAATTAGAAATGCCAAAGGATAAAATGCCAACAAGCTAATACCAGCAGAATGCCCTTTATTTACAAAATGAACATATTTTGCACTGACATGCCGATCTCGAGGGTAAAACCAAAAATACAAATCATGTGTTTCATCAAGCGCATGGTCATCACCCAAAACGAAATTCTGAAGAGGAGTAAAGTATGGTGTGGGTTCAGATGGCTGAAAGCATTCAGTAACTGATGTTGCTGCTAAAATATGCCCAATCATTGCACGAGCATAATTTAATGAGTTTATATTAACAGAGACAGAATTATAAATATTATTAAAATACTGAAAATGATCTTTTATTTTTAAAGTTAAATTTTTACTAACCAGTGCAACTTCAGAGTCAACTACGCCCAAAACTTTACTGTTACATTTATTACAAATAGTACGAAATTTACTACCATTTGTAGATGGAACACCTTTGATAGAAGTAGCCTTGATACCCATCATTTCACTGATATGTCTTTGTTCAACTTTTGTTATTGTAACAGCCCCTTGAGGGGGAACATGATCAATGGACAACTTCCCATGTGTACCACATATTAAGCAGTAGCCATGCGTAATTTTTGTATGTTTTATCCGTTCAGATATTTTACTCATAGCTCCCGCCATAAAAATCTTAACATTTTAGCATTTATGCGACACGCAGTTTGTGTTGTAGTGTCGCTTGTTGGACTGAGGCGCTACCTGCTCGGTGTGTCAGAGTTGGTATTGTTTATGCTATGGACTTTTCATATAAAAGAAAGGCTTTTTAGAAGCTCTAGCTAAATCAGCTTACCTATTATAATTTAAGCTTTCCCTGCATTGCTCAGCGTTTATTATCTATCCATTAAACCTAATGTTTAATCGTTAAGCAAGGGTATTTATCGCTCGTACAGTCGCTAATAAACTAGGCCGCTAAGCAGGTTAACTCGTTGATTTGATGAAGCAAGCTAGGAAGCTAACTCGTTCGAACTATTTCATTCGTCGCAATATCTGAGGTTATCACTCCAACAAGCCGAAATATACAAACCTTACACTGCTGTGTGGATACCTTATGTCTCAACAAAAAACATTTACTGATGCCTGATGTCTAAAATCTGATTATTTGTTTGTACCTCTAAAAGCGCAGCGTCTCTTTACCCTCTATGTGGATAATTCACTGAGATTTTTTCGCCTCATTATTAAGCCATTTCTTTATTGTTATAATTGGCCACTAATTTAATGCAATGGGTATTGGGTTTTAAAAAACAAAGCGCTACAAAAATGTAGCGCTTTCATTACTTATAGGTTGTTTGTTTAAACTAAAACGCGTTATTAAAAAAAGCCAAGCGGATCTTCGCTGTAACTTACTAGCAAGTTTTTAGTTTGTTGGTAATGATCAAGCGCGAGTTTGTGCGTTTCGCGGCCTATACCAGACTTTTTATAACCGCCAAACGCTGCATGTGCTGGGTACATATGGTAACAATTAGTCCATACACGACCTGCTTCTATTTTGCGACCAAAGTGATAAGCACGATTCATATTACGGCTCCATACCCCTGCGCCTAAACCAAATTCTGAGCTGTTAGCCAGTTCAAGTGCTTCGGCTTCGTCTTTAAAGGTCGACATTGAAATAACGGGGCCAAAAATTTCTTCTTGGAACACGCGCATGTCATTACGTCCTTTTAATAGTGTAGGTTGAATGTAATACCCGCCGTTTAGCTCGTCGCTTAATTGCTCAACATGGCCGCCAGTTAATACTTCAGCACCTTCTTCTTTACCAATTTCAATGTAGCTTAAAATTTTATCAAACTGCGCTTTAGAGGCTTGTGCGCCTACCATGGTTTCACTATCAAGCGGGTTGCCACGTTTAATTTGTTTAGTACGTTTTAAAATACGTTCTATAAATTGCTCATAAATATCTTCTTGAATGAACAAGCGTGATGGACAAGTACATACTTCACCTTGGTTAAAGTAGGCAAGAATGGCACCCTCAATTGCCTTATCTAAATATGAGTCGTCTTTTTCCATAACATCGCTAAAGAAGATATTAGGTGATTTCCCCCCAAGCTCTACCGTTGAAGGAATAATATTTTCGGCTGCACATTTTAAAATATGTGAGCCCACAGGAGTTGAGCCTGTAAAAGCAATTTTAGCAATCCGCGTACTGGTTGCCAGTGCTTCACCTGCTTCTTTACCAAAGCCGTTTACCACATTTAAAACACCTCCTGGCAGTAAATCGCCAATAATTTCCATCAACACTAAGATTGAGGCAGGTGTTTGCTCGGCTGGTTTTAATATTACACAGTTACCTGCTGCAAGTGCAGGCGCTAATTTCCATGCGGCCATTAATAATGGGAAGTTCCACGGAATAATTTGTCCTACAACGCCTAGTGGCTCATGAAAATGATACGCCACCGTGGTTTCGTCTATCTCGCCAATGCTGCCCTCTTGAGCACGCAAACAACCGGCAAAGTAACGAAAGTGATCGGCGGCCAGTGGAATATCAGCGGCAAGAGTTTCGCGAACCGCTTTGCCGTTATCCCATGTTTCGGCCACTGCAAGTAGCTCCAAGTTTTGTTCAATACGGTCGGCAATTTTTAATAGTATATTGCTACGCTCGGCGACTGAGGTGGTGCCCCACTGCGTTTTTACGGCATGCGCTTTATCAAGCGCCAAATTAATATCGTCTTTGTCAGAGCGGGGAATTTTACAAAACACTTTGCCATTTACAGGGCTAATATTCTCGAAGTATTGACCATTAACGGGTTCAACCCACTCGCCGCCAATATAGTTACCATACTGCTGTTTAAATGTGATGAGTGCGTCTGCTGTGCCTGGATTTGCGTAAATCATATGTGTGTTCTCTTGTTGTTGTTAGCTAAAAGTCTAAGCCGAAATACCAGCAACTTGTTAGAGTAATGTAGCTAGTTGCTTTATATTTAATCGGTATTGATTGACATTAGACCATTAAGCGCTTAAAAACTTGCTTAGCTGTCCAAAAAAGTTGTCTGTGAGTCCATATTAAAAACGCTCTATAACGATTAAAAAAGGCTGAACATGCACACATCTCAGTTAAATAAAAAACGCCAACAACTTGATGTACTGATTGAAAACAAAGTGACCTTTGCTGCCGATAACTCCGAGCTAAGTATTTACGATACCTATAAAAGTGCGCAAAAAGTGGCGCTGCATTCAAACGAATTACTGTTTTGCGCTATGCTCAGTGGTAAAAAAATAATGCATGTTGAGAGCAGTCAATACCACAAAGCGTTTTTACCACATGAATCGTTTGTATTAGCGCCTGAGCAAAGCGTGCTGATTGATTTTCCGCATGCATGTATGAACGCACCCACCACCTGTTTAGCCATTGAAATAAGCACCGATAAAATAACCAATGTGGCTAATGCGCTTAATATGCAGCAAAATTTTGCAAACGATGCCTTGTTTGAATACACCCCTAATTTAGTGCATACCCGACATAATACGCAAACGCAGCAGTTATTAGAGCGCATGGTGCATTTATTTAGTGAGCAAGGCGCTGAGCGACACTACTTAATTGATTTATCGTTAAACGAATTGATCACCCGTTTATTACAACAACAAAGCCGTGATTTATTGCTGGCAAACTGTGATAAGCTGCGCCTAAAAAGTAACGTGAGTGATGCACTGCATTATATTGAAGAGCATTTAAGCGACACACTCGACATCGATACCTTATGCAAAATAACCTGTATGAGTCGTAGTAAGTTTTACCAGCAATTTAAACTTGCTTTTGGTACTAGCCCTGCCCTTTGGCAGCAACAACTTAGGCTTAAAAAAGCCCGCACGCTTTTATTAGAAGGCCAAGCTATAAGCAAAGTGTGCTACGACCTGGGTTTTAATAGCGCCAGTCATTTTAGTCGTTTATTTAAGCAAACTTTTGGTATTGCACCAAAAGCGTGTCGCCACTAACCTAACACAACAGTTTTTGTTATATTAAACAGCCTAATATGCTAGATTGTTTGCAATGTTGTAAGTAGTAATGAGTCACCGATGAGTAAACCCACCCGCTGGACATTAAAGAGTATTGCCAAAGAATTAGGTGTGTCTAATGCTACGGTATCAAATGCGTTTAATCGCCCGGATCAACTCTCTGCTAAACGCCGCGAAGCCATACTTAAAGCGTGCAAAGAGCTAGGGTATTATGGCCCTAATAAAGCGGCGCAGTCTTTGCGAAGTGGCACGTTTAATATTGTTGCATTAGTCCTTCCTGATAGCGTGGAATACATGGTATCAGACCCTGTTGCGAGCAGTTTTATGCGGGGAGTAACCTCGGTACTTGAAAAAAACAATATTAATGTTTTATTGTTTTCAGGCAATAGTGATAATCTCAACAGCGTTGTTGATTTTGTCGATGGCTTTATTTGTTATGGTCGCCCGCGCAATAAAGCACTAGTAGAGCAACTAAAAACAATCTCTAAACATGTGGTGACGGTTGATTTTGACATTGCCCGTAACGCCTCAATTAATGTTAATAACGAGCAAGCCAGTTATGAAATAGCCAAACATGTTTTACATAATCAAGATGATAAAGTGGCTATATTAGGCTTAAGATTACTTGATGAAAATGTATTGTGCCGGGTATACGAACATCACGAATTTGAAACTGGCCAATCTATTTCGCATCAACGTTTGCGTGGTTATCAACGCGCCTTAAGTGAGGCTAATATAACGGTTGCCGACGACCGCATTTGGAATATTCCTGAAAGCAGTGAGCGCTTTGCAAATATTGCCGCAAAAGAGGTATTAACAGCCTCCCCTCGCCCTAACGTGATTATATGCATGAGCGATTTAATTGCCCTTGCCACCATGCGAGAAGCCATAAAACAAGGGATAAAAATAGGCAGTGAGCTGCGTATTGTGGGGTTTGATGGCATAGAAGAAGCCGCTCGTTTTGTACCTCGTCTCACTACAATTCATCAAAATAGCCAAGAAAAGGGCGTTATGGCTGCTAACTTATTTATTTCTAAAGAAGAAAAACAATATGAAGTAGGTTACGCACTCGATATTGGTGCAAGTAGCTAAGCACTGTTAATAAAGCAAATAAAAAAGCCAAACAGAGGCTGCTTGGCTTTTGATTTTCAACAAATAAAGCTATTTAAGCCAATAAACTTTGTAAGTTTAGAGTGCTTTCTTGAGTGCCATTAACCTGCGAAATAAGTGCAATACGGCTTGCAAAGTCAATCCTCAATGAAATTGATTGTTGTTCAAGCTTCCACATTAAACAACAAACACTTGCGCCGCCTTGAGCCGAAAATTCACCTGCAAATGCGGGATGTTCATTACGCATTTTAATTAGCTCTATGAGCCCTTTTACTACCGGTTTATTAAGGGCTTGCTCTATTTTAGCCGCGTTCAAATATGGGCGATTTATATCACGGCCAACATTGGTTTTTGCTAACAGTTCCATATCGTTTTCACAGGCAAATAAGCCGCCGTAATAAACTTGCGGTACACCTGGCGCAAAAAATTGAATTGCGCGCGACAGCAAATAGTCATAATCATTAGCGCCTAATGCATTGTAATAAGTACAGTTTACTTGATATAAATCGACATTACTGGCAGCCGCGCCTGTTGCTTGACGGCTTTGATTGTTACTATTTGCATGCATGGTTTCTACTAGGTTATCAATTTGCTCTGCATTTAATAAGCCTGGTTTTTCACCCATAGGGCCTGCATCAATAATGCCTATGCCATCATGGGTATCAAGTACCGTTAAACAGTTACGCGGCGATATTTTTAGCCATTTGAGTAATGCATCCGCATTGTTATTAAACAAGCTATGTAGAATTAGTGGTGGCAACGCAAAGTCATAAACCATATTAACGCGCTTAGCTACATCTACTTGTGTTTGATAATGGCTATGAATTTCTGCAATGGTTTCCATGCCTAAATCGTTGGCTTGCTTTGATAAGTTATCTAAGTAGCCAAACGTTTCATCTAGCATAAAACAATTAGTACCCGCCTGCTTAATAGCATAACCCGCTGCATCTAAACGAATAATATTAACGTTGTTAGCAGAGAACTTAGTAAGTACATTATTTAAATACGCAATTCCCGCCTCTACTTTTACGTTTATATCAATTTGATTGTCGGTAAAAGTGGTCCAAAAATCATATGTTTGACCATCACCGCATTTCATTGGCGTAAAACAACTGCCTGGGCGTGGACGGTAAATAGCTTGCTGCTCAGCCTCGCTCATACCACTGGGAAACACGTCTTCTTTGGTTAAAAATAAATCCCAAAATGCTGACGCTTTACCTTTAGCCAGCACATCTTGAAATTGAAAAGATTGCGCCGACACATGGTTCACTATTAGATCAGCCATTAAATCATGGTCTTTACCGAGTGCCTTTATGTCGTCCCAAGTACCGATTCGAGAATCAACTTCACTATGATCAATCGGGTCAAAGCCTGCATCGCTGCCATCAATTGGGTTATAAAATGGCAATAAGTGCACACCACCAAAAACGCCCTCTAATGGGCCATGTAAAAGAGTGGTAAGTGCATTTATATCTTGGCCAGTAATTCGATCAGCGTATGTGATCAATTGAACTTTATTCTTCATCATTGTGTGATTACCATGTTGAAACTTAATCGATTAAGATATATCTTTAACTAGCACGTACGAATTTACAAGTTATTTTTATAAATTTTACATACAAATATCGTGGCGACATTAATACTATAATCAGTAACTGACTGACTTACTGAGTGTTAAGAACGCATTTAACGAGGAAAAGCACATGACAAAATCACACACACACGTAAGCAGCGATCCGTTGCAACAAATTCGCTGGCTCACATATATGATGTTTTTTATGTTTGCCATGACCTCCGATGCCGTTGGCATGATCATTCCCGAGCTCATAACTGAATTTGGTTTAAGCATGACCCAAGCCAGCGCATTCCACTATGCGCCTATGGCACTCATTGCCTTTAGCGGATTATTTTTAGGCTTTTTAGCCGATAGCCTCGGGCGTAAAAAAACGATTATGCTTGGGTTATTAATATTTTCTGCGAGTTGCTTTTTATTCGCCATTAGTAGCAGCTTTATATTTTTTGTTTTTTTGCTTTGCTGTATTGGTTTAGCTATTGGCTTATTTAAAACCGGCGCTTTGGCGTTATTAGGCGATATTTCTCATAGCAACGCAGAGCACACTAAAACCATGAACAAAGTAGAAGGCTTTTTTGGTATTGGTGCCATTGTTGGACCTGCACTTGTTGGTGTATTACTGGTACAAAATGTAAGTTGGACTTATTTATATATTATTGCCGGCATTATGTGCTTAATTTTAGCGTTTTTAGCGTGGCGTGCAGAGTATCCGAGCGTTGTTAAAAGCACTGAAAAGCCCGCTTCACTTGCTACTACCATGAAAATGATTAAAAACCCCTACGCGCTTGGCTTTTCGCTCGCCATTGCGCTTTATGTTGCAACCGAGGTTGCCATTTACGTATGGATGCCGACGCTGTTAAAAGACTACACGGGCTCTTGGCCCCTTTTGGCAACCTATGCACTCACCATATTTTTTATACTGCGTGCCGCAGGTCGTTTTATTGCTGTGTGGTTATTAAACCGCTATAGCTGGCAAGGTGTTATGGCTTACTTAAGTTTAGGTATTGCACTGTGTTATGTGGGTACTTTAGTCGGTGGCGTTGATTGGGCTGTTGGTTTATTGCCGCTTTCAGGGTTATTTATGTCGATGGTTTACCCGACCTTAAACTCCAAAGGAATATCGTGCTTCCCGGTACAACAACATGGCGCAGTTGCTGGGGTTATATTATTTTTCACTGCACTTTCAGCCGCATTAGCGCCTTTATTTATGGGTATGATCAGCGATTACTTTGGTCATGTACGTTATGGTTTTTATCTTGCAACCGGCTTTGCCATTATTTTATTTTTAGCGATGCTGTTTAACTATTTCCGTGACCCATCAGCCAGCGCTTTACAAGAGAGCAACCTAATAACTGAGTAAATCAACAAATTGGGGGCTAAAAAAACACTATATAAATCAATAGATGAGTAAAAAAACAGCAAATAAAGAATAAAATAATTTGCTTATTGTAAAAGATTTGTTATTTTTACTTAATCGATTAAGTAAAAATAACAAACCCCTTCGGGCTCACAAAACGAGGCGTTCACATGACAACACACAACACACCTTTATATTTAATGAGTGCTTTAGCGCTGGCTGTAAGCCAAGGCGTTTATGCACAACAAGAAGAGCAAAACACACAAGCGCAAGCTAACAAAGGTCTTGAGACTATCGTTGTAACCGGTGTACCACGTCGTACAACCATTATGGCATCAAGCTCATCAGTGAGCAGTTTATCGCTTGCTCAAGTTGAAGTATCTACACCGCGTTCAACTGCTGAAGCGTTTAGAATTATTCCGGGCGTACGCTCAGAGTCAACCGGCGGTGAAGGTAACGCAAACATTGCTGTACGCGGCTTACCTGTGGCCTCTGGTGGTGCTAAGTTTTTACAATTACAAGAAGACGGTTTACCCGTTATGCAATACGGTGATATTGCTTTTGGTAACGCTGATATATTTATGCGCCTAGATAATACCGTACAAACTATCGAATCAATTCGTGGTGGTTCGGCCTCGACTGCAGCAAGTAATGCACCGGGCGGCATAATTAACTTTATATCTAAAAATGGTGAAAACGAATCAGGCAGTGTTTCTACAACACTGGGCCTTGATTACGACACTATTCGTACAGACTTTGAATACGGCACTTACCTTAGTGATAGCGTACGTTTTCATGTAGGTGGTTTTGTGCGCCAAGGTGAAGGCCCGCGTGAAACAGGTTACACATCAAATAAAGGTGGGCAAATTAAAGCCAACCTTACCAAAGACTTTGAAAACGGTTACGTGCGTCTTTATTACAAACATTTAGATGACAAAAGCGTGGGTTACTTACCAATGCCAATGTATGCAAATGGTGACTCAATCCCAGGGTTTGACGCACAATCAGATACCCCGCATTCAGCATTATTTACTAAAACAGTGCGTTTAAATGGCGAAAATCAAATTAGTAGCGGCGATATTCGCGATGGCATGAACCCGCAAGTTGACTCAGTGGGTTTTGAAGCTGTATTTGACTTAGATAACGATTGGCGTATTGAAAACCGTTTTCGTAAATCCTCTGTTAGCGGTAACTTTAATTCACTTATTCCTGCTGAAGTAGGCAGCGCGACTGCTATTGCACAAAGTATTGGCGGCGCAGGTGCAACGCTTAGTAATGCCAATACCGGAGCTGCATTTAATGACGATTTAGCTATGCGTATTCATACGTTTGACGTCACAATGAACGACTTTGACTCTATTGTAAACGACTTCAAACTGACTAAATCACTAAGCGATGATACAAGCGTTACGTTTGGTTACTATGCTTCAACACAAAATATTGCTATGTCATGGTTATGGAACTCTTACCTAATGGAGCTTAAGGGCGATAATGCGGCGCTACTAAATGTAACAGCTGCCGATGGTACAGCGTTTTCTGAAAATGGTTTATATGCATACGGAACGCCTTTTTGGGGTAACTGTTGTCAGCGTGATTACGATACAGAATACGATACCCGCGCCCCGTACGTTTCATTTTCAACAAAAGTGGGTGATGTAAGTATTGACGCAAGTGCTCGTTACGATAGTGGTGAAGCACGCGGCAACTATGCAGGTGCCGTTACCTCAACGGTCGATATGAATCGCGATGGAGTGATTTCAGTTCCTGAACAAAATGTAGCAGGCATTGATACCGCAAATGCTAGCCCAGTAAATTACGATTGGGATTATGCATCCTATTCAATTGGGGCTAACTACCAAATAGATTCAAGCCTTGCGACATTTGCACGATTGAGTAAAGGTGGCCGTGCAAATGCTGACCGACTTTTATTTGGTAAAGTACGCGCTGACGGTTCGGTTGCTGATGAAGATGCCGTTGATGAAGTAAACCAGTATGAATTTGGGGTTAAAAAACGTTTTGATTCACTCTCAGTTTTTGCAACAGCGTTTTATGCAGAAACAGAAGAGCAAAACTTTGAAGCAACATCGCAAACCTTTTTTGACCGTGAGTACGAAGCAAAAGGGATTGAAATTGAATCAACTTACTTCATCGATGCATGGGATTTTCGTGGTAACTTAACATGGACTGATGCAGAAATTGCTAAGGATGCACTTACCCCTGAAGTGGTAGGTAATACGCCACGCCGCCAAGCTGATTTAATCTACTCTTTAATGGCTCGTTATAGCTTTGATAAAGGTGCTGCCGGTGTCAACTTTATTGGTACTACTGATGCTTACGCTCAAGACAATAACGACCTTAAATTTGACGGTTACACTCAAGTAAATGGCTTTGTAAGTTACGATTTATCTGAAAACCTTAATATTGCACTTAATGTAAATAACTTATTCGATACGGTAGGTATTACAGAAGCTGAAGAAGGCTCAATTCCAGATAATAACATTATTCGCGCCCGTACTATTAATGGCCGCACAACATCAATAACGCTTAAATACGCGTTTAACTAACCATCTTTAGTGTAACAAGCGCTGAAGCTATGTTTTTCAGCGATTGTTACACTAACTTTAATTAGTTTTAATAATTCTCCCTTGAATTTTGACCTAGCTCTGCTGGGTTTTTTAGGATTTACACTATGACCAAATTACTTAGCCTCGGCGAGCTACTTATTGATATGCTGCCACAAGATTCTCAAAACAGTGCTTATTTGCCCATTGCAGGAGGTGCCCCTGCCAATGTAGCGGTAGGTTATGCAAAGTTAGGCGGCAAGGCTGCTTTTTGTGGCGGTATGGGTGATGACTACTTTGCTAAACAATTAAGTAAATCGCTTGAGCAATATAAAGTAAGTACAGAGTACTTATTTACGATTAAAGACTCTCAAACGGCCGTGGTTATTGTGAGTTTAGATGAAACCGGTGAACGCAGCTTTAATTTTTATCGCCACAATACCGCCGATTTACTGTTAACGAGTGATCACTTAAGCCATATCAAATGGGATGAATTGAGTACCCTACACTTTTGTTCCAACACGTTAACCAATCCAGCCATTGCAAACACCACCGTGTGTGCTTTAAAGCTGGCTAAAAACAACCATAAACTCGTTAGCTTTGATGTAAATTTACGCTATAGCTTGTGGCAAAATAGCAATGACATTGAACACAATGTACACGCGTGTTATGCGTATTGCGATATTGTTAAGCTATCGCGTGATGAGCTGAACTTTTTAGCTGAGCAAACACAGCATGCACCTGATGATTACTTACAATCTATTTTAAATATAGGTGTTAAATTGGTATTTTTAACCGATGGCCCTGCACCGGCAACGGTTTACCATAAGGGATTTATATTAAATGAATCGGCGCCAATCATTAATGCTGTGGATACTACCAGTGCCGGTGAT
Organism: Pseudoalteromonas sp. ND6B; assembly: GCF_000764215.1. Taxonomy (NCBI): domain Bacteria; kingdom Pseudomonadati; phylum Pseudomonadota; class Gammaproteobacteria; order Alteromonadales; family Pseudoalteromonadaceae; genus Pseudoalteromonas; species Pseudoalteromonas sp. ND6B. The sequence goes on from NZ_JQFL01000021.1 coordinate 12,918, forward strand.
GCGTTTATTGCAGGCGTGTTATATTATTTAAATCACACCGATGAAAATAGCCCGCTCATCGAAAAAATTAATAATGAGCACCTAGTAAAACACGCTTTAAGTTTTGGTTTGCGTTGTGGCTCTAAAGCCTGCTTAGCCAAGGGGGCATTTCCCGCATTACCTACACTTCAAGAGGTATAATACCAATCCGCAATAATACTTAATCATTTTACGAGGCTAAACGTGTCGCTATCTGCGTTAAAAAATTCTCATTTAGAACAACTAAATAGCAAATTTTTTGCCTAGCTATCAACACGTTTTCCAGCCTAAAATAGATCACTTAATTAAACGAATTGGTATAAATACTTTAAAAATAAAGGCCGATTATGGCCTTTATTTAAGCATCCGCTTCTTCATCATTACTTTTTAACCATTCTAAAGCCGCAGTGGCGTTCTCAAAATATTGAATTTCACCTGATACAAACCAACTGCCTAATTTAGCGATGGTTGATTGCCAGTCTTTGTTGCCGTATATGGCTATTTTTTTAAATTCTTTGTTATGCTTTAAGCCAAGTTTTAAATCATCCCATGCAGCTCTAAGTTCCCAGCCATCAAGCTCAGTACCATCTATGAGTACATTAACAATAGGATGTTTAACTTCACCAAGCGCAGAGTCAATCATCGGCGTGATCACTTCATAATCTTTATGAGTGAGTGTACCTATAGCTTTTAAGGTTAAAAAAAACTCGCAACCTGAGCGCTCAATACCAATAGATAAGCCGTGTGTTAAATTTACCATAACCTGAACTCCGCAATAATATGAGCATCAAGTATAGGTGATAGCTTATTAACCAATAGTGAAGTAGATCAAAAAACAGGCACATCACTTTTATTGTGCCCATTTTAATTAAATGCTTAATTATGCATTTTTAAGCCGTGCTATTTGGTTTTCAACATCTGTTAAATGACCGGTTTTAAGCCACACTCTGGCTCCTTCACTGCCTGCTGTTGCTTTAATTTCGCTGTTAGGCGGCACTCTTAACCAGCTGTGCTGTACTAATGTATCGCCTTGCTCTTCAAGCAAGCCCTCAAGTACTAAAAGCTCGCCCCCACCTAAGGCGTTTAACGATATTTCACTGTTAGGTGCAAATGCTAAAATACTCACCTCTTCAAAGGCATCTTTATAAAGAGAAACTACATTTACATTACTAAACTCAGGGTGAGGAACGCTGCACATGGTATTAGTTTGCAAGCGAACATGCTCTCTATCCTCTGGCTGAAACTGCCATAATTTCACAAATATCACGCACCCGTTTTCAGAGCTTGGTGTATGTTTTGACTCAGGCGGATTACGAATATAAGAGCCCTTGGGGAAATCACCATGTTCATCTTGAAAAACACCTTCAAGCACAATAAATTCTTCACCGCCGGTATGTGTATGGGCAGAAAAATGGCTGTTTGGCGCATAACGTACAATGCTGGTTGCGCGTGCAACCTCATTGCCCACTCTATCAAGTGGACGCCTATCAACACCCGCCATCGGTGAGGCTATCCATTCTAACGATTCGCTATGTACAACAACACGTTCGTTAAAATCAGCTGCAATTTTCATATTTGACTCCATATCTAAACAGCAATGCTTGGACGTTGAGCGACCTTTTCTTGCCATGCTATTAAATGTGATAGCTCACTAGGAATAGCTATTTTTGCAAAGCCTGCAAACACCAGACCGGCGTACAAAGTAATATCTGCAACACTGAAATTCTCACCAGCAACATAAGCAGAGTTGGCTAACACTGTATTAAAATAAACAAAGCCTTGGCGCGCTTTTTCACCTTGCTTTTCTCCCCAAGCAACATTTTGATAGGTTTCAAGCGCTGGGCCTAAACCATCCGTTGCATGATGAAAGTAAGTGGCTACAGCATCAAGTACCATTGACTCCGCACGTTTTTGCATCATATTAATCACTGCACGCTCTTTTGCCTCAACACCGGTTAATGAAGGGCCTGCAAAAGCGGTATCAATATATTCAGTAATTGCGGTGCATTCTGCGATGAACGTTCCATCATCTAGCTCTAAAACAGGTACGCCTGCTAAGGGGTTTTTAGCTAAAAAAGCCTCAGTACGGTGCTCACCATTTAATAAATCGACAGCAACAAATTCTACTTTATCAGTCGCCTTTTTTTCAGCAAGCGCAATACGTACACGTAATGGATTAGGAAAGTTTTCTACATCATAAATTTTCATAATTATCTCTTTATATTTTTAATCACAGTTTGAGCTAATACTGGCAAGAATAAATTACCTACCTACTGGTAGGTAATTTATATTAAGATCTCGACCTTTGCAAACTAAAAATAAAAGAGCTTGAAAATAACTACCTACTGGTTGATAATTTTTTGCAGCGATATGAAGGAAGTTTAAAATGACAAAAAAAGCAGCCCTGTTAAAAGCAGCAGAAAACAAAGTTAGACTTGGTGGCTATAGCAATTTTAGCTTTAGAGAGTTGGCCAATGAAATTGGTATTAAAAGTGCCAGTGTGCATTATCACTTTCCAACTAAAGCTGATTTAGGTGCAGAGCTTGCGCATCAATATACCGATGCCTTTATCGCTGTACTTGGTGAACCAGAGGCACACAAAGCAAACGGTAAAAACCCTATTGATATTTACACTCAGTTATTTAGAAATGCACTCGTGATTGATAAAAAAATGTGTTTATGTGGCTTGCTCGGCGCAGAAAGCGACAGCCTACCTGATAAAGTGCGGGTTGAAGTTCAGCGGTTTTTTAATAAAAATTTAGCCTGGTTAACCCAAGCACACGCTGCGAATGGTGAAAAAAACCCTGCTCGCGCGGCAATACAAACAGTGAGCTTATTAGAGGGGGCGATGATGATTAGTAAAACCCTAGATGATATCAGCTACTTCGAACAAGCCACTTTTTAGCGATTGGCGATCAAGTATAAAAAAAGCGAGCCTTTATAAGGCTCGCTTTTACATTTTTGAGATTACGATTTATTAAGCCGTACGCACTTTATGCTTTGAATGCACAACAGCTAATACAATAAACCCTATAACAGCCACCGCTGCACCAATCGGTTTACCTAAATCACTTGATAAGTTTAACCCTATTGCCGCAGTCATTATGTATGACAAGGTCACTGCTGTAGCGATTACTGCTGGTATACTAGTGATCCAGTGGAATGTACCACGGTCAAATAAATACTTGGTCGCAAGCCACAACACACTGGTTGAAAGCAGCATATTTGAGAATGCGAAGTAGCGCCAAATCACAGAGAAATCGAGCTTAGTCATAAAGTAAGCAATGGTTAAAATAGGGATTGCTAGCAATAAACGATTACGTAAACTTTGCGGAATACTAAACGCATCAACCACGGTTAAGCGCAGTGAACGAAACGCCGTATCGCCTGACGTAATAGGGAAAACAGCAACAGCAATAATTGCCATAATACCGCCAAATACACCTAAGTAGCTGTTTGCAATATGGTTAACCACCAAACCTGGACCGCCTAAATCAAGCATAGCTTTTAAACCCGCATAGCCTTCAGGGAATGCAGCAATACCCGCTAATGCCCATACACAACCTACAATACCTTCACACATCATCGCACCATAATAAACTGGGCGTACGTATTTTTCGTTGGTTAAACAACGAGCAATAATAGGTGCTTGCGTTGAGTGAAAACCACTAATAGCACCACAGGTAATGGTTATAAATAGCAGCGGCCAAGTGGGCAGTCCATCAGGATTTGGTGCTAAGAAGTCATGAGCGTGATCAGCCTCAAAGTATGCTAAAAAGTCGCCCGCTACTGGTAAATGCGGTGCGTTTATTAGCAGTGATACCGCAATAGCTACTGTCATTACAATCATTAACAAACCAAAAATAGGGTAAAACTTAGTGATGATTTTATCAATGGGTAATAACGTGGCTAAAAAGTAGTAAGCTAAAATGGCCAAAACCCAAAAGGTATTATTTGCAAATATTGTATCCTTAAATATATCAAGGTTACTTAATAATCCTGCCGGGCTCATAATAAATACAACACCAACAAAAAATAGTAGCATCGCAGTAAAAATAAGCATAAAGCCTTTAAATACAACGTTGTAGTAGTGCCCTGCTATTTCCGGTAAGCTTTTACCGTCTTCTTTTATACTCATTACTCCTGAGAAGAAGTCGTGTACAGCGCCACCCAAAACATTACCAAGCACAATCCATACAAGCGCAACCGGACCATATAATGCACCCAATATTGGGCCAAATATGGGGCCTACGCCTGCTATATTTAAAAATTGAATCAAAAATGCACGAACAGGGTGAATTGCAACGTAATCAACACCTTCGCTAAAGCGTTTTTGTGGTGTGTCGACCGTTGAATCCATGCCCGCTTGCTTTTCAACAAACGGGCTATAAAACTTATAGCCTAATATTAAAATAGTTAGGCAAATAAAAAAGATGATCATAAAGCACGCTTCTCTTTTTGTATGTGTGTATAGGGCCAAGTATTGCAGCCCAAATTTTAAAATAACAATTGAACGTAGCATATGAAAAAGCACGCAACAATGAGACGTTTGGCTAATGCTCTGGCAAAATCAAATTTATTTAAAAAAATAAAACTAAGTAACAGCATAAGTTACTTATAAAAAAACGTTAAAAGTGCTTATATTGCGACTAAAATCTATACGCCAATTTACAACAATAGCTACACCTGAATGATTAATTAGCCTACGATAAACATTATTACTACTTTTAATGTACTGCCGTTGGCCTACGTGGCTTTATAAAAAACAAGGATGCCCTCAATGACACAGTTTACTACGCCCGATTTATACGATGAACATCGCGACCATGTGCAAGTCGCTGACAGTGGCTTGCAACACTTTGGTAATAAAACTCTCTTTTATGGTCAAGTAGTGACTGTCACCTGCCCAGACGATAACTCGTTTGCTGGCAACATATTACATGAAAATGGTGAAGGCAAAGTGTTGGTTGTGGATGGCTTTGCTAGTAAGCGTTTTGCATTCATTGGCGATATGATTGCAGAGCGAGCCCTAAAAAATGGCTGGCAAGGCATTATTATTAATGGTTGCTGCCGCGATATTGAAATTCTTGCCACGCTTGATTTACCCGTGATGGCGCTAGGCGCTACGCCGCGCTGCACCACTAAGCGCGGTTTAGGTGCCAAAGATCACCCGGTTAATATGTTAAACACCACAATTAATACCGGTGATTGGGTGTATGCTGATGTCAATGGATTAATTATTAGTAATAAAGCCTTGTTTTGAACAATCAAAGTGACTGTTCGCGATAAAAAAAGCAGCTCGAAAGCTGCTTTTTATAAAATCAAACAATAAGGTTTTACATTAAAGTGCTAACCATACATCGGTTACGCCTGGCTCGTTCCCTTGAGTCCACCATTTAGCTTGGTACTTATTACCTTGATAAGAAACTTCATCACCACTGTTATAAATAGCCGTTGGCTGCCAAACTTCGACACCCGTACCATCTGTAGGCTGTGTTGTTGCCTCCCACGCACCACCTAAATCAGGACGCTCGCCTTGAGTCCACCACTTTGCTTTATATTCAACGCCGTTATAAGTGACGACATCGCCACCAACGTATGCAACACTCGCATCCCAATCTCCTGTTGGTGGAGTGGTAGTATCACCATTTGTCACTGTTACGCTAAAGCTTTGTGTTGTAGTTAATTCGCCATCACTGACTGCAACTGAAACAGTGAAGTTTGTATCTGTATCTACAGCGCCTGCCTCAATGCTCACATTTGCACCGCTGCCCACTAACGTTAAGCCTGTTGGTACTGTCCACGTATATGTAAGCGCATCGTTTTGTGCATCGTTTGCAACTACAGCAACACTTGCTGATGCGCCTTCGTCAACACTAACATTAGCAATTGCATTAACACTCGGTGCTGTATTTTCGCCGCCTGATGTTGGCGCAATAACATTAACAACAACATCACGATTCACTGTTGCTTGACCATCTGATACCGCAACGGTTGCAACATACTGTGTATCTGCAGTTACTGTTGGCGCGGTAATAACCAGTGATGATGTATTTTGTCCAGATACTACTAGCGCGCTATCAGCACTCCAGCTAAAGCTCAGTGGATCGTTATCTGCATCGGTTGCAGAAGCCGTTACTGTGATGCTCTCGCCTGAATTAACAGACACAGATGAAGACACTGAAACAACCGGTTTTTTATTACTTGGCGGCGCAACTACGCCCCCTAAGCCATCATGCATTGCATTTAGAATGTCACCATTGTCAGCATCAATTTCCCATGCAAATAAACCGCCTAAGTTATGCTGATTAACATACGCACCTTTGGCCAGCACAGATTTACGGCTATCATAAGTAATTAGTTTACCGGTTGAGCGATTCCATACATAAGCGGCTTGTGCTTGCTCATCATAACCCACTTCAAAACCATTAATACCGGTGCCTGCCGCACCAATCATATTGGCTTTAACGCCCTTGTAATCAATAACTCCATCTTCCCATACACCTTGTGCCGTGGAGCCTTTTAACGGGCCATTACCAGGGGCGGTCATTGGGTTACCATCAATCGCTGCATTTTGCGGGTAAACACCTTCCCAACCACGGCCATACATGGCTGTGCCGACGACGATTTTTTTCGATGGTACATTTTGCGCAAGTAATAGCTGTACTGCATTATCGGTGGTATAAGCAGGGCCTTTACGAGGTTCGCCATTTTCATCAAGCCCAGTGCCATTACATTGACCAACACTCATATGCTCGCCACAGTAAAGTGCAGTTTGATGACCGGTTACGTTACTCCATGCGCCATAAAAGTCATAGGTCATGGCAAAAATGTAATCCATGTACTGGCTTGCGGCTTGATAATCTACATCTTCAATTTTATCGTAACCAGCACCAATGGCTGAGGTTAACTCGTAAGTACGACCCGTTTCTGCTTCAAGTTTATCAAGCATAGCGCGTAGTTCTTGCATTAATGCAACATAGGCTGGGCCATCGTTAATTGGATCGCCAATATCAGGATTGGGGCCGTCACCACCTGGGAATTCCCAGTCAATATCAACACCATCGTAAAACTTCCAGGTTCTTAAAAACTCTTCCATTGAGGCAACAAAGGTGTCGCGGTTTGCTTTATTAGTAAAACCACCAAATGGGTCTGATAACGTCCAACCACCTACAGATGGTAAAATTTTAATATCTGGGTAACGCTGTTTTAGTGCCATTAACTGCGAGTAAGTACCACGAATGGGATCTTTAGCATCAACCCCTGGCAATGCTTTTTGTACTGCGGCCCATGGGTCGTGAATAACCACTTCGTAATCTGCAGAGCCCGCACAGGCTGTTTCCAGTGCGCGCTTAGGACCGCCAGTTAACGACGCATTTTCCCCACAAATTGGAATAAAGCCATACAAAATATGACTCAGGTTTTGTGCTGGCATATTCGTTACATCGTAATCACGGCCATAGATCCCCCACTCAACAAAGTAAGCGCCCGTCACTAAATCTTGCTTAACGCCAATATCACGGTTATTTGGGTCAACATCCATAGGTAATGGTGCTAAATGTCCGCCGTCAGTGTCAGCAATTACAATTGGCTTACCCGCACTTCTCGCACAGGTCGTGCCGCCTTCACATAGCTCAACATACATTGTATGGCGGCCTGCTTTATCATAAGGGAATGAAATAGTGCCACTTTTAGAACCAGCAGCAAGCGTGCCCTCATTCACTAGCATGTCATCAAAGTACACTTTATAGCTATCGCCGCCATCACCGCTCCACGCACTCCATTCAATGTTGATATTAACTTGCTCAACACGGGTAACCAGCTGTTTGTAAGAGCCGTTTCCCTCAAGGTCTACCTCAACAAACGAATATTGCTGTGGCTCCCAATTAATACTTGGTGTAGAAGGCGCTGCCGATACAGAACCGGCAAATAGTGCAACACCCATAGCTGCGGTTAATTGTTTAATATTCATATTTCTCTCTTATCTATTTTTAATGTGATTATTTTGGTTTAATAAGTTTGAACTACAAAACTTAGGCTTTTAGTTACAGTGTTTTCCATACATCGGCTTGTCCTGGCGTATCGCCTTGAGTCCACCAATTAGCGCGATAGCGCTGTCCTTGATAGATTATTTCTGCGCCCGCTTGATAGGCTTTGTTAATACTCCATGCTGCTGGATTAGTACCCTCCTCAACAAGCTCCCACGCACTTGAACTATCGGGCTGCTGACCTTGATTCCACCATTTAGCTAAGTAAACACGCTCTTGAAAACTCACTTTATCTGTTGCTTGATAAACCTCAGTAGTGCTCCAAGGCGCTATAACAGGATCATTGATAACGCTGTCATTAACGGTGACAACAAACTCGGTTTGGGTCGTTAATTGGCCATCAGAAACAGATACCACAACGGTATAATCTGTAGGTGTTGAAACTTCAGGTGAAATTAAGTTGATATTGGCATCGCTACCGGTAAAACTCAGTGGTGCCGGTACTGACCAAGTATAAATTAACGCATTTTGCTCATCATCAAACGCATGTAAATGCACAGCCGTAGTGGTGTTTTCATCAACTACTAGGTTTTCTGGCTTACTAACAATAGGCGCTGTATTATCAGGGGTGCCCAGCACGCTTAATGTATAGGTATAATTTGGATTGCTGCCATAGACTTGGTTTGTTAGTACATCAGCGCTGTTAAATACAACATCGCCAATTTGATTTTGCACACCAATCTGCACTAAATGCGCATAATCAAGGTTAAGTTGTGACGCCAACACTTGCTGCCAATTTGCTTGATTATCGGCATTGATTTTAAGTTGTTGATTAATCACCTCTTGGCCAGATTCATCAAATAAGCGAGCCCATACGGTGTCGCCAACAATGGCATTTTGCCCTTGACGTACAAAGTACCCAAGGCTTGCCCACGCATTCGGATTGGTTGGAGCAGCGTCGTTTACAATATTTATATCACTACAGTTATAAAAGCCTTCACCCACAACATCGTTTCGTTGCCAGCGGCTGTACAAAATGGCATCACCGTTGCGTCCTTGTGGAATAGCCACACTCATTTGATAATAACGCTCACCATCGGTGTCTTTAATCACGTCAACATTTTGATACTCCTGAACTAGCTCTAAGTCTTGCCAGGTCAATACATCAGTAGCGGCATTAAAAGTTGGCTTAGTTAAGTAAAACTGCCAAAAGCTGGGATTATGTGGCGTTGATGCAAGGTAACGAACTTGAATTTCACCATTAGCATTGGGCACTACGTCACTACGTTGCCAATGTGGTGATGGTAAATCCATACCGCGTTTGGCTGTATCGCCACCAGCACATAAAGTGCCGTTTGGTACACTGGCCTCAACTGCGGTTTGATTTAAATAGTCAGGAGTATTAACAGAAAATTCAATCGCTTGCACAAACTGCACCGTGCCGGATTCTAGATATGCTGATCGACAAGCAAGGTTAGGAATATTTGTGCCATCTTCTGGCCACCAGTATCCGCCATCATCTTGGCAAAATGCTTGGCGTGCTTTAGGACTATCCATATAACCATGTGCTTGTACTTGCGGTGCTAGCATACTCAGTAGCAAGCCACCTGCGATTGCAGATAGCGATAGTGTGTTAAGTTTAATTGATGCCATTATTTTATCCTTTCTAAGACTCAATACATGGGGCAAGCTCAGGCCTACCCCTTATTGTTTTTGAAAATTACAGGCTACAACTTAGGGTCCAATCAGCCGTTACACCCGGCTCAGACGTTGTCCACCACTTGGCTTTGTATATCGCGTTGTTATGAGACATTAAGTCACCTGCTGCGGCATGGCTTGGGTTGCCCGCCCAGTCAGTTTGAGGGAAGTTTGGATAAACAGGTATCGAGGCTATATCAACTCCTTCACACGTACCTGCAGGGTCACCGCCACCGTTATCTGGATTGCTCGTGCCATCACCCGGTGTTGCATCTGGTAGCATTGGGTATTCAGCTTTGAATGCGTAAGTTTTTCCATCTTTTTCAATGGTAAAGTTGCTAGGCCCAGTGATTGGCATGTAGTACATCACTTGTGCATTCACAGTTGCACCAGCGCTAAAGTCTTTTGGTTGACCGCCCCATTCATTGTTCAGTGTGATTGAGAAACGGTGGAACTCGTTCTCAAAACCGCCAATATTATTACCCGCTGCGTTCGAGCCATTTACTTCTACTGCCATGCCCAGTTTTTCTTGTGCATTCCAGTTGGATTTAAAAATAGCGGAGGTTGATACCGGTACATCAAATGAAATTTTTGCACCGCTTAAATCAAGGCTTGAGTTATTGGTAAACGCAAATGTTGGGCTGATTGGGTAGTTATCATCACCGACAGGGAAGTCTTTGGCTTCAAATGTGATATCTACAGCTTCAGCAGGCACTGTAAAGTTTGGATTTCCGCCATGTACATCATATGCAACACCGCTTTGATTAAACTTATCGTATGCAAGTGAAGTAAGCGTTGACCCCATGAAGTACTCGCCTTTTGCTGAGTCGTAATCAAAATCACCAGCAAGCTCCCAGAACATGATACCGCCAAGGCCGTTGTTAATAACATAATCAACTTTAGAGGCCATCGACTCTTCATCTTCTATCGACAGAAATACTTTTTTATCGGCATTCCAAAGCCAAGGTGCGACGGCAACACTGTCGTAATAACGTGTGTAAGAACCTGTTAAGCGATCGTCAGTATCGGTATCGGGGGTTAAGCCATACACTTCGAGGTAAGAGCCAACAATACCATTTTCGAGATTTTTAGCGTGCCATAAAGGATTTGAACCGGCGGGCATTTCTTGACCTGCGTCGTTCTTATCGTGCCAAAGGTTATCAATACCTAATGCACCATTACCACACTTGTTCTTTTCACCAACCCCTGTACCTGTGGCACAATCAGCTTGGTTTGGTAAAGCCGATTGACCCCATAGACCATTAGTTCCGCCCGACACATCTTTAAAACCTCGAGTATAATAAGGAATACCGATATTGATTCGACCGGCAGCCATTGCCCCTCGGAAATAACGAACCGCCCAATCGGTGTTTAAGTAACCAATCCCTTCAAATTCTTTAGTGCCGTAGACGTTCCATTGTGTCAGTTCTGAGTCTAAACCGGTGTCAAATAAGGCAGCATTGTGCCCTACATGTGAGTTCCATGCGCCATGTAAGTCGTAAGACATAATGTTTACATAATCCAGATATTTAACCGCTTGAAAGGTTTCCATACCTCGTAATAAATAACCAGAAGATGGAGACGCAATAGTGAGTAAATAGTGCTTACCTGCTGCTTCACCTGCACGGTCTAGCTCTTCACGTACTTTTTTCATTAGCACTTGGTATGAGGCATTCAATCCTGCACGGCGCGCGTTGGATATAGGAAAATCATCGGGGTGACCTGAGTCGTTCATTGAAGATGGGTATTCATAATCAATATCAACGCCGTCAAATCCATATTTTTCAATAAACTCAACGGTGCTTTTTGCAAATGCATTAATACCTTCATAATTGACTGAGCCATCAGCATGGGTGGTCATGGTATAAAAGCCACCACTTTCAACGCGGCCGGTTTCATCAAAATACCCCCCCGTTTCAGCCCAGCCACCTACCGATACCAAGGTTTTAACGTGTGGGTGTTGTTTTTTGTATTTATTTAAAAGATTAAAGTGTCCTTTGTATGCAAACTCAGGATCCATTTCAGCGCCAATAACGCCTGGCCATTCCATGTTTGTAGCAGGATTATTTGCTGAATTAGGATCGCCAATAGATACTTTATTATTGGCATCAACATGCGCAAAGGCATAATTAATATGAGTAATTTTATCCCATGGAATATCATTAACTAGATAACTTGGTTGGTCATTAGCACCATTTCGCCAACTAGTAAAATAACCAATAACACGACGCGGGTGGTCAGCTCCCATAACTTCACGACCATCAGCATCATACACAGTACAATAAGGCGTATTAACACCGGGGGTTTGATATAACCCTTGTGGTTGACAATCAGTTACACCACTGCCGGGCGCTGCAGAGTCAACAACATTTAGGGTTTTTGTGGTTTGTGCTGTAGCCCCTTCGTTATCAGTCACTGTAAGTGTAAAGCTGGCTTGCCCAAGAGCTGTAGCCTGCCATGTATACTGACTAGTTGCTGATGTCGCTTGATGAGTATCATTACCATTTATAGCAAAATTAAGCGCGGTGATCTCACCATCGCTATCGCTACCTGAAAGCTCAAACACAACTTGTGAACCCACAATTAGCTGTTCAGGTAAGGTACTCAATGAAATTGATGCAACGGGTACTTGATTAACAGGATTAGTAACGTCATCTGCAACTGTTAAGGTATTGATGATTTGTAATGACTGCGCACCTTGATCATCCGTTGCAATTGCACTTATTTGATGAGAACCCGCCACAGCTCGCCAATCAACGCTGTAAGGTGATGAAGTATCTGCAGCTAGAAAAATACCATCAACAAAAAACTCAACGGTGGTTACCTCTCCATCGTTATCAATTGCTTGCGCCGATATGACAACGCTGTCTTTATCGGTTAGTTGAAAACCGTCTGCAGGCATTAACTCGGTAATTACTGGAATTTCATTATCAATGACAGCGTTGTCACACGCACCCAAAATTTTCCAATCTTTATAATCACCAGCATTCTCCACTGGATTGGCTTGCGTCCACCAGCTAGCTTCATACGCTGTGCTTTGCGCTTGCACTTGCACTTGATCTCCAGCAACGTGTGTCTGGCCTGTTTGCCACTGTTCTAACGCACTGCAATCAATAGACGCGTGTACATTTAAACTAAGAAAACTTAACGATAAAGCACTTAGATTAAAGGCATTTGTTATTATTTTACGTGAGCTCATTGGCTCCTCCATTAACGATGTTTATACTCATTATTTTTTACCTTTCAGGTACAAACTTAACATGGATATCGTAAATATCAAGAAAATAATGCACAAATAACAAACAAAATAAATACAAAATAATTAGATTATAAAATCAACTAATTATTTATTACTATAAAATTAAGAGGGGATATTCCATAAAAAAGCCCAGCATTGCTGGGCTTTGAATGTCTAAGGGGTAAACGTTTTATTCAGAAAATGAAACCGTAATAATATTCGAACATACGTTTTCAGATACGCATAACTGATAGTCGTATGCCGGTAATGTTGCGTTACGCACATAATCACGGTAACGGCCATTATCTGATACGGTATCTACTAGTTCGCCATTTCGGTATAGGCTAAGTGACTCAGCCCCTACTTCTGCCCAGTTTAACTCAACACGCATAGTATCAAGACGTGACTTGTTAGCGCGTTTTAAGCTCAATTCAATTTCAACATCACTAACAACCACTGTTTGAGTGAATGTATCTGAGTTATTTTCACTATCCGTTACGGTTAATTCAACCTCATAACTTCCTGACTGAGCGTAAACATGTGTAGGATTTGGGTTTGTTGATGTTGAACCATCACCAAAGTTCCAGCTCCACTGTGAAATGTCATCATTTACATCACGACTTGTATCTACAAATGTAGCAGTTAAACCTTGTGCTGAAACACTAAAGCCAGCTTGTGGTGGTTGTGGGCTTACCTCACCAATAGCGCTAAATGTAAGTGACCAACCATTGATATTACCCGTATCTGCACCAGCTGTATCTTCAACATGAAGTGTCCAATCTCCGGTTGCCACTTCAGAATTAAATACGCTTGATGTAAATGACTTAACAATATCGTCTGCACTGCCACCTTCATTGCTTTGTAAAGTTACTTCTGTACCTTGCGCTGAAATAAGCGTAAGTACTAAGTCACCAGACCAAGTATGCGTAATATCTACATCAGCAGTGGTGCCAAAAATAGTTAAATCATCAGCAACCGTAATAACCGAGCTTGCGCCCTCTGGAGAATTATCTGGAATAGCGATGTTTTCATCACTGCTGTAAGTAAAATCATTTAAACCAGCAGGTTGAAGCATTAAGCTAACAGTTTGTTCTTTAACTTGCTCGTCTGATGTTGCGGTAACAGTAAAGTCGTAATTTCCCCACTGAGTATCGCTGTTAGTTGCAACTGATAGAACAACTTCATCGCCCGGACGAGCGGTAGTTGCGCTTAGTGATGCATCGGTAAGATCTGAAGCTAAAGCCAGTGAAACGTCACCTTCCCATTGTGCAATTGAGCCAATCGTAAAGGTATAAGTAACCGTATCACCTACAGTCGCTTGCTGAGAAACCGGCGATACAGATAATTTAAAGCCTGGAGTTGGATCAGCATCAATTAGCGCTTGGTTAACATTTAGACGTGTACCTGCAACCGTTTTACCATTTAATGCCGCATTAGCATCACCACTAGACATAAGTAATTCTTTAAGCTCTAGTGTTGTTAAATCAGGATTAACTGAAAGTACAAGTGCAGCAGCACCAGCTACATGCGGTGTTGCCATAGATGTACCTGAATAAGTAGCATAGCTATTACCAGGAACGGTCGACAAAATACCTGAGCCAGGTGCGCCCATATCAACACTTGTTAGGCCCCATTGAGAAAAACTAGACATATTATCTCTGCTATCAGTACTTGCTATCGATAATACGTTGTCGTTTTCATAGTTAGATGGGTAGTGTGGATTTTGATCGTTATCAACCGCATCGTTACCCGCAGCAGCAACAAATAAAATATCAGCTTGCTCACTAGCCGTAATCGCATCAGCTAACGCTTGGCTAAAACCACCGCCGCCCCAGCTATTATTTAACACACGCAGATTAACTCCCGCATTTTTAAGGCCAACCATGTAATCGATACACTTAATAGCACCAGAGGTAGAACCTGTACCATCTGCGGCTAAAAACTTACAACCAACAATAGAAACATCATGGTTTACACCAACAACACCGACACCATTGTTACCACTGGCACCGATTGTACCCGATACGTGTGTACCATGGCCTTCGTCATCCATCGGGTCACCAACATCAGTAATTGCATTAATACCGTGAACGTCATCAATGTAACCGTTTCCGTCATTATCGATACCATCACCGGCAATTTCACCACTGTTTACCCACGCGTTCGGAGCTAAATCAGGGTGGCTATAATCAACACCCGTATCAATAACACCTACTACAACATCACGACTACCTGTAGAGATTGACCATGCTTCTGGTGCATCAATATCGGCATCAGCCGTGCCACCAGTTTGGCCTTCGTTGTTTAAGCCCCATAAATCATCAAAACGAGGGTCATTAGTTGCGCTTGCTATGCTCACTCGGTAATCAGGCTCAACATACTCAATAGCTTGATGCGATTTTAAGCGCTCAATTGCTTCTTTAGCGCTCATTCCTGATATTTTAAATTTTGCGAGGCGGCCTGAAAATAACGAGGTGAAGTTATCATCAATTTCATCGTTATTTAGATCAGATATTTTGGCTTTTACTAACGAACGAGCTTGCTTACGCATTTCCGGCGAAGCATTCTTTTTATATTTAACAATAATCGAGTCACTGCTCGCAGTTACTTTTTGAGTTGTACTGTTAACATCAGGCAATTTAGCCGCAGCTAAACAAGGTAAAAGTGCAAGTGTAATAATAGATAATTTTGTTTTCATTGTTCTATCCGTAATTAAGTTAACTTAGCTTTACTAAGCGAAATATTTACGTTTATGAATTTAAGTAATCACGTGGCAAGCGTTAAGAAAACGGGTAATCAGTCACTAACTCAAGTAAAAAAAGCAAAATCAGGAACAAAACCATTATTTTTAACTAGAAATACAGTAAAAAAAACATTAATAGCAGCCATTTTAATGAATTAAATAACTTATTTTTAACATAGTGTTAACTCATTATTTTTTACTGGTTTTTGATGTAAATAGATAGAAAATACAAATTAAAGGAGTAAGTAATTGAAATTTATAGATTTAAATTACCATTAAAAAAGATGATTCAAAATGAACTCATTGAAGAATACAGTGACTGAGCAGTTATGAATTAGTGAATGGCAAACCACCTTACCAAGTACTAATGACCAAACCCTAGTTCATATTTAAAACAGCATTTTACGTTTAAGAATAAAAAGCTAATCACACATTATGGCAGCACGGCATGCTGCAACGAAAATACCTTTTTAAAACTTAATAAATAATCAAGGTATTTTATTTTATCTTTCAAGGAGAATAATAATGAAATTGAATAAATCACTTTTAAGCTGTGCAATTGCAATTGCAATGGGCGCCAGCTTTACAGCAAACGCAAACACAGAAACAAAAGCAGGTTCAACTTCTGAGCTTGCAGCTAAAGTATCTGTAAGTAGCATTGAGAATGCTGTAACAGTTAAGCAATCATTTTCTGACAACACGGCATTAGTCTCTCAAGATGGCGATGGCAATACTGCACTAGCTACTGAAATCGGTAACAACAACGATGTTAAAATAGCTCAATTACAAAATGGTAATTACGCCGAAGTTGAAACAACAGGTGATAACAACCAACAAACTTATGCACAAGATGGTGTTGCTAATGGTTTCATCACACGCATAACGGGTGATAACAACGGCGTTTATGTTTCTCAATTCGGCCAAGGGTTATTTCAAAACAATGAAGCAATCAATATTATCACTGGTAGCGACAATAATATTGACGTTGAACAAGGAAATGGCGGTCACTGGTTTTACAACATGGACATGAGAGGTAATGGTAACGAAATTATTTCATCTCAGTCTGGTATGTGGCAAGAATTTGAAGTACTTAGCTTATCAGGCGATGAAAACATTATTGAAATTGAACAAACAGACACCTGGAATGAATTTAAAATAGGCTCATTACGCGGTAACGAAAATGAGATTGACGTTAGCCAAGATGGTTCACGTAACATCATTACATTTACTGATATTGCTGGTGATGACAACGAAATAGCTATTGAACAAAGCAGCGGTGATAACAATACCATTACTTTTGCAGCCGTTACTGGTAATGATAATGAAATAAAACTAGACCAAGAAGGTTCGAATAATGCTATTGAGTCTGGTCTTTTTGACGGTTCATTCAATGAAGTAACAGTTAATCAAATTGGTGATGAAAACCTTGCGACTACTGAGCTAATGGGCGATAACAATGAGCTTACAGCAATGCAAGTTGGTAACACTAATGAAGCATACATGGGTGTCATTGGTTCAAATAATGAATTTACAGTAACCCAGGTTAGTGATTTTAACTCGGTTCATTTAGCTAACTTTAATGGTAGCGGTAACGATGTTGATCTTAGCCAATCAGGTGGCGATGAAAACGCAATTTTAGTGCAGTCTTCATACCCTGATGTTTCTCTCACTTCAAACGATAACGATATTGATGTTAATCAAGTCGGTAATCAAAACGAGGCGATTGTTACACTAGCGGGTATCCTTGATAGTAACGCAAACCAAATTGATATTGCTCAAAATGGTGATATTAACGTTATTGACTTAATGGTAGAAGGCAGTAATCACTCTATTGATATTGCACAGCAAGGCGAAGGTAACTGGGTAGGTGGAACTGGAGATTCAGCGTTTTTATTAGGCGGTGAAAACGTTTCATTCTCTGTTACTCAAACCGGTAACTACAACACTGTTGAAGGTAACGTAATTGGCTTTAACAGTACATTCTCTGTCACTCAACTTGGTGATGGTAATACAGCAACAATTACACAAATGTAATTGATGAGACGGGGAGAGTAACCCTCTCCCTTATTTTAACTATGAAAAATAAACAATATATCTATCTTTTTATACTTTTAACTTTTTTTACTCCTTTGAGTAATGCCAGTGCTGATTTAGAAATCGATGGATTATTACTAAACAAAAGTATTAGTCGCTTTGGGTATCAATTTTATAGTGAATTTTCAAATTATTGGCGTGAACTGCCTTCAACAGCTGGCTTTAATGTAGAAATAAAAGAAACGGTTATACCCCGTGCTGGTACTAAATTAGTTTTAATAATGAATCATAAGATTATTTATGCAACCCATTTGGGACGAAAGTTAGAGCCTTTGGACGAGCGAGTAGAGCAAGCAGTGCACTCTGTAATGGACGCTATGGCGCGATCGAATATGCAAACAGCGAGTCCTGATATGGCATTGAATGGATGGTAACAATGAAAAAAATAGCATTAACAATAATAACAACTTTAAGCTTTTCAGTCTCCGCAACTGAAATTATTTATACCCCTATTAACCCGAGTTTTGGTGGCAACCCTCTCAATGCCAATATGCTGCTTAGTAAGGCACAAGCACAAAATAAACATAAAGCGCCGGTTGTCGAAAAAGGGTATGCAGAGCAGTTTCAAGATTCATTAGAGCGGACATACTTAAATCGAATGGTGAGAGAAATCACCGACATGGCTTTTGGGGAAAATATTGAAGACAGTGTTTTTAATCAAGACTCCATTTTTATGAGTGGTGATTATCAAATAGAAGTGATCACCAGTACAACCGACACTATCACGGTTAGAATAACAAATGTAATTGATGACTCGGTTGTGGTTATCGAAGTACCGAGGTTTGGATAATGTATAAATTAATAATAATAACAATCGCTCTTTCTCTTAGTGGTTGCTCTACTATGGGTAATTTAATCCCTCCGTCAAAACAAAGTGCGGTAACGTTAGAGCCAACAGATGTCTTTTCTGATTTAAAAAGCTTACCTAAACCTGCGGGCAGCATTCCAGTCTCGGTTTATTCATTTCGCGATCAAACCGGTCAATATAAGCCACAAACTAATGTTAGCTCGTTTTCAACGGCCGTCACTCAAGGTGCAAACTCTATTCTAGTGCAAGCATTACATGAGTCTGACTGGTTTACGCCGGTTGAACGTGAGGGTCTACAAAATATTTTAACAGAGAGAAAAATAATTAGAGCGGCACAAGCGACTAACCCTAATCAAGGCGAGCTACCGCCGTTAACCACTGCGAAAATCATTTTAGAAGGCGGTATAATTAGTTACGACACCAATGTAAAAACGGGTGGCTTAGGAATGGAATATTTTGGTATTGGCGCATCAGAGCTATATCGTGAAGATGCAATATCAATCTATTTACGTGCCGTAGATGTAAGAACTGGCCAGGTATTGTTATCAGTAGCCACCAGCAAAAAAGTATTGAGCCAAGAAATGCGAGCAGGTTTTTTTAGGTATGTTAGCTATAAACGTCTGGCGGAAGCTGAGGCGGGCTTTAGTGATAATGAACCAATGAGTATTTGCGTAACGCAAGCAATAGAAAAAGCGCTTACAGATCTTATCACCAAAGGTATTGATAAAGGCTTATGGGCTAAACAGGCAACTTAACCTACTCTTGCAGATGGCCACAACGTCATTGATGTGGCCAAACAAATAACGATTAGCTCTCAACGGGTAATAATACTGAAATATATCTTTGCGCCCAATTGGCCAATTCAACTCTATTACGCGAATTAGTTTTTTTAAATGCGCTATAAAGGTGAGTTTTAACAGTGTGGTCACTAATGTTTAGTTTGTCCGCTATTTTATTATTACTCGCTCCTTGTGCTATTAAATGAATAACCGACTTTTCTCGTTTAGTTAAATGTTTATAGTCAGCTTCATTTAACGTGATATCTTCGCTTAAGGAGCTAAACGAAGAGGCCACACTTAGAATATCATTAAAGGCCTTAGAGATTACTTTACGAGTAAACCAAAGCTCACCAGTAGAAATTCTTACTAAGCCTTTAAATATATCTTCTGCTGCTGCCGATTTATAAAATACCCCATTAAAATGATTAAGTAATAAGTTTTTTTCACATACTTGCTCTAGTTCTACATTAAAAAGCACAACCTTATACTGTTTAGCCAAACAAATTAAATCTGCTGGGATCAAGTCCTGCCAATCATTTTGAGATCCATCAATTAGAAAAATGTCATAAGCACCACGCTGATCAATATGTGGGATAGTACTGTCCATTTTTATATCACCAAAAATGGCTTGAAGTGTTCTTAAAATAACTGTGTAGTTTTGAGAATGGAAAGACGATTGAAGCGTTGTCTTAATAAAAGCCGAGCTTTTTTGCAACATATAACTCATCCTTGAAACATTAGATTTACAACAATCGTCACATTACCTAAATTAACTACAAAACACAATGCTCTTTTGGTATAAGCCAATGAGTTTAGTTACCCTATAAAAGGGTATAAAAGCGTGATGTAACACCGTTAGTCCAACCAAATCCTTGTTGTACTTGATATTCACCCCCGCTGGCTTTTTGTTGCGGTGTGCATACGTTATATTTCTCCAACAAGCATTTATTTTCAATAAAATCTTGTTCTACCATTGTTAGCCAGTTTTTCATTATGCGTGTAGCTAATTGATCAATACCATAATTACGCAAGCCTTTTACCGCAAACCATTGTAATGGAGCCCAGCCATTCGGGCTGTCCCATTGTTGTGGAGTATCAACAACCGTTGTTACAATACCACCTACTTTTAAAAACTGCTTGCTCAATACGTTTGCAACCAGTTCAGCTTGCTGTTGCGAGGCTAAATTAACAAAAAGCGGGGTACTTGCCGCTGCACTTAAAATAGCAGACGGCTTAGATAGCTTATGATTATAATCAACAAAAAAACGCTGCTCATTACTCCAAAGGTATTGATTAATAAGCGACTTTCTTTTTACAGCATAGCCGCTGTACGTTTGTGATTGTTGCTCATTACCAAGCAATTTAAAGCATTCACTAAGCTGATTTTCTAAATTGTACAGTAGGCAATTTAAATCTATGGGTACAATATCTGTCGTTTGAATTGAGCTTAGTAAGTTTGACTCGGCTAACCAGCGCGAGCTAAAGTCCCACCCAGATTCGCACGCAGCACGAATATTACGATAAAACTCAGATTTTTTATCATCGCTAAATCCTGATGCAAGCGCTAAGTCTTCTCTTAATGACTCTGCGCGAGGAGCCGCCTCATCATCCCAATAGCGATTTAATACCCCACCACATGGCATTGTTACTACGCGTTTTACACTTGTTTGCGCATCATCGAGTGTATCTGCTCCTTGCATCCAAAATGCGTGCTCTTTTGTTAAAGCTTCAACACACAATTTAAGCCAAGCTAAATTATGTGTTTTACTGTGAGTGTGCTGCCATAAAAGCTCAACCATCAGCGCTAAAATCGGCGGTTGTGAACGCGATAAATAATAACTGCGGTTACCATTTGGAATGCAGCCGTAATCGTTAATTAAGTCTATGAAGTTTTGTAGCATGTCTTCTACTACATCACTTTTATCTGCATCAATTAAACCCAGCGCAGTAAAGTAACTATCCCAATAATAAATTTCTTGAAAACGTCCACCAGGTACAATGTAGCTGTGCTTTAAAGCGAGTAAAGAATTAGCTTTGGGTGTATCGGCTTCACGTCGAAGGCCGCTCCACAGTGAGTTTATGTAGCCTTTTACACTTGTGGTATTTGCAGCCCCTTTCATTGTTAATAAAGGCGTTGTTATAAAATGCGCATCAACAAACTCTCTTAATTGA
The DNA here is from genome assembly GCF_000764215.1 of Pseudoalteromonas sp. ND6B. NCBI lineage: Bacteria > Pseudomonadati > Pseudomonadota > Gammaproteobacteria > Alteromonadales > Pseudoalteromonadaceae > Pseudoalteromonas > Pseudoalteromonas sp. ND6B. The sequence continues at coordinate 34,456 of NZ_JQFL01000021.1, forward strand.
GTTTTATCAAGGGGTGCTATTTGCTCATACTGTTTACAGGCACTTTGCCAATCAACACGCGCGGTTGCATCAGCAAACGTTTTACAGTCGCTAAATATATGCTGTGTTTGTACATCTTTAAATAATTGGCTATTAAAAAAACTCATAACTGTCCTAATCTATTAACTATTGACTGCGTGTTGTGAAATGGCATGGGTGCGTTTTTTAAAAATAATCACGCTAATAAAAATTAAACTCATGGGCACAAGTGAAAGATAAAAAGCATGTTGGCCACTAAAGTGCTCAAATACATACCCCGTTATCACCGACCCTGTGGTGCCACCAAGTGCTGAAAACACAACGATTAACCCTGTCATTGCAGCATGTTGATGCTTTTGTAGCGCACTGAGCATGACTGAGTTGAGGACCGGATAAATGGGCGCCATAAAAAAGCCAATTAATGGCAAAACAAACGCCGCCAGAGGCGCATCAAATAAACTATTCACCTCGCTTTTAGGTAAGTTTTCCGTTAGTGGTAAGGTAATAATGATCAATGCAGCCATAGCAACTAAACAACAGCTAAGTACTACAAACCAATGAATATGCTTTAATACTTGGCCCGCCACTAAGCGCCCTAAAGCAAGAGCTGCGGCAAAAATACTCGCTAGTTGAATACTAATGGCTACTGGTAATTGCAAAACTTGATTATTAAATGTAGGCAACCAAGTCCCTACCCCTTGCTCGATTAACACATACAAAAATGCACTAATAATAAAAATCAGCACTAACGGTTGATAGGTAAGTTTGAGCATAGCAATAAAGTCATTCCAACCAGAGTTGCTTTTTTGACCTTTAATAGCAGGTTTTATTGGTGCTATTACGACACTGATAATCACCAAAAGCGTAAGCGCTGCTAATACGTAATAAACGTTCAACCAGGCATTGCTATCAACAGGGTCTATAAATGCGGTGAATACCCAATAGCCACTTAATACACCCACCATAAAAATGCCTTCTATGGTGTTCAGTAATGATGAGTGACTATTTGCATCCTCAGTCACTTGGCCAATAATTGAATAAACCGACACCTTAACGACCGCAAAACCACAACCCACAGCAGCAAATAACACTTTAAACATGTAAAAGTCACTTATTACAGCCGTACTCAAACACGCTATAGCGACAACTATCAGTGCTAGCAGCATTGCAAGCTTGTAGCCTAAACGTGGTATAAATGAAGCAACAACAAATGACATTATTGCAATTGATAAGTCTTTAAATCCCTCTAAAACCGACGCTTCTGTTTTGCTTACCCCTAATGTGTTTATAGCCTGCAAAATAACAGTGCCTACGCTATTTAATAAAATTGCGAAAATAAAATAGCTTGCAGCAATTGCCAGTGTGATTTTTATTTTACTCATTGCGTGCCTCGTTTATAGCGACATACGCCATAACGTTTATAAAGCAAATTACCCATAGCTGGTAAATTACCGTGTGTGTTAGTCAGTGAATCCTGAGTTTAGAGTAGAATAAATATCATTGCAATCGTTTGCATTTTAAATTTAACAATTTTTATACATGCATACTAAGTTAACGTTTGCTTGACTGGCGAGTAATTAATTCTATATCAATAACTTGTGATTCGACTTTTTCACCTGAAAACTGCTGTATTAACTTTTTAACTAACAAAGTCGCAGCGAATTGGGTGTTTTGTTTAATTGTAGAAAGTGAAGGATGGCTGATATCAGCCATGGCAATGTCATCAAATCCAACCAGAGCCACATCGTTGGGAATACTCACGTAGCGCTCTTTCAGCGCTTTCATCGCCCCCAGTGCAACCATGTCACTACAGGCCATAATCGCGTCAAAATACAACCCTTTTTCACGTAATAATTGATTAATTGCTTGATAAGCAGAGCGACTGGTAAGATCAATGGATATAACATGCTGCTCAAGTTTATGGGTAGAAAGTGCAGCAGCGTAACCACGATGCCTTTCACTAATTTCACCATGCTCAGGATCGCCTAAAAATAAAATATTTTTAGCACCGTGTTCTATTAAATGAGCGGTCGCTTGCATTCCTCCTAAGTAGTTATCACTGCCGACAATAGGATAATTGCTTTGTGTTTTTGGATCCCCCCATACAACTAAAGGAATACCTGCATCGGCAGCCGCTTCTATATTAGTTTGGTTTTTTCCTTGCCCCACAACAATAATGCCATCTGCTCGGCGGCCATTAATAAAGTAATTAGCCCAGTCATCTTGCGCCATAATAGAGTTAGATAACAACAACTCTAATCCCTGTTGATTAAGCGCAAGGTTAATTTCGCTCACTACCTTGAGTAAAAATGGATCGCTGATTGATTGCTCGGTTTGCTCATCAAGATTAATAATGACGGCAACAACATTGGTCTTTTGCGTACGCAAACGGCTAGCCGCCGTGTTAAGGCTAAAATTATGTTTTTTTGCAAGCTGCTGAAGCTTGTCGCGGGTTTCTTGCTTAATGAGCGGGTTATTATTCAGCGCGCGCGAAACCGTTGAGGTAGACACCCCAGCAAGCTTTGCTAAATCAGCTAATTTAATTTTTTTATTATTCATAAAACCCTAAACGCTCCACTGCGGCTGTTGCTATATCTAACTTACTGACAATATAGCATTATTATTTTTTACTGGCTTGCCCATTAACTTAAAAATTACGCTCTTGTGTAATTACGCTCAATAAAACAACAGCCCTTATTAATAAATAATTTACAAATAAATATTGCAAACGTTTGCATTTATCTCTAGAGTTTCAATTTATACAGCCTGTTTACATTAAAATTTAATCAATCTCGCTGTAATACACACTGTTTAACACACTAAAAACGGGATCTCACACATGAAATTCAATAAAGCAAAAAGCATGCTAACCTGTGCAATTACTTTAGCCCTAAGCACACACGCTGCTCTTGCAGCAGAACAAGCAAAAGAAAAAAAAGTTGAGCGAATTGTCGTTTCTGGTACACCCGCAGGTGTTGGGATCAGAAAGATTGATGCCAGCTACGCTGTAACAAATATTGATTCATCACAAATTATAAAATTATCACCTAAAAGTACTGCTGACTTATTTAAAGCCGTTCCCGGTGTGTGGGTTGAAAGCTCTGGCGGTGAGTCTGGTGCCAACGTATTTGTGCGTGGGTTTCCAGGAGGTGGTGATGCGCCATTTTTAACACTCAGTATAGAAGGCTCGCCAGTTTACCCTGCGCCTACTCTTTCATTTTTAGAAAACTCATCGTTATTTAGAATCGATGAAACGATTGAAACAATGGAAGCACTGCGTGGTGGTCCTAATCCTGTGCTATCCAATGGTCAGCCTGGTTTAACAACCAACTTTAGATTAAAACGTGGCAGTGAAGATACTCAAGGCTTATTTAAATACACCACCTCAGATTACGACTTACAACGGGTTGATGCTGTAGTAAGTGGTGAAATCACCGACGACCTATATTTTATGGTAGGCGGCTATGTTAAAAGCTCACCGGGTATTCGTGATGCAGGGTTTACCTCAGAAAAAGGCAGCCAATTTACAATTAACATTACTAAAGAGTTAGACAATGGCGAGCTTAACTTTTATACCCGTCAAACAGACGATCATGGCGCATGGTACTTACCAACACCACTCAATGTTAATGGCATTGATGCTGAATATACCCAACTTGGCACACTTAACCGTCAAGCGACGATTTTTACCGGCCCAAATGCGCAACCACACGACATTGACCTAGGTGATGGCCGAGGATGGGATGGCCATGTATCCGGAGGTAGTATTAAACTTGAATTTGATAATGGCTGGCAATTTATTGATCGCTTCAATATTACCAAAGGCGATGCCAATACATTTGGCCTAGTACCTAATGGTTCAGCAACAACCGTTGGTGAAGTGGCCGACAATGGCCAAACGGCATTCGGTGCGGTAACTAACACCGAATATGCTAGTGACACTGCGATTCAGCAACTGGGTCGCTGGGTAGTATTAAAAGAAATAAGCTCGTTTACTAACGACTTAGCTTTTTCAAAACAATTTGGTGACTTATCAGCCACTTTTGGTTATTACACAGCAAGCACATCTGCGAGCGATTGGTGGAGCTTAGGTAATACCGCGTATCATGTGCTGGAAGCTGGTGGTGAGTTATTAAATGGTATTGAATGTAACCAAAACACTGACGGGTGTGGTTTTAATTACGATATTAGCTCAACAGGCGATGCACGCACCAATGCCCTTTACTTTACAAGCCAATATAAATTTGCAGATGCATTTACGCTTGATTTAGGTGTACGTAAAGAAAACCATGATGTGCAGTACAGTGTTGATGAAGACCTTGACGGTATTATCACTAAAACTGTTGATTACGATGAAAGTAAAACCTCATGGACAACCGGTTTAAACTATTCAATTAATGACGACATGGGCGTGTTTGCACGTGTTAACCGTGGTTATAAAATGCCATATTTTGATGACTTTAGAGATAACTTTGGCGCATACCAAGGGGGTGAAAAACTAATTAAAGAAGTAACGCAGGGCGAACTAGGTTACAAGCTTATTTCAGACTCTACCGACTTCTACGCCACCTTTTTTGTCAATGAAGTAAAAGGCGATACCTTTGTAAGTCGCCCGGGTGTGCCGGCTGAAATTTTAACCAACGAAGCGTATGGTGTTGAACTTGATTACAACTTTAATCATGAATCTGGCTTTTCTGTTAATTTAAATACCACATTACAACAAACCGAAATCACTGAAAGTCCAGAAAATAAAGGCAATGAAGCACAGCGCCAGCCTAAATGGCAAGTACGTGTAACACCAAGCTATGACTTTGAAGTAGACGGCATGTATGCCACTTTATATGGAACAATTTCAGCGGTGGATGACCGCTTTGGTAATAACGAAAACACCGTGACACTCGATGGCTACGAAAAAGTAGACTTAGGTTTAATTGTTGAACCAATGGAAGGCATTAAACTGCAATTAGCCATAGATAACCTAACCGACGAGCAAGGTATCACTGAAGGCGACCCACGTAATGCCGACGCGCCCAATGGGCGTTACATTATGCCGCGTACAACACGCTTAAGCGTTAGTTATGCATTTTAATACACTCCCTAAGCAATAAATTAAAGCCGCTGTGTTTAATACACGGCGGCTTTTTTTATTATAGGTGTCAACCTATTAGCAAGCTCTCTATGCGCACTAACGGGTAAGTGTATGCCCTCTTTCTTGCATGGTTTTATCAGCGGATAACAATCTAAAAATTCACACGTGTGACGATCAGCGGCGGCTTTGAACTCAATGGATAATTGTTCAGCTTTTTTACCTGCACCTGCGTAAATGCTTTTATAACTTCCCACTTCACGAACCTTGGGCGGGCTTATAATGATTATCTTTGGTATTGTTTTACAGTGATAAAAGGCTTTAATAGCTAAAATTAACTCCTCCAGCGCTTTGCCAATATCGATAGCAGACAGTGCAAAACGTGCTTTTAAGTCATTGGTGCCAAGCTGAATAATAACAACATCAACAGTGTGAGCTTCCAGATACGGTTTTAAATATTTAATGCCCGATTTATCTCCCATAAACGGGGGGTTATTGACTAAAGTACGATTAGGCTCCCCGGCTTCAATCACTTCAAAGCCAGTGCCCAACTGCTGCTTTAATAAAGTAGGCCAGCGTTCAATTTCGCTCAGCCGTTTGCCATCAACAGGAGAAATACCAAAGGTATTGGAATCACCAAAACACAGAATATTCATTAAAACGGATTCAATGTATAGCCTTGTTGCTGTAACTGCGCATGCGCAGTCATCGCAGAAAGCGCCATTTTCACCCCAGGGATAAGCTGATCTGCTGCTACCTTCATATGCATTGCCGACTGCCCGCATACATATACCTGCGTGTTATTAGCAAGCAGCTGTTTAATTAAAGATTCGGTTTTGTTATCTTTTTCAAACCGAGCTTTATAATCACTGTTTTGCAGTACATCAACGCTGGCTCCACCGTGTACCACCAGCGCAAGCTGAATATTTTCTGGTTTTACGCCGTGAGCCACATGCATATTAATAAATCGCGCTAACGAATTAATATGATTATTTTGCGCGCCCTTTTCAGCGCCTTTACCTACATCAAAAGCTATCTTAAACTGCGCTTGGCTTAAATCAGACACATGCTCGGGCACATTATAAAAATAACCATAGTCTTTAATAACAGGCGCAGGCTCTGCAGCAAGAGTACTAAAGCTAGCCAAAAGTAAGCTTGAGCCAATAAGTAACGTTTTCATACATCATCCTTTTTACTTTTTGTTTAGCCTAACGCTATTTAACGTGATTAACTAGCCTGAACATGTGAATGCGCTTTAAAAGTCATTCCTAAATAATTAAAGGTATGTTTAAACATATCGATAAATGCGTCTGGCGCAGAGGGAGATGCAGCATTAGACAACAGTGAAAACTGTTTTTGACGTAAAGTTCTAAGCTTCGGTTTTAACGCCTCATCATCCATGTAATCTGTGATCCTATCTATAAATGCTTTCATTTTTGGCGTGGTGTTATACCAGTACACAGGCGATGCGAACACCCAATGTTCGTAACGAAGTAACACTTCAAACAAATTATAAAAATCATCATTGTGATACTGCTTATCGTAGCGATAAGGTGAAATAACATAATCATCTAAGCAAAAAACAATGCCGCTTTGTTGCTTACTTTAGGCATTAACTTGCGCGGTAGTATTGCCATTTTTACGTCCACTTGAATATATGATTGCGATATGGTGTGCTGATTTTTCTTGCATTGGGTTAGCTCCTTTTCTTATGATGGAGCAAAGCTTAAAACCTCAAGTTAAGTTCAGGTCAATAAAAAATAATTTAATTTTTAAAAGGAATTAAAGTGATGGCGGTACAAAAAAAGCTTACTGAAGCCAACTTAACGGTTGGGTTTGTCGCTAAACGCAGTGGCGTTAAGGTATCTACACTGCACTTTTACGAAACTAAAGGGCTAATACGCAGTTGGCGAAACAGTGGCAACCAACGACGCTTTAAACCAGATGTACTAAGGCGAGTCGCAGTTATAAAAGCGGCACAAGCGATGGGGATCACGCTGGAAGAAATTAAACAAACTCTGGCAACGTTACCAGAGCAGCGCACACCTACCCAAAAAGACTGGTCTGCACTTTCAAAACAATGGCAAGCACAGCTTGATGAGCGCATTGCTTATATGCAACGTTTACGTGAACGGGTTGATGGCTGTATTGGCTGTGGGTGTTTATCAATGAGTAAGTGCCCTATTTATAACAAAGACGACCACTTAGGTGAAACCCAAAGTGGTGCCATTTTGTTAGAGCGAGATTAAGGCTTATAAGACCTTAATCTAGACCATTTAAGCCTTCTCGTGCTGCGCGATATAACGCCCCTAGAGTTGAGTCAAATACCGATTTTATAAAACTGTAAGTCAGCTCTACGGCTTTACTAATAACTTTGCCAGCAAACACTAGCATGTGGCCGAGTAAACCTAAGGTTTGCGTTGCAAATGAGGCTGACGCTTTGGCTATTTTATCAAGCGTTCGCGCGAGCATATCGTAAAAAGTTAAGCCTGTACCTATGGCTGCTTGTGCCGCAACAGCACTGTAGTAACCCGAATCTTTTAATAAGGTAACTAACGCAGCGCCCAGTTTATCTGCCCAGTGTGAACTAAATGAAGCTTGGTTTCTGTCTTCAAACTTTAAGCGTACTGGCGTGCTTAAAAAGTGGTTTGCTTTTACAGTTAAATTGCCCCAATCATTACTGTTTGCAGTATTAACATAGCCTGGCGTACCACTTAACTTGTGTGCTGCGCCTTTAAGGCCCTGACCATTATCAAGACGAATTTCTTGGCCATTGTAGGGCGCATGTGAAAATGGCCACAAAGGCACTTTTGTAACCGGATCAGCACCGTGTGTACAGCGGTATATTTTATCAATACGAGAAGTGGCAGCGCGTGAAAAGTTATCAAGCCCCACTCTTGGCGAGCCAAATGTATATAATTTAACGGGTAACGAATACTCTGCTTTTATCCAATCAGCAGAAAGCGTAGCCAGTGCCCCACCTAAACTGTGACCAACAATGTGCACACAGCCGGTTATTTTGTCTCGAATGTTAGCCGCTACAAACTCTTGTAAAGCGGGCTTCATGCTATAAAAGGTTTTATTAAACCCAGCATGTACCATACTGCCGTTAGAGCCACCGCTTAACCCAAAATGTGCATCTGTTAGGCCATCTCTAAGAGAAGCCGTACCGCGAATAGTGATCACTGAATCACCCTGATACAGCCCTTGGCCATGTCCTAGCAAACCAAAACCAGTGCTTAAACCAAATAAATGAGAGAAAAAACCACCAGATATTCCTTGTACTGCTTCAGGGCTAACCCCAAAGTTAAAGCTACCTCGCAGAGAAGGATGCAAAGAATTATTAAGTAACGTGGTACTTTTAATACTCTTTGCTTTATAAGCAAGCAAAGCAACTTGTACAGCTTGTGTAGGAGTTAAAGTATTCATAAAATTCCCTTTAAATGATTATGTTAAAAGTTACATTTTACATGCACCATATATCGTAAAAAAATGCTCTGGCGCTTCTTCTATAGGTATGTCGTATGTTTGTGGCTCTTCGGCAATATCACACTCTAAGTTAGCGAGTAAGTTTTTTAGGGTATCACTCCCCTCGTGCATAGACACGGTTGTGTACCAAAGTACAACGCCCTCAGGCGTACCATTTTCTAAATAAACATGCTGAACCAATGATTCATTATCAAACATGTTTGCAGGCTTACTCGTTTTTATAGATTTTTCTGTGAAGGTAAAAAAACCATTTTCATCGGTTATTGCTTCATCTTTATATTCATCACCATAAGTAAGCGCACGTACAACCTTAGTATTTGCAACAGGCTGCCCTTTATCTAATAATTGCCCTTTTACCGGAGCCGATAAAACAAAATCCTGTTTATTAAAAAAACCAAACATATCTGCACAAGCCTGTGTTGTAGTAAAAATAATAGTAATAGATATAATTACCAAAAAGTAAGCTTTAAAACGTGATAACAAAATATACAACTCCCAACTATTCGCCTCAAAATACACGTGTCGTATTGCTATTTAATGACGTTTTAAACTCTTAACTATCAGCGTTAATGAAATTACCATTTCAACTAAAATTTATTCTAATTGGGTACAAAGCGCACTGCAAGCATGTAGAGCAAAAAACAAGCAATAAATCATTCCCTAAAAAAACAATTCATAAACAAGCTTACATATAATGCTAAACCCAAGTCCCATCATTAATATATAGCCATATAAAATAGCAATAGCGCCACCCGATGCATCCCCTATTTTGTCTATTTCAATACATGTAGAGCACACTATAAAAAAGATAAAAAAGTTAGCAATTAAGCCTAATATATAAGCTTCGCCAAATAATGGGGAAATACCGACTAATATCGCACTTAGCATAATAAGTATGCCTGAAAGCGCCTCCTTCAGAGAAAACTTATACTCAATAATTTTGAGCACCAAGGTCACGACCATTAATGCTAAAAAATAAACCGTAGGTTTAAACTGGCTATATAAATAATCCACACTAAACATTTGGCTAATCGTCAATGAGGGCTCTTTAGCTGGGCTTAAATCTTGTGTTATCGCGCTTGAAGCGTCAACGGTAAAAAAATACGCAGCCGCAACAATTATTAACTTTATCATTCCAAAAAAGATAAAACTGGCGACCATAAACCCTATTGAATCATCTCTGGTCAATCGCTTGTTTGCTTTGCTTTCTACAATTTTAGCTAGCAATACACCCAATAAGCACACACTACCTAAATAAAGCAGCGCGACCCAAAACTGATCAAGGTAAAAAACCGATAAGCCAGGGGCGATAAATAAAAACATTGAATCTTCATTATCTAACGAGCTTTTTGGCTCAACGCTATATTTTGACTGTTTAAAAAGTGCTAAATAAACAAATAATGGCTGTAAAAACAGCATTAAAATGCAGGTGTTTATAAGAGTCATTTATCATCCTTGATTACTGCCAACACACTGCGCCGAGAGTATTGGCAATTTCGAAACTAATTAAAGGTTTATTTTTTGCAGGTAGGTTTTAAGCTTTAATAAGCCCGACTCAAGCTCAAACTTTTGTATTTTAGGGTTTTTAAACTTAAACCCGTTTGAAATATGAGTATTAATCATCGTCGCCATGCCTTCAAAACCCGCAGGCGCAGTTGCGACTAAATCGCTCAATAATGGTTGAATAAGCTCTTGATGCTCTTCAATTTTAGTTGGATCCTCGTAAATATCGTATACAAGGTTGGTTAGTGTTTGTTGGTGTTGTTGTTCCATAATAATTCTATAACGCCTTAATTTGGCGTTTATAGCTCCTTTTTGGATTTGATATTTTTTAATTGTTCATTGCTGCTACGGCATTTTCTTTTAATGTTTTAGCTAAAGTATCAGAGCCATCGTATAACTTTTGATCTATCACATATTGCGCATTAATAATAACATTTGGCCAATCTTCAAGCTTTGTATAGATTTTTGCCAAATCGTAATGAATCGACCTTAACAGAATTGGATAGGGCTCTTCTGCCTGAGTTAAAAAAAGCTCATATAAACGTGCGGCTTCCTTTAAATCTTCCTCAACAAACAAACCACCATCATAAAGCCATGCAAGCCTGCGAATAGCCAAATTTTCATTTTTCAGCACACGGCGCTTTAACTCATTAACATAACGTGAGCCGTCCCCAGTATGATGGCCAATAAAAAGTAATGCTTCATACTCACCCATGTCGTAAGCTTTTTCGCACCACTTTTCAAGCTGTCTAGGCGCATACATTAAGCTTTTTTGACATTGAAGCATCACTGTATTTTTAGACAACTCAGGATTGTTGATATCAAGATCTGGCCATAAAGTCTTTGATAACGACTTAGCCTGAACTTGAGCAGTGATTGTGCAAAGAACAAAAAAAGCTATAAATATTCTTTTTACCATTTGAGAGTTCCATCAGAATTGACTCTTTGTTCAGGAATATGAACTTGAAATGATTTAACTGAATGTTTAGAAGGGAAACCTTCACGATAAAAGTATTGCTGCTTGAGAGTATTTATTTCAGTTGAATCGCCTTCACAACGCCTTTGAGATAGACAAGCAATACCCCCTATAAAATCTATAAACCTAATGCTATTTATTCCCCTAATTGGCATTAGGGTATCTAAACCAGGCTCGTAGTTTGAAGCCTGTACAGCATGCCATCGATGCATAAAAGCAACGATACGATTTGCTTTCGATTGATTTAAAACACCCGCTATATTATCAGCCCATATTTTATTACGACGGGTGTGCGTGCTCAAACAGTCCCCTCCAATATATTGATCATAAGAGCACTCCTTATCCATAGCCTCCATTATTTGTTGCGAAATATCTAAGGCAATAATTTTTAAGCCAATATCTCTAGCAGCTTTTGCTAACTCACCATAAGCTTTAGGAACTAAATAACCCCAAGCCCAGTTTTCATCAAAGTATTGTTGAATTTCTCTAAAACCTTTACCCGTACGTTGGTAAAAATCAATTTTTTCTTGCATAGAGCGTGGCAACATCTCCATCGCAAAATGAGTAAATCCAGCTCCTTTAAGCTGTTTTAGGGCTTTAATAGCTTCATATTTATAGCCAGCGGTATTATGGCTCGATTCACCAAGCATCACTAATCGCGCATTACCGGCCATTGTTTTGTAATTTACATCCGTGTTTATTTTATTCATTACCTATCCTTGATCTTTATTTAAATTTTCAAAACACCATTTATAAAATTCAATAGCGTCATTATTCTCAGAGCTGTAAGGAGCAACTGCATATTCATAACTCATTGCAAATAAAAGCGCTTTTGCAGTGAAGTTACATTCTTCACTTTTTGAAAAACATTCCTTAACTCCACGCCATAATGACATTGCGCGGCTAACATACTCGTCACCACAATTTCTCTATGTTCCTTTATATTTCAATTAAGTAAGCAAAGCTATGCAGCCTTACTTTTTCTTCTTCTTATTTCCTTTAGCCATCTCTTTTTCAACAGCGGCCCGAGCGTCTTTTATATCTTTAAAAAAGTTATATTGATATTTAATTAAGCCTTGGTATTTATTTCCTTTAATTAGATAAAAAGACAGCAGCATAAAGGCTATATTAGTAACTGTAGCTATATGATAACTACTTCCCTCTAAAATTATAAATGATGGTAAGCAAATCAAAGCTAAAAATAGAGCATAGTATTTCAATATCTTTGCACATAGAAAAGAGCCTTGACTAACTTTAAAGTTTAAAAGGCAAAACATAATTCCAACGGAAAACAAAATGCCCAACAGCCACTCAGGACTTGTATCAAAGTACTGTGTTAACAATGTCATGCCTGAATAAACAGTTCCCATAAGTAAGATAACCGTTACTAATAAGAACCTACGTAAAAGCTTCCATGGGGGAAATAATAAAAACACCTCATCGTTATTAGACACTACTTACTTAACTCCTCATATATACCAATTGCAAGTGAGTTTACAGTTCCTGATAAAGCACTCCCACCAAAACTAAAAGATGCACCAATAGTATCTTTTAATTGTAGCCTTAATGCTTGAGTGATCTGAATTCCACTATACCGCTTCGGAAACTGCCCGCTTCTAACCATTCTTTTCAAAACTTGATTAGAAACACCAGGATGATTTAACCTAATTATGTCTTGTGTTAAACGCTTTCTTTCACTACTCGAAAGTCCTTTTAAAAGAGCATCGGTACTTTTTTTTGTATTCGCTTTTAGTAATTTAACTGCCTTTAAGGTCGCAGCACCCGCAGCAGCAGCTCCAGCCAATGAAACAACATCAAGCGCTGTAGTTATATTCTGATACCATTCCTTTGAGTCATATAAGTCATTTAACTCTGGGTTTACGCTTTCGTTATAGGTTCTAACACCACCATTAATACATTGCAGTGAACTCGCAGTACTAGCAGCTACGGCTAAATATGTAACAGCAGAGCTTGTTCCACCCGATATAGGAATTGCTGCCGCGCTACCAAAAACGACTATCCAACCTAAAACAGCCGCACTACAACTTAAAACTGTACCAGCAACTTCACCGACTAAACGTGACTCTCGCGTATTGCTTTGGCTATTTTTTAAGTGACCTGCAAATTCTTGCTGATTCATATTTTTCGGTTGTTCACGCAAAACTATTTTGGGGCGTGTTAAAGCTGAGCCACTATAAGCTCTCAATTCTACAACTGTAAAACCTGAGTCAATATAAACAACTCCAGCACCAGCTAACCCCGGAATTTTATCGATACCTTTAAATAACCTTTCTTGATTTATTTCATGGTTCAGCCGAACTTTTAACTGCCTTTCTTGATAGCGATGATATTCATTTCCAAACATTAGCTAATTCCTTTTAATTTTATAAAACCTTTCAATTTTTACGTCGTTTAAGCAATAAAAGTCATTTAGACAAACCAATAAGAGCCATTCTTGTTGATGTCCTAATATCCATTTTTATTTATGATAAAGTCATGACTGTAAATCTATGAATATTTATCAGCTATTTTTTTCAATTCTTCTAGCAAACCATCCTTTAACATATAGTTAGGTATATCCCATCTTTGAGGTGTCTTGTCAGAAACATAGCTTTTTCTATTCCCATTCCAAATATTTAAACCAGGTAAGTTTTCAGCACAACAATGTACCATGGCGTTTATGCCGATGGTTTCTCCATCAAACTCAGCAGTAGTACTGCGTTCAAAGGCTGAAAAACCACCTTCATCCTTCTTTTTAAAAAAACCATTTTCTATTTGATTAATTATCCAGGGTAATGCAGTTAGAGGATACTCAGATTGTGTGAGTCGTTTTTTCTTTTTCATTTTTGAATAAAATTCAGTCGAAATTACCAAATAATTTTCTTTCTTTATAAGAAAATTTTTTTCATCTGGAAACATTTCATAATTAATAGTTGAAAGGATTTCTTCACCTGTTTTCAAGTTATTATGGTCTACTAATCCCAAATGTGGCTGTATTTTGTTATTCACTGTATTTACCCTTAGATAGGTGTTAAACGGACTGTGGTTACATTTTTCATTTCTGCAATCGCTGGGGGATCATTTTCCAAAGTTAAAGTTTCTACCACACCATGATTGTTTCCTGAATGTCGGCACTGTGTCATACCATCACCAGTAAACTCACTATTTGCACCGAACTCAGTTCTAAGCGCATGCCTTGCTGCAAACTTGTTCTCTTGTGCCTGATCGTTTAAGTCTTCTATAAACTCATCTTGATCTTTTGAATTAAATTCATTTAAACCATTATCCCAATAATCTTGCATGTGCGCCGCATACTGTTTTTGGTAATCAGAGTTCAGTACGCTATTTATTGCATCATGATATTTTGGCTCTAGTTGTTTCTTAGCTGGCTCTTCAAGTTCATCCCATGTAGGCACGAAGGTATTTTCACCGAAATCACTCAAATCTTCACCACGATCAACAATATGAAGTACATAGTCTTTTTTTGGGTCGCAACCAGTTGCCAATAAATCAGCAATTATCTGTGGATCACTATCTGCATTTTCAAGCATATCAAAGCTAGTAGCCCACATAGCAACTAAACCATTTGGTTTTTGGAAAGCTAGTTTTGCATCAATATTTTCATTAACTGGTTGAAAGCTTATAAGAAAACGTGATTTGCCAACAGAACCATCCTTTGACTTTTTCACTAACTCAGCATCTGTATATTTTGCTTTATAGCCATTTTTAATAATATTTTTACGAGCAACATCTAACCTTTCTAAACATTCCTCTAAAGATTTTGGTTCCGGATTAAAGTCAAGGTTTCCCTCTGAAACTAATTGTTCAGCAGTGCCTTGCTTTATATGGTTAACCATTTCATCTGCTGTATAAGGAGATGCATCCTCTGGGAGTTGAGAAAGTTTAATTAGTTTTTCTTTTAGTTCTGGCGAAATAGCTGCATTAACATCAAGCGCTGCTCTTACTTTTGCCTGCCCTTCTTTACACAATAACCCAAACGGATCCACCCAATTAACCGGATTTGGCGCATATTGATAGTGGTTTATGCCACCCACTAAGCCAATCGGGTCTTGATTTATAAAGCGTTGTTGTTTAGGGCTGTAATAACGGTAGCGATTGTAATGTAAGCCGCTCTCTTCATCTAAATACTGCCCTTGAAAGCGGATTGGCTGAGTGAAGCTACTTTCTTTATTAAAGCCTGAATCTACTTCTGGCTCTTCATATCCATACGCATCGGCTTGGTTTTCCCAAACGACTTCTGCTTTGTTGTTGGTTACAAAACGTGGGGTGTTAAGTTGGTCTAGGTGGTAGTAATACACCTCGCATTTTTTAATTAGCGCTACTGGGTGAAATTGATTTGGCAGGTTAATGTACCAGGTATATTCACCGTGTTGGTATTCACCAATTAACTGGTCGTTATCCCAAATGTAGTCAATTTTGCCCTGCTCGGTGTGCTTGGCGATACGCCGGCCGAGTGGGTCGTAATCGTATTGAGTAAGCGTGCCGTTGTTGTTAAAGCAACTTAGCTGATTAAATGCATTGTATTCGCGGCGGGTTTTTATACCTTTGCCGGTTTCGCGTATTTGGTTACCAAATTCATCATAATGAAAGTCGCTGTCGCCAAAGTGGGTTAAACGGTCGGCATCAGTGGTGCCTGTAATAACATCATCATTATCACTTAAATCACTAGCAAACGTTGCTGCATTTGAATCGTTATATTCGCTATTAATTACATTATGTGTGCTTTCTGACTGGTTACTTTCAACCTTATTACTGGCGCCACTAGCATCGCTCTCATCATTGTGCTGAGTAGTTTGCTGCTCGGCTAACTCGTTATTTTTAATTTTTGACTGGCTAACTGGGTTACCAAAACTATCCCACTGGTATTGGGTAGTTTTTGTGTTCTCACCACTGGCTAGATTTTGCTGAATTAACTGGCCAAGGCTGTTGTACTCAAAATTAATATTGTGGCTGCTAACACCTTCCTCTTTACGCGCAATCAACTGATTTACGCTGTCGTAATTGTACTTACAGGTATCAAATAGTGCTTGCGCAGGATGGGTTAACTGCTGCTGTGTTAAGCGGTTAAATACGTCAAATTGTTGGATAAGGGTTACGTCATTACCAAACTTTTGCGTTTGAATATTGCCTTGACTGTCATAGCTAAGCGCTGCAAGTTCAACAGCCGTGCTATTGGCTTGCTGTAAGTGAATAGCACTTAGCTGGCCGAATTTATTGTAGCTATATTTAAGCGTACTTGAATCTGGCAAGGTCAGTGATTGCCTTCTGCAGTAGTCGTCGTAACTGTATTTTAAGGTGTGCGCTTGTTGCTGATTATGTACTTGCTCAGCATGCAGTAACCGCCCGCCTTTATCAAACTGCTGCTTTAAGGTTGATTGTGCATTATGCGCACGGGTAATTTTACCTTGCAGGTTATAGCTGTAGTAATTGGCGTTATTAACGATGTGAGTATCGGTTGCCAAACTTGCATGCTGCGCAATCACGCGGCCTAATTTATCGCGCTCAATTTTTACATGGCGTTTATCGCTTTGTGTCACCGAGGTTAAGCGGTTGCAAGCATCGTATTTATATTGCTGTACCGTACCGTCAAACCCAGTTACTTGCGTTGGGTTTTCGTTAGCGTCATAGCTTATACGGTATACATGGCCGTCGCTACGCTCAATGGCGGTTAGGTTACGCTCTTTATCGTAAGTTAAATGCAGTGCACTGCCATCGGGCTGAATAACACAATGTGGTTGGCTTAGCCCTTCAAAGTGTTGCTCGGTGGTATCACCCTTACTGTTTTTTGAGCTAATTAACCGCCCTGCATCGTCGTAACTAAAATGTTGCTGCTGTTTGTGCTCAGGGTCTTTTTCGTCAAAGGCAATGGTTTGCGCAAGCTGGCCATGCTCATTGTATTTATATTGAGTCAACAAACCTGCGTTATTAATGGTGGCATTAACACGGCCTAAACTGTCGTAGCTGTAACGAATAAGCTCATCGTTATGGTGCTTGGCTAAAAGCTCGCCTTGCTCGTTCCATACAAATTGTGTGACTTGCCCATTTTTATTTATGTGTTGGGTTAGTTGGCCAAATTTGTCATAGCTGTAAAGTACGGTGCGACCGTCGCCAAAGGTTTCACTTTGCAGTAAACCCGCCACGCTATATTTACGGGTAATGGTTTGGCCATCAGGCAAGGTGGTTAATACACGCTGACCCAATTGGTTATAAGCAAATTTTGTGACACTGCCATCTGGCTGCGTTATTGATTCTAACTGGCCGTAAGGGGTATAGCTGTATTTTATTTCACTGCTGTCTGGCTTTATTTCAGTAACTTTTTGACCTTGCGCGTTATAGCGGTATTGCCACACATTACCATTTGGGTCGGTGTGCTTAACTAACTTACCTTGCGCGTTATGTACAAAGTGTTCTTTATGCCCACGCGAATCTATACAGGTTGTTTCACCAGCGTCTACATTATATTCAAACTGATACGTATAAGTGTTGTTATCGCCCCACTGTTTTATACATTTAGCACTCGATGAGTAACTGTCCCATTCAAAATGATGGCTAAAACCACTGGCACGGGTACGCTTAGTTAATAAGTTAGCGGCGTTATAGCCATAATGCTCTGTTTCACCTTGCTGATTGGTCGCACGAACGAGGTTTTTGTTTTCATCATAATCATATTGCGCAAGTAACGGCGTTAGTAATACAGGCTTGTTGTTATCACCTGTACGGTAAGCCGAAATGTTCGCCAGCAGCCCTTGCGGGTTATATTTTAAAATACAGCCACGCGCTTTATTTACCTCAACGCGATGCAAGCGCTCTTTGGCATCGTAATAAAAACCAATACTTTGGCCTTTTTCGTTAATAACTTTTTCAAGCAACCATGAGTTTTCGCCGGCTTTAAACGTCAGGTGTTGATCATCTGGGGTTACTAATACTTGCTTACCATTAGTTTGGTAATGCAACGCTAAATTACTGCTTAATTGATAGCTCGATTGCCCCGGTTTTACTTTTTCAAAACGATGTTTAGCGCCATGCTCATCTTGGTATTCTAACCAGTAGGTGCCTTTTTGTTTTGGGCCTACTTTAGGTGGCGGTAAGTAATGCTCAGTTAACTGCACCATAAAGTCATGTCGCCAACCATTCCCCATTACACTGCATACATCCGCATGCGATGAACGGTATAGGCGTCGCCAAATTAATTGTTTGCTGCCTGCTAAGGTGAAGTCAATAAGCGGCAGTATTTCTTCACCCGAGAGCATAGAAACCGGATCAGAACGACACTCTTGTTGGGTGATAGGTTCTTCACTTGGGGTATTATTACTTGCACCGCCACTGTTTTTAGCCGGCGCTTGGGAGGCACTTTTACCTGAGGCTTTTGAACTACTCTTGCTACTTGGCTTTTTACCTGCTGCGGCGCTATTGGTGTTATCACTTACCTGAATGGCCGACTTAGCTTTTTGGTGATAGCAACTAATAGTACCTGCAACCAAAGCTTGGGTTAATACACTCGCGGTTTCACGTGCAGACGCACCGCGCGAACAGCTTATTCCTGCAAGGTTAAGCAAGTTAATAACGTCTAAACGTTTAGCGGCGTCGCTAGTAAGCGCACTGCCGACTTGTGCAATTTGATTTTTGGCACTTTCAGGCGTGTTAGCTGCTACAGCAACAAAGCCCGACGGCGCAGAACCTTTACCAGCGACGAGGCAAATTGGGTAACTTATTCCTTGTAAAACAACGGTATTACTTTGCATTAGCTGTCTACTTCCTCACTTATCCATAAGTATGATGCTGCACCTTGATGCTTAGCTTGCTCTTGGGAGAGCATTAATGCATAACTAAAATGCTCAACAATTGCAGGGCTTGTGGTTAATTGGTACAAATTAACTAACCCTTCTAGTGCGCCTATTTTCCCTAATTTATAATTGGGTAGTTCGTAATATGTGTGCTCATCAATTAAGCTAGTAAGTAGCTGTAAATTGTTTAGCCAACTATCATCATCTACCCCATTTCCTGGTGCAAAAATTAGATCAATCTTATTCTCTGTTTGTTCAGCTAATCGCGTAAGCATACCTGCTAGCTGATTATGTTTGCTAAAATCAATAGATGCTGCAATCTCATGGCTTACCTGCGACCACCCGCAAGGCACCATTTCAACTACAGCCAACGCACCACCTACACCTTGATATACAAACTGCTGCTGTTTATTTGCTTTAAAAGTTGCATCTAAAGCAATTACATTAAATTTTTGCCATTTTTTTTCACCAGCCAAAGCTATAGCAGAGTGTGCACCTGTTGTTCCATGAAAAATCAGCTCACTGCTATGATCGGGGTATAACTGTTGTAAGCTTTGAGCTAATAACTGTTTGAGCTCATCTTGAAATGATAATGCCGGTAGTAACCAAATCATCGGCAATGTGCTGTCGGTGACTTCTGCCATTAATTCTTTAGATTTAATTATGCAATCGTAAACACAGGCATCCCAAGACTGCCATTGCAACTCATTAAAAACAGCACTGTTATCGTCAAATAATAATGCATCTACGCTGCTAATATTTGGGGCTGAAAAGCATGTCATCTCGATTGAAAATGCACTCATGATGCCACCTCGTCCTGAGTTTTATTGGCAGCGAGATGTTGATAATAGCGATATAAATTAAACACCCCTTGGCTATAGCTATCCATGGCCGATAAATAAATGGCATTAGGCACTTCATCAAGAGGGTGCCCTGCAATCAGTCGTAAACTCGACATGGCGGTTTCATATTTAGGCCAGTTATGTTTTAACTGCTGCTGAAAATTTATTAGCGCGCTTTCATCACCTTGCCAAGCGAGTCGCTGGATATCGTATTCCACTAGCTGATCGAGTTTATCACCTAACATGCGCCTTATTAGCGCAATAATTAACGCGGGTTGCTCTACTTGTTGTAATAGAGAATTGGCTAAAACAATCAGTTTTACAAAACCGCTTTGTAATAAAATATGCAATGTATGATCAACCGATAAGGTATTACTGGCATGATTGCTTAAGCTATTTACTTGCTCAAAATTTAACGACAACAAAAATAACGACATTAAGGGTGATAGATGGGCTTGCTCACTTAATGCATCAAAAATAGTCGTTAATATCTGTCTGTCGTGGTGCTGCGCAAGCTTGGTAATTTTATTTATAGTTGCCAGTGTTTGCGGGGCAATCTCTTCATCAGCACTGTAAGCAAAAAACAAGGTGTTTAAATTTAATAGCCGAATTAAGTTAAAGCTATGCTGTTGAATAACGACTTTATTTATAATGATTTTAAAAAAGGTACTCAGCGCTGGCTCATTAAGTAATTCATTTATAAATATAATATTTTTATTTTGTGGCAAGTTAGCCATGACTTCAATACATGCTTGGGCAACTAATTCTTCGTTTTTGGTGTTAGTTATTATTTCGACTAGTTGCTCAGTGGTGGGCAATTCAAAGTTATTTTTTTGATTATTATTTTTTGCCGTTAACCAACAGCTTTCTAATAGGGTTTTTCTTAAATAGCGAACATGACCTATACACGTAAACGGGCACAGTTGAGCGTTACTAATTTGTAGTAATTGTGCTTGATGATCACTTAAATAGGTCGCTAGCAAAGTTAACCACCAATTAACACGGTTGGGTTGCCCACAACGATTTTTCCGCCGTGGCCACTATCATCGCCCATTCTGGCGGCAGGTTTACCATTAATTTGAACACTACCCGAGCCTGTTTTTACGCTGTCTGGTGGGCCAATACACACTATCATGTCGCCTTTGCGGGCAGCGGGCATGCCGCCTATTAATACATTGCCAGAGCCAGCAACTATAGGTCCGCCCACATGTGGAACTTTAGCGGTCACTTTAGGGCATACATGCATATGACCAATTGTAGCAGCGGGTTTACCCATTTTGACTCCTTGTCGTGTCTTTGTTGGTTTATGAAATGCTATTCATAAAGCGGGATAACTAATAGCTTGTTACTGGTTACCAGTAGCGAAATTTCTTCAATTAACTCATCTTTACTGTGATCAGAAAGTGCCACAGCGCTTTGAGTTGCATATTGATATAAGTTTGAAATTACATTTTCACTATTAAGTGCATCACTTAAATGAATAAAAAACTGCTGTGCATAATAGCCATTCATGGCTTTTAAATGACTTAAAGCCGGGCTTAGTAATGGATCATCTGGCCTGTTTATCGGTAAACACACTAAATGCGGTAAACCATAACGGCAGTAAACAACGTGCCCGTTATTTGCAATGCCGTTTCTAAATCCTGATTGAAAGTTATTGACTATTTCCATCATTAATTTAACTTAATTACACCAGCAGATAAGGTAATGGCACTGCCATCTACTTTTACATTACTGCCTTTAATATCAATGTTTGTACCTTCAATAGTAATATTGCCACTACTGCTCATTTTAATTTGCGCCGAGCCTGTTTTAATCACTATTTCGTCACCGGCTTCAATATTAAGTGTTTTACCGACTTTTAAGGTGTCATTTTCACCCATTTCAGCAACACGGTTAGCTGTGACTTTGAGATTATCGTTATTAAGAATTTCAACATTACGGTCGTTATCTATTTTTTCGTTTTGATCGTTTTTAACGTAAAGCTGTTTATCTTTTTCGGCTTGCATATACACAAGCTCGCTGCCTTTTTTATCCTCAAAGCGCAGCTCATTAAAGTTATCTGCTCCACCTTCTTTAGTTGAGCGAGTCTTAATACCACTTTGCGTTTTTTCACCAGGTAATGCGTACGGAGGCATTAGGTCTGCATTATAAACAGCACCGCTTATAATAGGTTGATCTGGGTCGCCATTAATAAAATCAACCAGAACTTCTTGACCTACGCGGGGAAAGAAAAAGGCGCCCCACTTTTTGCCAGCCCAATTTTGTGCAACTCGGATCCAACATGAACTTTTAGAGTCTTTTTTACCTTCACGATCCCAATCAAATTGCACCTTAACGCGGCCATATTGGTCAATCATAATTTCATCGGCGCTATCACCCGTTACTATGGCTGTTTGTACGCCGTTGATAACCGGTTTCTTTTTGCTCACTTGCGCTCTGTATGGAATGTCTTTTGGCACACATTCAAAGTGGTTAGAATACACTTCTTCACTTGATGCTTGTGCAGCGCCTGATTGGTTTGGTACCACAATCGACGTCATCATCGAGGTGATAGCAAAGGTTTTACCTTCAAGGCGTGGGTCTTCATGTTTTTTGAAACTAAACAGTTTACCAACAGAGAATGAGCGGCAGTCACTGCGCCCGCTCGAGAGCTTCATGTCTCTTTGCAGTGACTCTAGTTGAACTGATGCCAATTTAGCCGCGCGGGGATGACACTCTGCTTCAGCTGTATATTCAAAAATTTCTGATACCGATTGGGTCGGTAATTCTGCGTTTGCTTGCTCTGCATCAGGGTAACGTGATGGCTGTTTAAAATCGTAGCCCAAACGTTTGAAACTACCTGGCGCTAAGCTTAATCCGCCCTGCCAACGCGAAACATGAGACTCACTTAAATGGCCAGTTGAATGAACAACTTTAGCCTCACCACACATTTCATATGCGGTAATATCATCTGCTAAAACTAATGTATGGTTACTTTTTGTATGCTCAAAGAAGTAAAAAATCCCCTCGCTTTGTAATAAGCGTTGGATAAAGTCAAAATCTGACTCTTGGTATTGCACACAGTATTCGTATTTGGGGTAGGTTTTACTGGTTTTATCTGAAAAAGCCACATTGTGTTGGCCAAACAAATCAGCAAATATATCTTTAATTGTTTTCTTTTGGAAAATGCGACTGTTTTTACGATTACGCATAGAAGCGGCAAAAGGTACAATGGTAGCTTGATAATCAATGTAATTTTTTTGCTCATCAACATCCGCCGTTCGGCTTCCGTTAGAAACAAGCTGACTCACAATACCGTGATAATAACGCTCTCCGCCACCCTCGGCATTTTTTACCTTGATAGAAACAGGCTTGCCAACCAGATCTTCATGTGCAATTTGTTGGCCTATGGTGTACATATTGACCGACATAACAAACAAATCTGACATGGCTTCTTGCGCAACGAAGCGTGTTAAATAAAGGGCGTCTTTACCAACAGGAGTACTAATTTGAATTACGTTTTTATCTTGTGTTGCTTTTTGCATTCCTTGCTTTTCCCATCCTGAAGATCAAAAAAAGCCCTGGGCAAAGCCCAGAGCTACAATCGGGTAACAAATATTACATTTGTTGACCTTTAACACCGCTGTAACCATATACAAGTGGTGCAGTGATGTTGTTTTGGTCGTCAGTAGGTGTAACAGTCATCATCATTTCAGTGTAGCTGATAGTGATTGTTTCAATTGGACGGTCGTTTTGAACTGATACTGAGTAGCTAGAGATCATGGCATCTGTAAGTTCGATTTTCATGATTTCTTCAACTTTATCACCTTGTTTAGTGATATGGAAAACAGCAGGTAGACCTTTACCAATAGTTGCTTCTTTGAAAAGATCCGGAGATGCTTTATCTTGAAGTTTAGTAATAGTCACATCGCCTAAACGAGTAGAGCTAGATTCACGATCCATCGCCGTACCAGTCGCTGCGCTAATTTCACGGCTAACGTTCCAATCTAAAGATAAAACTGTAATTAAATCTTTGAAAGACTCAGCAGTAGTTTCGCCTTTGATTGAACCGTATTTTAAATATGTATTTGCTTGCATTTGATAATGCTCCTTTTTATTAAACAATATTATCCATTATGTGGATTCGTTTACTTTGGTTACCCAAAATTCCTTGAAATCATTATCTTTAAAACAGCAATGAAAAGGTCTTCAGAATTCCTTTCCCTAGATGAAGACAATGTCTCAGAAATTCCTTGTTTCTATATAAGACACACGAATTATAATGCCCTAAAACTAAAGAAACAACCTTAAAAACAAGTTATTTTGAATTAACTTTAGTTAATTCAACATCGAACTCATTATCTTTAATTAACAATGAGATAGATGTTACTTTTTCACCTTCAACCATGCTTGAAAGCAAGATCTCAGACAATAGAGGTAGTACTTTATTCTGTAATATGGTGTGAATATTTCGTGCACCCGATCCGGCATTTTGACAATTTGCAATAATGTGCTCAATCACATCATCGTTATACGTTAATTGCGCATCATAGTGCTTTTTAACACGCTTAATTATTTTACTAATTTGCAACGCAGCAATCTGGGTAAGAATTTCATCACTTAACGGAATATATGGAATAACGTTAATTCGTCCTAAAAATGCAGGCTTAAATGCCCCTAATAAATCATCTTGTAATGCTTTTAATAAGCCTTTAATACTTGGCTTACTTTCTTCATCTTCAAATAAGCTCATTGTGGTATCAGTACCCACATTTGAGGTCATAATAATGATGGTATTTTTAAAGTCGATGTCTCGGCCTTCACCGTCTTTTATGGTGCCTTTATCGAATACTTGATAGAAAATATCTTGCACGCCAGGATGCGCTTTTTCCATTTCATCAAGTAGCACTACACTGTATGGTTTTCTTCTTACTGCTTCGGTTAAAATACCGCCTTCGCCATAACCAACATAACCTGGAGGTGAGCCAAGTAGTAATGACACTTTATGCTCTTCTTTAAACTCAGACATGTTGATAACCGTTACGTTATCTTCACTGCCATACACTTCTTGTGCTAGTGAAAGTGCGGTCTCTGTTTTACCCACTCCGCTTGGGCCTGCCAGCATAAATATACCATTAGGGCGACTTTCATCTGCAAGCTGAGCACGGGAGGTTTGTACTACTTTAGCCATGAGTTCAAGCGCATGATCTTGACCAACTACACGTTGTTTCATTTGCGCAGCTAAATTTAAAATGCCATGAATTTCATCTTCATGCATTTTACCAACAGGAATACCAGTCCAATCAGAAATAACCTGTGCAATCAACTCTTCATCAACTTGCCAATGCACCATATTATGTTCGTACGAGGCTAGCTTAAGCTTGCTTTCTTTTAACTGCTCAAGTACTTCAACAGAAGAGTCTGCATCGTTGGTGTTAATCGATTCAAGCGCTTGGTTTAATTCTGCAACGATGCCTTTTTCAACGTTGAACTGCTCATTTAATGGTTCAAGTTGCTGTTCAATCTCAACTAGTTCAGATTTAAGTGCTGATAATTGTTCGCTGTGATCTAAACCGGTTTTTTGCTCACGATTTAACATTAAAACTTGCGCTTCAATTTCACTTAGTCTATTCATTAACTGCTCAATCGCATTAGGTGTCGATGCTTGGCTCATAGCAACACGAGCACAGGCCGTATCTAACAATGCAACTGCTTTATCGGGAAGTTGCCTGGCAGTAATGTATCTGTGCGATAGATGCACCGCACTTTCAAGTGCTTGCTCTGAAATAAACACTTTATGATGCTTTTCCATAACAGGAACTAAACCACGTAGCATAGCAACCGCTTTTTCTGGCGTTGGCTCTTCAACCTTTACCACTTGGAAACGACGTGTTAGTGCGGCATCTTTTTCAAAAAACTTTTTATATTCAGCCCACGTTGTTGCTGCAATTGTACGTAATTCCCCTCTTGCTAAAGCAGGTTTTAGTAAGTTAGCCGCATCGTTTTGACCCGCTTGTCCGCCACTACCAATCATAGTGTGAGCTTCATCTATAAAAAGAATCACAGGGTCAACAGCGTTTTTAACTTCGTTAATTAACGACTTTAAGCGATTTTCAAACTCACCTTTCATGCCCGCACCTGCTTGAAGCAAAGCCAAATCTAGGCTGTGCAACTTAACGTTTTGTAATACTGCAGGTACGTCTTTTTGGGCAATTCTTAGGGCAAGTCCTTCAACCACAGCGGTTTTACCTACACCCGCTTCACCCGTTAAGATTGGGTTGTTTTGACGACGTCTAGTTAAAATATCAACCATTTGACGTATTTCAAAATCACGACCTAGAATAGGGTCTATTTTCCCCGCTTTTGCTTGAGCGGTTAAATCAACTGTAAATTGATCTAAGCTTGGTGTTTTAGATGAACCATTTGCAGGTGTTGTAGCACTTGCAGTGCTGGTATTACGTTCTTGCGATTGGGCAACAATTTCAGGCCATGCGTGTAACAGTTGTCCAGGTTCTATATTATTGAAAAGCTTACTACAACGCGTTACTAAACTAGACAAGGTATCATCTTTTGTGAGCGTGTAAATAACGTAAGCACTACGAATTTGCTCATCGGTGAACTCAATACTGGTACTTAACCATGACTGCCTTAATAAGGTAGTCACATGCACTGATAGGCTAGGCGATGAATCACTGCCCGTTTTAAATGACTCTAGTGATTGGTTTAAATCTTGCTTTACCTGATCAATATCAATATCGAAAGAACCGAATATGAGTCTAACATCGTCTAGTTGCTGCTCAATCATAGCTAACAACCAATGCTCTAATTCAACCGTAAAATGGCTGCGGCTATTACATATTGCAACAGCTGCCTCTAAGCTTTTTCTACAATCTGGACTTAGTTTTTCAACTAATTTATTTAATGTCATCGTTGACATACACTGTTCCTTTTAATTTTTAATTATCCTTTAAACGATAACTTAATAGGGTTAAATTTAGGGGTGTTTTTACTCGCCATTAAAAAGCTATTAGCGCCAAGTTGGCATTCCCGTTTAGACAACTGCACCGCATCAAGTTGTTGAAAATCTGATTCGATGATAAGTCGAAATGAAATCGCATTGCCCGCATAATCTTTTACAATCTTTGTAGCTAACTCAAATAACTTGCCTTTCGGTAACAAGGATTTTGCTTTATCAATATCAGTAGTGCTGATATGAATCTCAATATTAGAAGAAATATCCCATATCTTTTTACCTATTACGGTATCAACGCCTAAGCGAGCATGTTGTCCCTCATATAGGCGCTCACTTGCTAAACAAGTTTGTTCTTGTGGCTTCAAATCATGCCACTTTCCTACCATTTGTTTGATGACAACATCACAACCAAGGTAAGAGCTCAATACACTTTTTAAATCAAAAGCGTTACGAATTTTTCGGCTATAAAGGCCTGAAAAGTGCAACTGATGATCATTGTAGCCGCCACTTAAAAGTCCCAATATTTGTGTATATGGGTCTTTGTTTTTATCTTTGTTCACATGATTTAAAGACGGCTTATATTTTTTCCACGCTCGATAATATAAAGACACCAAACGATGATTAAACATGTCGTAAAAGTCACGCATGGTGGTATCTTTATAGCGAAGGCGCTGCATCACCAGCTCGCTGTAAAATTGGGGTAAAGCACCTGAGCAACCCGTTAATCCCATAAAAGAGATCTGCATGTTGACCTTATGCAACCCATCTTCAAAGCTAGCTTGCTCTAATTTTGTGATAGCGTTACCTGGGTAACCAAATTTTTGTGTTGCGGTAAATTTAATTAACTCTTGCTTTGGGCTACTGTCATACCCTACATAGCGATACTCTAAGCCATGCTTTTTCAGCTGGTTTTCAATAATGAAAACAGCTTTATAAAAATCAACTTGTGACGCTTGAGAAATAATATGCTGGATCATATTAACGGGCTTTCCCCAACTCGAGCAGGCCATTGATAATACACTTGCTCTTGTTCTTTGAGCCTTAAACTAACACGCGTGAAGCTATTTATTGCCGCAAATTGTGCAAAGAAATGATCGAGGATAGAAGCAAAGAAAAACATACCACTTCCCGAAAAATCATCATTGGCAAAGGTAATTTCTATTTCGCTTCCCGTTGCGAAGCTTACTCGTCCTTTTTGTACAACACGCGCCGTTGCTGGTTCTACAATCACGCGGTAAATATTATCGATAAGGCCTTTTGTTTGCGGTGAAGCTCTAAAGTCATACAGCCGTAACACTTCTTTAAGCTTGTTACATGCATCATCTCCACTAAACGCATCAAGGGTTAAATGATTAACTAATTGCCAACGAGTTGCATCGGCTAATATCGGTCTAACTGCATGAGTAAATGGGATTAAACAACGTATTTTTTTAATTACATCGCCACGTTCAGGCATTAAAAGCCCGAGTTCATCATCTCCAAAAGGCATGCTAGCAGGAAGGTTTCGATTACTGCAATTAGCACGTACTGTTAATACCGTGTTCCCTTCAGCATAATCCATAGCGCTATTTTCAAATCGTGCATCTACTAATGATAGAAACGATTCCGTACCTGACTCAACATAGCCACCGGCCCATGAGGCGGTTTCTCTGCGGATGTGCCAAAATAAATCATCATGGCCTTGGTATCGTGGATGAGTCTGCCCATAAAAAGGACACACTATTTGTTTGTTCCCTTTGTGATCAAACGCAATAACTTCTGAGATACCAATCACCTCTGAGATTTCAGAGTCCATATAGCGTGGTGTTAATTGGTATTCGTATTCACTCAGCTCAGGGCGAATCGGTTCTAGTTCTTGCTCAAACATATTGATAATGGGTGTACATCCCATTAAAAACATATTTTTGTCTACTTGCTTTTCAAGCTCGGTTGACTCTGAATCAAGGTAAATATACACACTGCATTTGTTAGACTTTTTAGGCAGTGATGAACGAATATTTTCAAGCTCAACAAAGCGAAACTTTTCCGGAAAGGTAAAGTTTTCCACCAGTAACCGATAACCAGCACTTGAGCGCTGCGAATAGGGCACCACCGCTTCATTTGCATCAAAGCCTACGGCTTTTAACTGGTTTTTAGAAAGGTACTTTATACCCTCTTCACCATTATCAAAAGCAATACCAATAGCGTGTTTAAATAATAGTTCATACACTTTAAGCGTATGATGCCATTGGCCATTTATAAATAATCGTAATTTTTCCAGCCCGGTTTCAGCTAATGATACACCCGGATATTCACCGGTTAGCTCAAGTTTGAAAATTGACTTAGCTTTTTCATGCCAACGAGGCTTAGGGGCAACAAACGGACTATTATCAAATTGGGCACTTGTGATCTCAACCGGCCATAAATAAGTTTCGTAACAGGTTTGAAACTTACATTGCTTCATCGACTCAACATTGGTTTCTACTTCACTGCCTCTTGGAATGACCACACCCGTGGTGGACAGATTTTCAGCTTCTAATTTTACCACCGACATAGAAGGGATAGGCGCTTGGTAGTCTGGCAGCATCTGTCCCAATAGAGCATCAGTTAGCTCTGGAAAGCTGTCATCGAGTTTTTGCCTAATATTAGCAGTTAAAAATGCGAAAGATTCGATTAGCCTAGATACATGAGGGTCTTCAATATGGTCATCGCTTAGCTTTAATCGCCCTGCAACTTTAGGGTATTTTTCAGAGAAGTCTTTACCCATATGACGAACAAACGCCAATTCACGATTGTAATATTTTAATAATTCATCGTTCATAAAGAAGCCTCAATAATCTTCATACCTAAATTAACCGGCTCAACTTCAGAATCAAAGCTGATAAATTCAGGTTCTGGATCGGCATACAACAAGGCGTTAATCCTTAGGTTTAATACTCTGTTCACGGGTACTTCATCATCGGTAAACACTTCTACTTCAATAAACCGTGGTTCAAATTTTAAAATTGTATTTCTTACGGTTTCGCATAAAAGTGCACGCCCTTCGTGTGAGCTTACGGACATACTCGAAAAGTCAGGCAAACCATATGATAAACACGAAGTCGACAACTCAGCATATTGTGATGGCCAGGTATGCCACTGAATTCGAGCATTTAGCAGCGCTTCTATGTCTCTACGCACATTTTTTCTCAGCTCACTAATGCTGATCCCCTCAGTACGAGAAGGCGCATCTTGAAAGTCAGGTTCATCGTCAATGAGCCTATCTAAAATAGATGCTTGGAGTTGCTGCTTATGTTCAATCATAATCGTTTATTGCACTTACTCTGCTGTTTCAACGGCGTTGATTTTTAGACTTGGAATGGTGATTGCCTCATCGTTGACAAATAACATTTTCATTCCTTTACCTACAATAAACTCATCTTGTAGCTCATCCCAATCAGAAACCTGACCTAACTTTTCAAGCTCAGTATTTGAGTTTGCATAAACCAATGGTAAGTGTGCAGTACCTGACGGACCGTCTTTGATAGTGATCTCAACGCGTAACCAAATGCTCTCTAATAAAGACGCTACAGGTTCTACTTTTAATGTTTCAATTTCATTAAAGTTTGCAAGGTAAAACTCGCCATTCGTGCCTAGCACTTCTAAATATGGGCTTAAGCTATCATCTAAATCTCTAATTGCTGAATGCTCATCATCAACGCTTTCAAGACGAAGTACTTCCATTTGTTTTGCAAGCGTTGCCGCTTCAGATGTTTCGCCTTCAAGTAAGGCTACGTGCATTTTTAAGAACAAGGTGTCTAGCTCATTAGCTTCATGAAAGAGTTTAGGAATGCCCTTACCTTGATAAAAATCTACACGCGATTGTTGTGCGCGAATTAAATGCCTAAGATTAACCGCACCTACAGCAAATTCAGGGTTCTTTTGCACCATAAAATCTAGCTGTTTATCTGCTTTTTCAAGTTCACCGTTAATGCAAAGTAATTCAGAATAAAGACTTCTAATATCAAAATTTAAAGGCTCATCTTGCAACTCTGTAGCGCAACATAATAAAGCATCAGCAAGTTTTCCCTCGCGAATTAAACTGTGTATTTTTTTCATTACTATTCCTTTATTTTATGATGAGGACTGAGCTCTGTTATTAACTTAATACTCGAGACCATTTGGTCTAACTGAAAATGAGGCTGTAACTGCAAAACCGAAAAGTAATGACCCGGATTAGCCTTGTTTTCACTTACTTTTATTTTTGCATTACTGAGTGGGTATTTACTTCTAATGTGCTCAGACGCAGAGTCTGACGCGGTTGTGTAGTTATTGATCCACGCTTGTAAATCTCTTTCACAGGCCTGTGCTGTGCTATAAGAACCAACACGGTCTCGGGCCAATAATTTTAAATAGTGCGCAAAGCGCGATACACATAAAATGTATTGCAACATAGACGATAAGCGCGCATTGATATTAGCAGCGCTTGAGTCGTAATTTTTTGTCTTTTGAACCGACGCATTACTGTAAAAAACAATATGTTCGGTATTTGTAACCGAAGAGGCTGGGATAAAACCGAGTTCAGAAAATTGCTTTTCAAACTTACTGGTTACTAACAAATCCAGTGGCGGCTTAGCTTCTTTTTGATAAGTATCATTAGCAAAACTATCGCGAGCTAGCCCTGTGACTAAGCCTTTTGACACTTTCCCTGGCTCTATACCACGTATATGCCCAAACCAGCCGCTATCGCAGTAAGCTCTGATTATTGTCGATACAAATTGATAGGCTGCATTTCCCCACAGCATATCAGTTTCTGGATTAATAATTTGTTCTTTGAAATAGAATTCTTGATGGCGCTTACCGTCATTAGCATAAGGCGGCCTAACTAGCACATGAGGGAGTGTAAAACCCATGAATCTAGCTTCTTCCATTTTTCTAAAGCTTTGCCATTTTATATATTCAGGCTGCTCAAAATGATTAAATAAATCAGAGTAATAACCTAAATCGGAAAAACTATCTGCGCCAAATAAGTTAGCCGATGCCGAACATATAAAAGGAGAAAATGCGGCGGCAGCCGTTCTTGACACTTCTTTAATAGTATCTATGTCGTTGTAAATAGTGCCCGCTGAGCAACCATTACTAATTTCATAATCACCAATCACAATACCAAAGGGCTCGCCGCCGGCACTGTCAAATTCGTTTTGATAGAGTAATTGAAAAAACGTACTTTGATCGAAATCTATCGCTTTATTTACGTCTTTTGAGAGCGTTGGCCAGTCACAATTAAGCAATTTAACTTTTACTTTTTTTTCTTTGTCTTGTTGCTCTGTTTGTAATAATAGCCACCATAGATTTCGCCAACTAGCTTCTAAATTTTGAAAGCTTTTCGCATGAATTATATGATTGAGTTGTGCAGAAATCAGTTGATCGAGTTCAATGATCACACGCTGTAAATAAGGACTCAATGACTCCTTATTCCAAGAAAGTGGAGAATCAGAAGAGCCTTCAAGCCATAATAATAACGCTTTATCTAGGTTTTTTTCGTTCAAAAACCTATCGAGTAAAGCGTCATTATCACTTATTCGAGACTGCGACTTTTGTTGAAAAGTGAAGTCTTGATTGATAAATGAAAACTCTTCGTGATTCATTCTATTGCATCATCCTTAATGCGAGAGAGCGGTATTATTAACCGATCTCTGGGATTTTAGCTACAAGGCGTAAAGAAGAGGTAAGCTCTTCCATTTGTAACCAAGGTTTAAGCCAAGCAACAGCGTTATAAGCACCAGGTTGTCCTGGGATCTCTTTTACAGATACTTTCGCATCAGCAAGAGGGTAACGTGCTCTAATATCTTGACCACCGCCCTCTGTCGCATTTACATAAGACAGAATCCAACGGTTTAACCATGATTCAACGTCTTCTGCTTCCATAAAGCTACCAATTTTATCGCGCGCCATTACTTTAAGGTAATGAGCAAAACGAGAAGTCGCCATTAAGTAAGGTAAGCGTGCTGAAATGGCAGCATTAGCGGTTGCATCAGGTGTTGAGTAGATTTTTGGTTTTTGACAGCTTTGGCCACCAAAGAAAACAGCATAATCAGTGTTTTTATAGTGACATAAAGGCAAGAAACCTAACTGGCTTAGCTCAGCCTCACGACGGTCTGTAATGCCAATTTCTGTAGGACATTTAAGATCTGGGTCGCCATCATCACTCGTAAATATGTGCGTTGGTAAGCCTTCTACTTTACCACCACCCTCTGCGCCACGAATAGCAGTACAGAAACCATATTGAGAGAAAGCAGCGGTCATGTTTGTTGCCATAGCGTATGCGGCATTACTCCAACAGTAATCACTATTATCAGTGCTGACTGAACGGCCATCTTTCGCTTCAACTTCAAACTCTTCGTAGTTAAATTCTTCAACTGGTTTTGACGCTGCACCATAAGGTAAACGCGAAAGGAAACGCGGCATAGTAAGTGATACAAAGCGTGAATCATCGCTGTCTCTAAATGAACGCCATTTAGTGTATTCTAGTGATTCAAACACTTTTTCTAAATCACGTGGCTTAGTTAATTCTTCCCAATTATCAAAGCCAAATAACGACGGTGATGATGCGGCAATAAATGGACAGAAACCAGCGGCTGCAACATTAGACATTAAGCTTAATGTTTCAACATCTTCTGGGTGATTCGTAAATTCAAAGTCACCTACAATCGTGCCATACGGTTCACCACCTGGGGTACCAAATTCTGACTCATATATTTTCTTAAAGGTTTGGCTTTGATCAAACTCAACAGCTTTACTTAAGTCTTTATGCAGCTCTTTCTTTTTCATGTTTAAAACACGAATTTTTAATGTTGAGCTAGTTTCAGAATTCATCACTAAGTGATGTAATCCGCGCCATGAGCCTTCAAGTTTTTGAAACTCATCCGTGTGCATTACGACACTTAACTGCTTTGAGATTTTTTGATCGATTAATTGAATTGCTTCATTAAACGTCACAGTCATGTTTTTGTTCCATTGAACTGTGCCTTTTAATGCTTCTTCAGTTAACGTTTTCAGTAACTCTTCAGCACGGCTTGACTCTGTTTGTTTAGTCGCACCAATTGCTTGCTCTAAAAGTGAAGAACTAACTTCTGCTACCGATTCTGATTCTGTTGCTAATTGTTCAGTGCTCATTTATCAGTCTCCTCTAAGTTAAGTTCTTTCGCCATCGAGTCTAAGCTTGCTGTATTACTTAAAACTTCTTCTAGTACGTTTTCAAGTTCTTCTGAGCGGTCAATCTTCGTCATCAAGTCACGAAGCTTGTTACGCGTTTCCATCAATTTGCGTAACGGCTCTACTTGATTTACTACGGCTGCAGGCTCGAAATCGTCAATCGATTTGAAGTTCAAGTTAACTTCAAACTGAGAACCATCATCCGTTAATGTGTTGTCTACTTTTAAACGCAGAGATGGGCTCATACGCTTTAAAACATCATTAAAGTTATCACGATCAATTTGAATAAAACGTCTATCTTTTAGTGGCTTAAGCGCTTCTGTATTATCACCAGAAAAATCGCCCATTACACCCACTACAAAGGGTAATTCTTTTTTTACTGCCGCGCCCTCAGTTTCCACATCATAAGTGATATGTACTCTAGGTTTACGAACTCGTTTTAACTTATCATGGATACTCATTGAGAACTCCTTTTACTATGTTTCAGTTTCGCTGATCTTAATGCCAGACAACTTAAAGTATCCAGTCCTAGCATCACTATCTGTAATTAACTCATTTAATAACTCAGGTAGCGATAATTCGCTCCATCGAATAACTTGTTCTATCGTGTAAGACATCGGTGAATGAGGTTCAGTCTTTCTGAAAAAAGTCGCAATTTCTTGAAGTTTTTTAATTGCGTTTTCTCTTGAATTAATCTCATCACTGCTAAGCTTTTTAGGTTGCTCTGAGTCAGCTTGAATCGCATCCTCAACGAGTTCCTCTTCAGGCTCAGCGTTAGCTTTATCTAGTGCAGTTTGCGCTGCTTCAAGCTTATCTGCTGCTACGTGTTTTACCGCCGCTAAGCTCACTTCTAATGCTTGTTTGATGTTAGACGTCGGTTGTGGCTCACCTGTCACCTCATCCATAACTTCGCTCAAGGCAGCAAACTGCTCTATCGCATCTTCAATATCGTTTTTTAAAGACACAAAAAATTCGGTACTGGTCTCAGCGGCACTTTTTTCTAATTGCTCAAAATCAACTGCGCCTTGGGCTATTTTCTTTTCGCGCTTTTCATCATTTAAACGCGAAATATCATACCCTTGCTGATACTCCCAAAAAGAAAAAGGATCCATACTGACACTGTCTGTCATATAAATGCTTTTTATTGGGATGATCAACGTGCCTTCACCGGCTGTACCATTTAAGCCAACTAAGGCAGACACTTTGTCTGAAATTTCATCACCGTCATCAAGTGTTGGATAAAGGGATTCAAAATGGTGTTCAAGCAAATACTTGGCAACGCGAAAACCAAACGCTATTCCTTTAAACCCGTGAACGCGGCATAAACCTTCAATTAGCCATGCAAGGTATTCAATATCCTTGCTTTCGCTTTTAACTGCCTCACTGCATTGTTCAAGTAATGGCAGCCAATCTCGCGAAAGTGAAGCAATTCCCTCTTCATCGACTAAGGCATTTCTTTCAGCCGCACGAAGTTGGTTTCTTAAATCTTTTAAGGCATAGTAAGTAGACGTTGGAGAGACGTCTGAGCGCGGATCAATACCTGCAAACTCAGCATCTGAAATAGGGGAAATATACTCTTCAAATAAAAACATTCCATTGTCCTAAATATTATCCATGTGCTCTAAGAAGCAAAGCGGAAATTATATTACATTCTTTAAATTAAATTACAAGCCTTGACGCTATTATGCCGATAAGCTGGCTAATGTTATTTTATAAATAATTGAAATAACAGTTTTTTTGTTCCTGATTTATTTACAACTTTTTTTCTTGATTATACTAAAACAGGCTTAATCAGCTACTTAGTGAACAATGGAATCGTTGCCTCATCTTGCAAATTGCAAGATTGTATCGATTGATTGGCATCCACATCATCATATTTTACTAAAATACAGGTCACGTTATCTTTGGCTCCTCTGACTAACGAAGAATGCATTAACGCCATTCCTGAATCAATAATACTAGAGGGCTCTAATGACAAACATATTTCTTCATCTGATAACTCGCCAGTAAGACCATCTGAGCACAGTAAAAATATATCGCCTGTGTTTATATCCCCTTCAACAACATCAACTTTTACTTCATCCATTACCCCTACGGCACGGGTAATTACATTAGATAGTGGATGATTTTTAGCTTCTTCAACAGAAATCATTCCTTCATCTATTAAGTCGTTAACTTGGCTATGATCTCTAGAAACTTGAGTCAACTTACTATTGCGCAACAAATAAGCTCTGCTATCGCCAACCCATAAAATGTAATAGCGCTCATTTTTAACAAACAAAGCTGTCACCGTGCTGCCCGCTGTTTTGTTGCTTAAGTATTGCGCGCTATATTCAGTTAATTGTTTATTTGCATCTTCAATGGCTTTAACAATGTCACTGACGTTTAAATCTTCTAGTTTAAACTTTTCAACATGGGTTCTTATAACATCAACAACTAATTGGCTGGCAACTTCACCCGCTTCATGTCCTCCCATACCATCAGCTACTACCCATAAATTATGGCTGTTAATTTCTACATGCGCGTCTTCGTTAAGTTGCCTAACAGCACCTCGGTGGGTAATGGCATAACTTGAGCTTAAATTATTAATCACTATTTTTTACCTGTGTAAAATTCCATTCCCAATGTTTCCATCGTCCATCTAGCATAGCGGCCACTTGATTTACAGGCGGTAGAGCCGAAGTGATCAACACCATAGGCTTAATATTGCATGAGCCATGAGTCCACCAAACACTGTAATCACCATACTTTTTATATAAAATGGCATGCATGGCATCTTGTAAAATGTGATCACTTAATTCGGTACCAGAAAACTCCAATGCTGTAGCCTGTTTATTCTTATCTAGCGAGTTTGCAAAACTAACTTGCTTTTTAGTTGAAGTAATTTCGCTCAAAGTATTAGCTAACTCTTTGCGCCAAGAAAATAAATCAACGGAGCCATCAAGTACTTTGAGTACTGCATCTTCGTACTCCAACGAAAAAACACCAGAATGAAGCACATCGACAGGAGCAATATGTGTTGTTCGCGTTACCGTGAGAGGATAATGCCTCCCCACAGCATCCATACTTGGCAATAACGTGCCCATAACGCCAGTATCACCCACAATATTTGGGCTTAAGGCAAAATGCCAAACGGGACCTGTTAAATAGTTTTCTTGCCAAACATCACCAAGCTGTTCTTTACTTACAGCAATGGCAGCCTGAAGCCATTGCTCCCAATGCTCTGAAAACTCTTTAGTAACATTATCTTGAACAAAGTCGCCTAAACAAGGGACTTTGCCAAGATAACCAATATCTACAATCGGGTCGGACATGAGAACTTCTCTACACTGCTATTCCAAAAAGGATGCCTGATTGAACTCGGCAATAATTCTACTTTTGCATTGTTACCCATTAGTGAGAAATGCAGCTCTAAGTCTTCTCGCGTTTTACTTCGCTTTTCACTCAGTTCATCTAACATTCTGTATAGTGACCACTCACCTTGGTAGGTGGTGTTAATTGAACGCCCACCATTTGGTGGAGTAAACACCACTCGAGTTTTGCTTTGACCACTTGCACCAGGCCAAACAAAATTGGTCACCTTAAGCGGACCATGACGATAAATCATAGATTGGCCATCAATTTCAATCATGAAGCTTGAGACCGTTTTGTCTAATTTAAAGGTACGCAAGCCAAACTCAATTCTTGGAGTATTACTACCACGGTCAAAAAATGCGGTTTGAATTTTGTAAGCATGCTCGAACATTTTTAACGTGTTGTTGCTAATACCGATATCTTTTTCAAACTTCCAAGGGGTTGAGCTCATGTCCACACTCGGGGCTACGTAGCTATTGAAAAAGTTGTCTATGGTGCCATTAGGACCAAAGAAGCGGGTAAAGTCTTTAATGCTGACTTCTTTTTCAGCCTGCGGAGCAAATGGGTAACGGCCCACAATCGCCGCGTTATACTCGCGTAAAACTTTACTTTTCCAAATTTCATTTAGATGCCTGTTAGCACTATTTTTGGTTATGTTGCTAGTATCTCTACTAATATCCAGTAACCAACTATTAAATGGATAAGGTAAGTCGCTGCTTTGATACTCTAATTGGCGAATAAAGCTAGGTTTACTCTTACCGCTTATTTGATCTTTAATGGAGTACTTAAGCTGATCGCCTCTATCAAGCTTGGTTAAATAAATATTTAACTCTCTTAAATTTTTCTGAATATTATCAAGTTGCTGAACATCAATATCAATAATATCTTCAAAGGCTTCTTCTACTTGGTAACCTGGTAGATCAATTTCAAATTTTGGAGCTTCATCAGGTAAAAAGCGCTTAATTCGATTTGCTTTAGTTTGCATAGCGACTTTAGCGGCATTGGCTGCCACATCACCAGCTACTTTTTGATTTTCAGATACTGGTAGTTTAGTAAGCTGAACATTCTTTTTCACCGCATTAATGATATTTTTAATCGGTGCTTCAGAGCCTGCTAGCACATCAGTAATATTGACGCCTTCAGCGGGTGAGCTGTATTGATTAAGACTCAAGTCATCTAAAAATGACTGCCAATAATAAATGTAATCTTGGAAATAGCGCTGCTCTAGTTTCTTCTCTATCTCCGCTTTAGAAATATCGTAAGTTCCTGAGGCTTCTTGCCCGTAAACCCAGCTACTAGCCATTAAGTTGCCAAGCATTTTTCCTTTTTCAATATTAAAAATGCCATGAAAACCATTAAAAGTGTATAACCCTGGAATGCTTCGCGTTAAGTCGCCGTTATTACGAAAAGTAAACTTTTGTGCACTTTCAAAGCTAATAATATCGGTTAGTCTGAAAGGCGGAATACTACTATCGAGAAAATCAGCTTGAAGACGCTGGTATGCTCTTTCCGCAATCGGTAGTTTAGTTAACTCTGCACGTGCAACTCGCACAGCTTGGTTATCTATTTCGGTTTGCGTGATTCCCTCATTGAGTAAAGCTGAAATATGATTCATTAACTCACCACGCGTTTGCATATTCAAATCACCGGGTAAGTTTCTGTCTAAATAAGCACTGAACCACACCACAATATCTTCACTTTCAAAGTATTCAGGTTTAAACAACATTAAGTAACACTTTAGCGTTTCATATAAATAGCTTAGGTGTTCTGGATGCGCTTCCATTTCCTTAATTAAAGTATTAGCAACAAATGGCTCTAAATACGTTTGTAAAGAACGCTTGTAAGCATTAGTAGAAGATTCTTTAATTTCGGTTAACTTATTAAAACCAACTGATGAAGCATCCTCAGGGTTAATAAGCTCAGAGTTAGTAGCAGGTAGATTTCTCAGTGCATTTAGTCTGTCGTTCAACACCAATAAATTATTTCTATCAAACGAAGAGGCATCGAGCTCTTGGTAAGTAGTAATTGCCTCATCGGTGGCGTCTATTAAGTTGCTATTCCATGCAAAACTAAAGTACCACGAAACTGAAAAACCTAATAAAGCAACACACGCAGTTGAAATACTTGCAACGCGAAGCCATTTATTTTGCTTATCATGATGTTTGTTAGTGCTTGCTAAGTTTTGCTCAGGAAAAATAACACTTTCTAAAACATTCTTAATAAAGAAACTTTTAGATTGATTTATGTAATCTGTTTTCCCTGCGCTCGCATCATTTAAAAAGCTTGACGGTGTCCCTTCTTGCGTCGCACTGGTTAAGTACACCCCTCTGAACATGGGTAATTCTTCATAGGCATTGGGGGTGAAAATTTCTTTTAAAAAGTCATCACCTACGCCCTGCAATACCCGTAACTGTCGAGGGAATTCAAAAATCTTGGCACGAATAGCTTCGTTTCGCTCATTGATAAGCCGACGATTTAACATCTCTGTAAGCTTAGAAATTAAAGCATGGAACTCTTTATTGAACGCATCTACCTGAGTATCTTTATCTAAATCAAGTTCAAAGGTAATTCCCCAAACCTGCTCACATTCTTCTTCAGTTAGCTCAGCAAAAAACTCTCTAAAGCCTTCAATTAAATCAACTTTAGAAAAAATAACATAAACAGGAAATGTCATCCCTAGTTGGTTTTGTAGTTCTTGAAGACGCTGTTTTATAGCACGAGCATGTAGGTTTCGCTCAGTTTTGGTCTGGCTCATTAGCTCAGAAATACCCATGCTGATCATCACGCCATTAATAGGACGTAACGGGCGATGCTTTCTTAATAACCCTAAAAAACCTTCCCATGCTCTTGAGTCATGTTTTGCGTGGCTACTTTGTGTTGTGTAACGCCCTGCGGTATCAATTAATACCGCTTTATTGGTAAACCACCAGTCACAATTACGCGTACCGCCTACACCATGAACTAAGTCAACGCCTAGCTTATCTTTTAATGGATAATCGAGGCCTGAGTTATGAATAACCGTTGTTTTACCTGCACCCGGAGGGCCAATCATAATATACCAAGGTAACTGGTATATATTTTTACCTTTAAATAGCTTTACATCTTTTAGTAAATCTATAGCTTCATTCATTCTCGTTTTAAGAGTAGTAATTTCTTCGTTTACTTCACTACTATTGGCATCATTGTTATCAATTAACTCATCCGCCATTTTTTCATCGCGCTTATTTTGCTGCATAAGACGATAAATTTTGGTCACTGAAAAAACTAATAATACCAATAAAATAGTTAATAATCGTGATGCTACACCTGCAAGCGGTACATAGTCTGCCACTGCGATTAAAGGGCCACCAAACCAAATTAATAATGATAAGGCTAAAAAGCCGATAATTAATATAGCGGTTCGTGATGTTAGTGCGTAGGTTATTTTTTTAAATTTTTGTGAGAAACTCATTGCAGCCTCATTAAAATAATAGATCGATTTCAATTCGTCGGTTTAATGACCGAGAAGCTGAATCTGAATTGCTGGCGATAGGCTCTGCAGCGCCCTTTCCTTCTGGCCATAAACGACCGCTTAAGTTGGTACTTTTAGCCATTAAATTAGCAACCTGTGTTGCTCTGGCTAAAGAAAGATGCCAATTAGAAGGATACTTATCTGTACTAATTGGTAAGTCATCTGTGTGGCCCGTTATAAGCACTCGCCCTTTAGTTCCCTCTAAGCTTAACGCTAACTTTTCTAAAATAGGCTGAAATGATGGAAGTAGTTGAGAATCCCCTTGTTTAAACAAATTTTCACTGTTTATCGTTATGCGGATCCCATCGGAATTTTTTGCAACAGCAACAATCCCCATTTTAATTTCTGTTTGTAGTAACTGTTCAAGTACACGCAGCTGCTGATCTTTTTTATCAACCGTTTGATTAACAGCTAAAGGATGAATGCCCGCTAGTTTTTCATTAATCGCAAAAACATCGTTATTTAGCTTCATATTTATTGATAGATAAATCATCAATAATATCAGCCCCAGCACAGAAAATATGACCCACAGTGGCACTTGATTTCTTAGTTCAACACCTGCAGCAACTCTTTGTTGCCAGTTTGGAGATAGTTTATTATTAATCGGGCCATCAAGCTGATTGAGTAAATGATAAAGCTGTGAACGATACTCTTCGACTTTTGTATCGCCGCCGGCATCTAATCGATATTTCCCTTTAAATCCTAAGTTTAAACAATGGTATTGCAACTCCAAAAACTGTTTGTTTTTTTCAGGTTGCCCTAACCCAGCATCAAGTAGAGTATAAAAATACTCACCACCAAAGGTTTCTTTGTGAAAAGTCGACAGCAGACTTTCATCAGCCCACTCCATTGAGCTCCACTTTGAATTCAATACAGACTCATCAAGAATAGCGCATAGGCAATAGCGTGAATTATTAATCACTTCTTTTGATAGGTGCTGGTTACGGACTTCCACTTCAAAACGCTTTATAGCCTCAACACAGCGGTGTTTGAGCGCTGCTAGATTGCTCATTTCAAGCGATTGATTTATGGATATCACAAGAGAAAAGCAATCTGTTGCTGCTTCTAACAAGGGATTTTTAAAAATTGATACCTTATTATTGCTCATCGGCTTTGCAGAGGGTGGCTCAACCGACATAACGGTTTTATCAGCATCATTTTGCGCTGCACCACTGCTTGGGGTATTTCGCCCTAGTCGGCCAGGGCGTGGTTTTATAATGGTTTCGTCCATTGAAACTCTTCCTTTTAAAAAGTTAAGTTCTAATAGCCCAAAGGCTTAATTGGAGTTCTGGGTAACTTCCTGAGAGGTGGATAGCAATTCCTCCGCTGGAGCGCAGTTTTTCCCAATGTTCACCATGGCGATTTAATTCAAAATAATGAAAACCAGTATGGTAAGGGATCTGTCTTGGCGCTGTTGGCAAGTTACTAATTGTAATACCTGGGATCTGGTTGTTAACAAGATCACGAATGGTTTCAACGCTGCCAATTTTAATTTGCGAAGGTAGAATTTTTCTCAACTCTTCATGCGGAACGCTCGCTTTAATTGCTAAAACAAACTGCGCTGAATTTAAAATAGATTTATCTTTTAAGGCACCAAACGAAATACCAAACTTACTTTGTTCAAGCTTAATTTCAGTCGCGGTTTGCTCAATTACATGGCTTAATGATTGGTATAAAAAGTTAACCACTTCACTAAACACTTGCCCTAAATTTGTGTGATCATAATTAGGTAATTTAGGCACTCTTTTATTAGCCGTGCTAAAGGTTGATAACTCACCTGCCAGTTCAATTAAGCGGCTATAAAACACGTTCGGATGTAAACTCTTAACGCTGAGCAAATTATTAAATATCGCGTCATATTTATTTAGTGTTTGCAGCATTATAAAATCTGCAACTGACGTACTACCCGCATAACCTTGGCACAACCTAGCAGCAATGCTTTCAGCGCGTTGCTTTATCATTGAGCCAATTTCTCTCACTAGCCCCGATAAAGGTTTACACTGCCCTACTTTTAAAGAGGGAGGAATGTACTTTGCATCTAACTTTATTTGCCCTTCGCTGCTCACATCCACTATTCGTGCTAAAGGCAACACGATATACCCTGAATGATCATCAGAAGACAGCATCAACTTACTGTATACTTTTGCAACTTGAATTATTTCTTGAGACTGCGCTCCCAATAAGTCATCACTCACTGCCAAATCGTTAAGCTTATAGCGAGTAACCATATTATCGTCAGTTGACGATATATTAACGCCACTATTTTTTAGCGCAGGAATAGCCAAATAAACAACTTCGTCAAACACATCTTTATTAACCACTAAAGGCTCAGGTAAAGAGGTTGACTGAGGCATATCAATTGGCAGTAGATCCGGGGTAATTGCAGTTAATGAATCCACAGCGAATTGACCACTGTTAAGTAATTCATTATCAATACTAATATCTATTATTCCCCATGGATCAGCAAGGTTTCCACTGCATACTTGCTTAATCACATTTGAAATATATTTATCTGATTGCTGAAAGTGCTGAGGTCTTAAAAACATCCCCTCAGTCCAAGCAACACGAGTGTTATCACTCATTTTAAAAATCCTTTTTTATTGCTCTCTCATGTATGTAGCAATCGCTTCTACATTTACATTGATGTCGTCATAACCGGTGGGGTCAACTTCAATAACCGCTCTCCACCTTGCTTGGTCTATATTTCTGTAAGCAACAACAACCCCAACATAACGAGTATTACGATTAAGGCTCATTTTATATTGCTGTACTGAATCAGGCTGAAGCTCTAACTCATCCTTTTTCAATAAATCAGGGCCTAATATCTTTTCTGGCGTATCGTATAAACTAAAAAAATCCTGCGTGTCAAAAATTGTTCTTGAGCTCAACTCAAAAATTTTCATCACCACCGGAGAAGGGCGTTCTGATGTATCCGGATTAACATTTTTAGATACATTGATGATCAGATCTGTAGAAGGAGGTACGATTTTATTCATCGTAGTACATCCCAGTACCAAAAATAGTAAACTAAAACTCATTAAATAGAGCTTAACTTTATGCATTATTTACTTTCCTTTCTAGAGCGTTTCTTTGATTCGATCGTTATATGCTTTTAAAAAATCATCAGACATAGCCATAGCGCCTTTCGCGTTAACTTCCTGAGAAATATCATCATATAAACTTTGATATAACTTCCAGCATTTAGACTCTATTTGGCCTGGAATAATTTTTAACACGTTAGAATTATCGTTTGCCTGTTGATTAATTTGCACGGGAGAAACTTGCGATAACATCCCTTTGAGCACGCCATCTGCACCAGCGAGCAGTGCTTGCTCGTGCTTGCGTGTATCTACAAAGCTTTCTTTAATAGATTCATTCGAAGACAGAAAGCTTGCACTATTTTTTATGAACAAGTTCTGAATAACATCATCAATATTGGCAGAAAACTTCAATGGGTTGTTCTGTTCGGTCTGAAACATTGTATGGTTCAGTCTTAATTTGTTCTTTACAATCGCGCGTTGGCGTAAAGATTCCATGAGCTCTGTCAGTAATAAAC
Organism: Pseudoalteromonas sp. ND6B; assembly: GCF_000764215.1. Lineage (NCBI taxonomy): Bacteria > Pseudomonadati > Pseudomonadota > Gammaproteobacteria > Alteromonadales > Pseudoalteromonadaceae > Pseudoalteromonas > Pseudoalteromonas sp. ND6B. The sequence continues at coordinate 78,724 of NZ_JQFL01000021.1, forward strand.
TTAAGCCCTGCCCCATCTCAAACCACAGCTTTTCATTATCTAGAGCACTTTTAAGCTCATCCTTAATCCCCAATCCGTTTAAAAAGGCATCACAAAACACTTTATCATTTTGAGCAAAGCTTTTTACAGGCGCTGTTTGTTTTACAGCTTGCTGCTCAGCATTATAACGTTTAGTCGGCGCACTTTCTTTTATTGGAGCTGGAGTGTCAACTGGCGCTGAAGAATTCACTTCGTCATTACCAAGATCAAACTCATCGGTATTCATAAGGCGAGTTAGTTCATCCCAATCTTCTGGAATATGATTATCCACTGTTGCTTGTTGTGAAATTACAGATACCGCAGGCATAGACTCATTCATAATTGAATCATTGAATAACGGCGCAGACTCTGCAGTTTGACTGCTATGTGAAGCAAATGTATTTGCTTGTTGAGAACTGTTTGAAGTAATAGGATTACTAATATCTGCGTGTGGCTCATCAGCTAAACTAACATCAACCTGAAAATCACCAATAGTTAAGACATCACTATCTGACAAACGTTGTTTATTACCTTGACCTAAAGGCGCCACTGCAAAATTAATAAACAAACCATTGGTTGAATTATCGTATATATAAAAAGAATCGCCTTCTTTTTCAATTCTACCGTGCTTACTGGAGATAATTTTTTCAGGATCGGGGAGATGCCAATCGCATCCCTCAGAACGGCCAAAAGTGAGTGAATCTTTTACCGTTTTGGTAGCTTCGATTTCAGGCGAAAGTCTGTGATAACTAGTGATGTTTAGTATCAGTTCCATTTGATAAGTCAGTCCCTATAGCATTATTGTGAACAGGATAAAGTAGAAGCGAAACTATTGTCAACATTGAAATTAACACAGGAAAATGTCGCATTGTAGATTTTGTCTCTAAAACAATACGCCCTATATACTCATCGACGGCGTTTGTTACTTTTCTTTTTAATGCTTTTTAACTAGGCCAAAAATAAACACTTTAGAGACATCTTCTGGCTTTAAACCGACTTTTTCAATTCACTATAAAGCGAGTTCACCGGCAACAATATGCTATTCAGGCATTGCTATAATTGTATATTTTTGTAAAATACATGCTTATATCAGAGGGAAAATTGATAGGTAAGTAGAGATTATTTACCTTTGTAATTATTTAACTAAACACAATAAAAGGATTTTTTAATGAGCAATATTAATGATAACAACGATAAAACTCAGATTGCTTCTCTAGACTCCAGCACAAAAAAAACATCAAGCATCCATAAACAAAACCTCCTCGGCAAAAAGATATCCGATCGCTACCTAATTGAAGAGCTCATCGGGCAAGGTGGAATGTGTTATATATATCGTGCGCGAGATACCTTTTTAGAAAACAGCGGTCGCTCTGAAGCATCGGTCGCTATAAAAGTGCTCCAAGAAGAGTTTTCCAACTCTGAAGAAGCTATTTCATTATTGAAAGATGAAACAGCAAAAACACAACAACTTGCTCACCCTAGTATTGTAAAAGTGTACTCAGCAGACTCTGATGGCGATTTATATTATGTCACTATGGAGCTCATTGAGGGAGAAACTCTAGAACAAATTATTAAGCGAAATAAACCATCAGGTTTAGCGTTTAAAAAAGCGAAAATTATTTTAGAGCAATTAACTGACGCCCTTATATATGCCCACTCACGTGGCGTAATACATAATGATCTTAAGCCTTCGAATATTATTTTTGACTCTAATGGTAACCTCAAAGTGCTTGATTTTGGTATTGCTAAACACAAAAGTTTGGACGACCAATATGCTGTTAAAAACGAAAGTGAGTTTGCAACCATTGGTGGTTATACTCCAACGTATGCTAGCCCTGAGCAGCTAAAAGGCGGCGAAGCATCCATTAAAGATGATGTATTTTCATTTGCCTGTATTGCTTATGAGCTTCTGAGCAGTAAGCACCCATTTAACCGCATTGCTGCAGATAAAGTCCCTAAAAATACTACTGTAAAAAAACCAAGTAATTGCCCTCTCCTTTTATGGAAAAATTTACATAAAGCATTATCTTTAAGCGCCAGCCAAAGACTCGATTCACTAGAACAAATTTCAAAAACGCTAAAAGTGAACTTAAAACCCGCTATTTTTGCCAGTGTGGCTAGTGTGGCAATTATTGCCTTAATCACTCAAAATTATTTTTCAAGCTCAGATAATACCAAGCAATTACAGGCTCAACTTGATAACGCCAAGGCAATCAACCAACAAGTGGAAGCATGGATGTCTTGGCAAGGCCCTACTATTTTAAACAAGCTAGAACAAATTCCGCCACAGTATGAGGTGCTTAAACAAGGATTACTCAGATCAAATCAGCAAAGTATATTAGATAGCTTTAATGATGAAGCAAGCCAGTTTAATAATATTGCGGGCCGTAAATTTAAAGATTTTGATAAAATAATAGCGGTCTATTCTAATGCACTGAACTACTATCCCGATTCAGAAAAACTTTCGATGCAATTAGAAAGTGTATTGAGAGAGCGCCAATCAATTATTTTTGATATTACCGCGAGAATAGATTTATTACTCGAACAATCACGCTACAACGAAGACCAGCCCAATAGTATTGCTCATCTCGTTAAAGATCTAAAAGAAGTAGATAAAACTTACCGTTATCAACCAACAGATCTGCATCTTGATAACTTTACTGTTGCGTTAAACACAGCCATAGAAAGCGATGATGTCATCTCACAAAAAGTACTTTTAAATGTGGGTAAAATTGTATTTTCAAATAACAAAAAAGCAGAAGAGCTTCTTGCTAATTTAATGAAGCGTGAGTCTGCAATTAATGCACTAACCGCATACCAACAAAAGATTAATTTAGGCGAACAAGCCGAGTTTCCTCGTGCCGATGCGGTCATTTTTTATGGTCCAAAGTTTCAACGCTTTTCTGCACAATTAGAAACTATTGAAGATCATAAAGCTTTAATGGAATTTGAAGAGTTTATTAAATCCGAATCGACAGCACTACCCAACGATTTTTCTCTTTTAGTATCACTTAGAAAAGAATTATCGAGACGTTACATTAGTACAGCGAACGATTTAATGAAAAAAAGAATGTATAAAGCAGCTGAACGTTTGGTTGAAAAAAGTGAGGCCATCACGCAATCGTTAGACAATATGCTTTAAACAACTCTTATTTATTGCTCAAAAATAACACAGATATAATTGAATATAGATTAGTTAGCTATTAGACTAACCCAAAATATACATAATAAAGTCAAGGACGACGAGTGCATTTTCATCATCATACACTCCGCCAAGATTTTAAAATATTTAGACTTTTTATAATTAATGGAGTACCTATGAAAAATTTAAGCTTATTAGCTGCAGCCGTTATACTTACGGGTTGTTCGACAACTTCTAGTGTAAATAAAACAGAGGAAGTAGTTATTGAGCCAACGCCTCAAGTTAGCGAAGAGAATGCGCCGATATCACTGACTGTTATTACTAACCCTGCAGACTCTAGAGTACGCATTATGAATATAGTGCCTGTATATCAAGACGCTATAGAACTAGATGCAGGTAAATATGATATCGAAGTAAGTAAGGCAGGCTATGTGACTTATAGAAAATGGGTAACGGTTGACAAAAAAACCATCTTAACTATTGAGCTAGATGAAAAACAGCTAAGCCAGTCTGCGCAATAAGCGAATTATCAATTTAAAATGCCTTTACTACGCTCAATAAAGGTATTTTAAATACGGTAATAGGCAAACCACGCATAACTAATTACACTAATATTAACTACAATACATACCCATAGCACTGCAATAAAAACTCGTTTTTGTGACTTATGCCGTAAACTTTGCTGCGCTATAAGTGCACCGGGCCATCCTCCAAATAAAGCCAATAGATGTAAGTGTCGTTCAGGTATACGACTGACTTTTTTATGGTTTGATTGTACCGCTTTTCGCTTATCCCATGCGTAATATATATATGTAATACAGCTGATCAAAGAAACATATATGGGTAAGTACATTTCAACTTCATTATTTAAGTAAGCTAACCAAAATAAGGCTATAAACAAGCTGGAAAATATAATTAAGCTACTTTTTATCAAAAAATAATCGCCTATAATGAAGATAATTAAAAGAAACACCAAGGTTAAATTATGACATATTTAAAGGCTTCGATGCTGCTGTTTTCACTATGTATATTCAGTATTCAAGCAAATAATAAAACGGATTTACTAGAGCCTGAGCTTGCGGTATTCACTCCTTACTTAGGTACTTGGCAAGCTGATTTTCATATAGATAAAAACCCGCTTCCAACCCAAGATGTGACCAAATGGGAGCGCACCTTAAATGGTAAAGCCATTCGCACTACGCATTCTATAAATGAAGGTGAGTATGGGGGCGAATCAATGATTTTCTATGATCGAAAAAAACAGTCATTAGTATTTTATTATTTTACTACGGCTGGCTTTTATACCAAAGGAGTCATGAAAGTGTTGAGCCCAACACAATTTGTTGCTTATGAAGACGTCACTGGCAGCCAAGAGGGCATCACTAAAGTTAAATCAACTAGTGAATTCAAGGATGAGCAATTTGTTGTTTCCACCAGTTATTTAAAAAAAGGTGAATGGACTAAGCCGCAAATTCGCACCTACCATCGCAGCAATAAAGAAGTAAAGTTTAAATAAGTTTTATTTATTGCCTTGTAATACCTAAAAACGTATTAGTTCTTTGAAAACAGTGTTCTAGCCATTAATAATTACGATTTTGAACTAGAACACTGATCTTAAGTTACTTTATAAATTTTTTAAACGCATTATCAACAGGCGTATCTGCAAGGTGGTTGGTGTAATTACTCATCACCTTTTGCGCAAGACCCAACACAATTTCAAGAAGCTGTTGTTTTGTATACCCTGCTGCAAAAAACTTTTCCTGCTGTGACTGACTTAACACACCACGTTCTCGTGTCATTTCAAGCGTTGTCTCACGAAGTGTCTCAAGTTTAGGATCAGCAAGCGGGGTTTTATTGACTAATGCATCCACAATATTCTCATCAACCTTCATGGCAGCCGCTATACCACTGTGTGCTGGCACACAATAATGGCACTCGTGCTCAACATTAATTGATTGCCAAACAACCGTTAACTCTTGTGCATTAAACGATGTTTTTTGAAATAACTCATGCAGTACTTGATAACCCTTTAGCAATGTTGGTGCCTCAGCCATCACAGCATGAAGATTAGGCAACATTCCAAAAGCGGCGACAGAGTCTGTTAATAAAGGTTTTGCCTCTGCTGATGCATTTTCTTGCGTGTATAAGGTAAATTCAGCCATAGTTTGCTCCTATATAATAAATAGTATTAAGTCGTGTTGAGAAACATATTATTTGATTTTGAGCGGTCGCTCAAGTTAAAATTGAACAGTCGCTCAAATTAATAGAAACTATTATGGCCAATAAAATTAAATTTGAACGTGAACATGTTGTTCGCGTGGCAAGTCAGCTGTTCTGGGAGAAAGGCTTTCATGCCACTTCTACCCGCGATTTGCAGGAAGCTATAAATATGCGACCAGGAAGTATTTACTCTGCATTTGGCTCTAAAGAGGGGTTATACAGCGAATCTTTAAAAGACTACACCGTACAGATGAAAAGCCAAATTGAGGGCTTTATAGCAAACTCTGATTCGATTTTAGGTGGTTTGCGGGCATTTGTTGAAAATGTAATTATTAAAACCAAGGACTGCAGTCCAAGTGCTATTTGTATGTTAGTAAAAGCAAATACCGAATTTGCTGAAAAAGACACGGCTTTAAGTGAGTTAAGCGCAGGCTTACTGACTAAATTTGAATCTTATTTAACCACATTGTTTACCCGCGCTATTGAAAATGGTGAGCTAAGCGGTGATTTAACTGCAACTGCATACGCACAATTTTTCCAAGTGCAATTTACAGGATTACGAGGTTACTTTAATCGCCCTGCAGTCGAGCATTTGGCGATGCCGATGATCAACCAAATGTTTGTACTAATCAAAAAACTGTAATCCTATTGGGTGCTTGTCTTTGCGCTTAAATAAACTCTTTTTATATTCCGTTTGATTATTCACCGTATAAAAAAGCGGCTAATCTGTATTAAATTAGCCGCTTGTTTAACTCTAAATAAAAATTTACGTTTTCAACTTATTCAGCTCAGCGTCTTGCTGTGCAACCAACTTATTGAGTTCTTGGCTGCTATCGCCTGCCTGAGCAGATAAATCAGAGAGCTGAGATGCCGCATCAGAAATAATAGTTAAATTACGATTTATTTCTTCAGTGACCAAACTTTGCTCTTCAGCTGCGGTTGCAATATGGGTGATTTGGTTAGTTATTTCATCCACTTTTACAACAACACTGTGCAGTGCATCAAAGGCAGTAGAAGTTTCATCAACTGCATTTTCAGCACGTACAACGCCTTTTTCAATGACAGTTGAGGCATTTCCTACTTCTGATAACAAGCTATCAATTAGGCTGCTAATATCATCGGTGGATGAGCGAGTTTTAGACGCTAAAGCCCTAACTTCATCCGCAACAACAGCAAAACCTCGGCCATGTTCACCTGCACGTGCAGCCTCAATGGCGGCATTCAATGCCAGTAAATTTGTTTGCTCAGAAATAGTTCGGATCACATCCAAAATTTGCGTAATATCATTACTACGTGAGGCCACTTTTTCGACTGCTTGGTTGGCTTCTTTGATTTCCTCAGACATTGTTTTAACTTGGGTCATCGCAGAAGATAAACTCGACTCGCTGCTAACCACTAAGGTATTGATTTCATCAGCTTGTTGCGCAGATTGCTCAGAAGCTTTTGCCACTTCAAGTGCTGTCGCGCTCATTTCGTTCATTGCCGTCACAACACTTTCAATTTCTTTAAACTGTGCCTGAACATTATGCTTGGTTTCTACGGCAATATTTGAGGTAACTTCGCCTTGATGCTTGGTTTGATCCGAGACCGCTTTTAGCTCACTAATAAGTTCACGCAGTTTTGATAAAAACTTATTAAATCCTCCGGCCAAAGCTATAAGCTCAGCATGCGTATCAACATGTAGTGTTTGTGTTAAATCACCTTCAGAGCTGGCTAGGTTATCTACACGTTCTTGTATTTGTTTAAGTGGCGCTACAACACTGCCTACTACAAGCTTCATTACTATAAATGCCAATACCGCAATCACAGTCCCCGTGATCAAAATAATCACACCCAGCTCTTTTGCAGCCTCAGACATCCCAGCAGTTAATTGAATAGGTCCTTCAAAGGCAAGTTCAGCGGGTACTTCAATTAGCAGCATCCATTTCACATCAGCAAGCTTAATTTCAATCGGGTAAGACACCATTATTTCAGCGCCTTGTTTGTTTGTTCCTTTGGTGCCTTTTAGAGCTTTATAACTCTCATAACTTTTAGCGCTAACCGCTTCTTTTAAAGGGCGACCTAGTTTTTCTTTGTAGTGGCTCGTACCTACAATTAAACCTAAATGACTAAGTAACGTTACTTTTGCTTTACCATCGTAAAGCGCTTTTGAAAGCTCTTCTGTCAATTTTTGAAATACAGGTAGTGTAATATCCGCGCCTGTTACCCCTACAAACTGGCCTGATTTAATAATAGGTACCACTAAAGAGGTCATCATTTCAGAATAACCCGGTGTTATTTCATAGAGGTAGGGTTCCATAATGCAGGGTTTTAATTTGTCTTTTGCACATAAGTACCATTCGGCTTCACGTAAACCGAATTCATTAATTTTATCAACATATTTTTCTGAGGCATCTTCTACTACTTGTTGTTCAACAACGCCGTTCGAACTTCTCGTTAGATAAACCTCTAGTGTGCCAGCTCCAGCAACTGAATGATCGTACCCTTGGGTAAAATCACTATCTTTGCCATCAAAGCCATTTTTTTCAAACTGTGAGTAAATACTAGAAATAACATCATTGCTTTCTAGTATTGAGCGATTTAGTAGAACAACAGACTCTCTGTTTATGGATGTTTTATCGGCGTCTTCTAAAATACTGCCAAGAGAGTATGGGATCCGATAAGCTTCATTGATAAATGCCGCAATTTTCTCACCATATGCTGCTGCATTTGCGGTTAAGCGACCATCTACTTCACTGACAATTAATGCTTCTGCCTCTGAAGAGGTTTGTGCATTACTTGATGATAATTTAGACCACAATATTCCTGAAAATAGTACAACCGTTAAAAGTATACTTCCAACACTTATCCACAATAACTTTTTTGCTAACGCTATTTCCCGCATTAAAATTACCTTACCTTACATATGTATTTTTTAGTTTAGACCAATTAAAAGAACATACTATAAAATATTTCAGAAATACCGTTTAGTGACTTATTTTAGTATTTAGTGTTCGGCTAACTTTGTTTAGTTAACCGTTGAGTGAGTAAACAAACGAGAAAAAGTAAGCTAGCGCTTACCCACAAACAGGCCTGCAGTCCATATACTTTATACATAAAACCAGAAAGTACTGTCCCGACCAGTCTTCCTGCAGCGTTAGCCATGTAATAAAAACCTACATCCAGAGAAACACCATCACTTTTAGCAAGGCTGACAATCAAATAACTGTGTAATGATGAGTTAATAGCAAATGCAGCACCAAAAATAAATAACCCAACAATTAGCGTAGTGTTTACAGCTATATTCAACTGCATCAAACAAGCTAATAACAAGGTGACACACGCCAATACTCCCCCCCAGTAATACGCTTTCTTTATCGCATCATTACTGACAAGTGACTTGCCTGTAATTTTTGGTGCTTGAGATTGCACTACCCCATAAGCAATCACCCATAGTGCCATAAAACCACTAACCCACCAGTGTGGCCAATTAAATTGCGAGGCTAAATAAACAGGCAGTGCAACAACAAACCATACATCACGAGCAGCAAATAAACAAAACCGAGCGGCACTGAGTAAATTAATTGCCCTAGACTTAGAAAATAACGCTTTAAATTTTGGTTTATTTTTAGCTTTGCCTATATCACCCTCTAAATACACTAAGCTAATGATCCAAGCGATAGTTAAAAGCATAATTAAAGCAACTAACGCTCCAACAAATCCTAGTAAAGTAAGTAATAGCCCCCCTAAAAAGAAGCCAACTCCTTTTAATGCATTTTTAGAGCCCGTTAATATAGCAATCCATTTGTATAATTGGCTTTGCTGATTGTCACCTTCGGGAACTAAATATTTAATCGCACTTTTAGCGCTCATTTTATTGAGATCTTTGGCAACCCCACTTAAGGCTTGCGCTAACATTACATAACTTACCGATAACCAATCGCTTGGTGCACACAACATAGCTAAAGCCACAACTTGCAACCCTAATCCTATGTTCATGGTTTTATTTAAACCTAAATGCGCACCTAACCAACCGCCAATTAAGTTAGTAATAACCCCAAATAACTCATAAAACACAAACAGCATGGCAATCGCGAGCGCGCCATACCCTAACTGATGAAAATACAGCACCACCAGCATGCGAAGTGCGCCATCTGTTAGTGTAAAAGCCCAGTAATTACCCGTAATAATACCATACTGTTTTAAAGCCGATGGTAAATTGGCGATTTGCGAAAACATCTTCAATACCCTGAACTAGTTTACTAAATCACTTTGTCCTACTTTGAGCATCAGCTCAGCAGTCCGGTTGGCATAACCCCATTCATTGTCATACCAAGCATAGAGTTTAAGTTGAGTATGGTTTATAACCATTGTCGAAAGCGCATCTATAATTGTGCTACGAGGGTCTGTTTTATAATCAATAGATACCAATGGCTTTTCTTCATAGCCTAAAATGCCTTTTAGCTCGTTATTAGCCGCTTGCTTAAACCATCCATTCACTTCTTGTTCGGTTACACCACGCTCTAGTTCAAACACGCAATCAGTAATTGATGCATTGGTTAGGGGGACTCGAACTGCATGGCCGTTTAATTTTCCTTTGAGCTCAGGGAATATCTGCGTAATAGCCGTTGCACTGCCGGTAGTGGTAGGAATTAAACTTGTTCCGCATGAGCGCGCGCGACGTAAATCTTTATGAGGTGCATCTATAATGGTTTGGGTGTTGGTAATGTCATGAATCGTTGTTATGGATCCATGCTTAATCCCTACTTTTTCTTGCAATACTTTTACCACAGGCGCTAGACAATTTGTTGTACATGAAGCCGCGGTAACAATTTTATGTAACTGCGGATTATAAAGATGATCGTTCACCCCTATTACCACATTTAAAACACTCTCTTCTTTAACTGGGGCAGTAACAACCACACGCTTTACACCTTGCGCTAAATAAGCGTTGAGTAATTCTGTGGTTTTCATTTTACCGCTGGCTTCAATCACCACATCACATTGTGACCAGTCAGTCTCTGCAATCGATTTATTATTCGTTACTTTAACCGTATGTTTTGCTACAGAAAAACTTTTATCATCGGCTTGCACCTCATATTTTAAACGCCCGTGAACCGAGTCAAATTCTAATAAATGAGCATGTGTTTTCGCATCAGCAGCCACATCATTAACATGTACAAATTCAACCTCAGGCCAATCAATTGCCGCTCGTAAGGTTAAACGTCCGATTCGTCCAAAACCATTTATGCCTACTTTAATTGTCATTATAAAATTCCTTTAGTTAGTCACAGCATTTTAAAATTCGCTCAGGACGCTTGCCCATCACATTTAAACGCTGTAATTGATGCTCATAAAATGTAGGGGTTGCATGTAATGTTTTTGTAATTACATCTTTCGCCCAATCAGGTAGTGATTTATTTAAGCTATAGAACACCCATTGATTTTGCTTACGATCAGCAAGCAAACCGCATTGACGTAATACAGCTAAATGCCGTGAAATTTTAGGCTGGCTTACATCAAGTGCCGCCACTAATTCACATACACATAACTCATCTTCATGCGCAATAAGCAGTATTGTCTTTAAGCGGGTGTCGTCAGCGATACATTTAAAAAAATGCAGAGGATTTAGTTGATTCATACAGTGTAGTCTTGTTTTGCATACAACAACAATATATGAAAAGAAAGACATATGGAATAGTGAATATATGAAATTCCATATATTCAGGTAAAGTTATCTATTTTCCGCGTCAACTCAAGTTTGGCTTTTAGAGGTGTGCCCAATAAAAAACACGCAATGATCACTCATGGCGTGTTTTTATAAACAATATAAAGAGGTTAATTAAATAACCGACAGCTCTACTTCAATATTGCCACGAGTTGCATTTGAATATGGACATACTTGATGTGCTTTCTCTACCAAGGCTTGTGCCGCTGCTTTGTCCATATCACCTAGTGATACAGCCAATTTTACAGCAATACCAAAACCGGCATCAATCGCACCAATAGACACTTCAGAGTTAATGTAAGTATCACTTGGTAACGCAATTTTTTCGCTACCCGCTACAAACTTAAGTGCACCAATAAAACAGGCAGCATAACCTGCTGCAAATAATTGCTCTGGATTAGTGCCTTGTCCATCGTCACCACCTAACCCTTTAGGTGTTGATAAGTTAACATTTAAACGACCATCATCCGATTTAGCAACGCCTTCACGTCCGCCTGTTGCCGTTGCTTTTGCTGTATAAGCTACATTTTGTAATACATTCATAGTGAACTCCTAAGATTAAAATTTTTAAGTTAATTACTTTGCATGCAAAATAATAGATCAACTAAATTCCGATTGCAAATACTTTGTATGCAAACTAAAATACTTTGTATTGAAATGAAGGATAAAGCGATGTCGTTTGAACAGTTAAAATTAAAAAATCAGTTATGCCATCGTTTATATATGGCGTCCAACAGCATAGTCCGTGCCTATCGAGAACCTCTAGCTGAGCTTAACCTTACCTATCCTCAGTATGTTGTTATGATGGCGCTGTGGGAACAAGATGAAGTAACCATCGCTGAGCTAATAGATAAAACCGCAATTGATGGTGGCGCGCTTACTCAAATATTAAAAAAAATGACCGACAAGTCATTACTTAACGTTATAAAAGACGAACACGATAAGCGTAAGCGTTTGGTGCAACTGACTCACACGGGTCACTCTTTAAAACTTGAAGCTGCCGACATCCCAAAAAGGATTTTTTGCAAATTTGACAGTATCGACACAACCCAAGCACAACAATTAATGCAGTTACTCGACTTAGTGGTCAATGATCTGACCGACTAAAAACCCAGCTTTACCCAGCTATAACTTAACAAACAAGGCGTTAATTAATGACTCATTTAAAAAAACGACTTATTGCTATTACTTACAGCATTACATTACTGGTAAGTAATGGAGCACTTGCCAATAATAGTGAATTAACCACTGTTGCGACATTTGATGCACAACACCCGCCTGGCAACATAGCCATTACGCCATCTGGCCGTAAGTTTTTATCTATACATGGTTTTTATGGGCAAAATCAAAAAATCATGGAGCTATTAAGTGATGGCACCACTAAACCCTACCCTAATGAGCAATGGGCTTACGCATATAACAAAAGTAAGGGCTTTTACGGGGTACTCGGTGTTAATGTATCAAGTGACGGCATACTATGGATGCTTGATACCTCAGGGCCCGATCATGCGGGGCGATTAGTTGGTTGGGATACCAACCAAGAGCAACTGCATAAAATTATTTACCTAGCCAAGCCAACAATTACCGATACCTCGTTTTTAAACGATTTAGTTATCGATAATAAACACGGCGTTATTTACATTGCCGATACAGCACAAGGCACTCAGGCTGCGATTATTATAGTAAGCCTAAAAACCGGTGAAGCGCGAAGAGTATTACAAGATAGCCAATACACCACCGCCGAAAATATTGATATGGTTATTAATGGCCGAACAATGCGCCTGGGCGGACAACCTGCGCGTTTAGGTGTTAACCCAATTACGCTTGATCCTAACGAAGACTGGCTTTACTTTGGGTCAATGTCGGGGACTTCGGTTTATCGTATTGCCACCAGCGCAATTAACAACGAGCAGCTTTCAGCAAAAGCGCTAGAAGCTAAAGTAATGCGCTACGGCACTAAACCCATTTCCGACGGCATTACGGTGGATGGGGGCGGTAACGTCTATGTGACCGATATAACCAATGGTGCAATTGGCGTCGTAAAACCAAATGGCGACTATGAAGTGTTATTTAAAGATGATCGCCTAAGCTGGCCAGATGGCTTTAGTTATGGTGCAGATCATAAAATATATTTTACAGTAAACGATTTGCACAACTCGCTGGTGTTAAGCAATGATAAAACTCAAAACCCTAATAAGTTTAAAGTGATGTCGTTTACGCCCCTTGTAAAAGGTAAAGTAGGTCGTTAATAACCTAACGCAATTACCCTAGCCCTGTCATGTAATGCAGGGCTTTATAACATCACACCAAAAAAGTGCATATTTTATAATTACTCCCCCAATTTGGTGCCTCAACCAAACTAGGTATTAAAGAAATAATAGTAAATATCTGATTTATATTCATAAAATATTCAATAAACAATTGGCATACTTCTTCCTTATATTTAATTGTCATTAGTTACACCAAGGAAAAAAATTATGTCTAATTTATACAACACTCTTTATTTTTTATGGCGCTTAGATATCACAGTGTGGCAAGTTAATGAGCCAACAAATACGCATACCACCAGTGAGAAAGAGCGTATCTACTCGCGTTAAAACTATTTTTGAACAGACTTTGCAAGCTAAGTCATAGCGTTGTATTGTAAAAGACTATTTAATTGGTTAGTGGAACGTGTATGCATGCTTTAGAAGTTAATTTTGACGGCTTAGTCGGCCCTACTCACAACTACGCAGGTTTGTCGTATGGAAATGTTGCCTCGTTAAACAACGCGGCGAGCTTTTCAAATCCGCAAGAAGCAGTATTGCAGGGCTTGGCTAAAATGAAAGCCATGCACGATAAAGGCTTAACCCAAGGGGTATTTGCGCCTCATGCTCGCCCAGATTTAAATGTATTGCGGCGTTTAGGGTTTACTGGCAACGATGCACAAGTCATTAATAAAGCCTTTAAAGCCGATCCTATTTTATTGCGCGCTTGTTACTCTGCCTCAGCCATGTGGACCGCTAATGCAGCCACCGTATCGCCTTCACCTGATACTAACGACGGCAAAGTACACTTCACTGCGGCTAATCTAAATAATAAATTTCATCGCTCTTTAGAGCCAAACACCACTACACGTTTGCTCAAAGCAATGTTTAATAACGAACAATACTTTGCACACCATTCACATTTGCCTGAGCAAGGTTTTTTTGGTGATGAAGGCGCAGCAAACCATACTCGCCTGTGCGACAGCCATGGTGAAACCGGGCTAGAATTATTTGTATTTGGTGCAAGTGCCTTCAACAGTCAGCTTGTTAAACCCGTTAAGTTCCCTGCAAGGCAAACTTTGGAAGCGTCTGAAGCCATTTGTCGATTGCACAATATAAAAGATACCAGCCAAATACTATTACAACAAAACCCTGATGTGATTGACCAAGGGGTGTTCCATAATGATGTAATCGCGGTGGGTAACGCTAATGTTTTATTATGCCATCAGCAGGCGTTTTTAAATCAAACGCAAGCATTAGACGATATCCGCGAAGCCTATGTAGGTAACAAACAGCTTTATATTATTGAAGTGCCAACCAGCAAAGTGAGTATTCAAGATGCCGTTAGTAGCTATTTATTTAATAGCCAACTGGTTAGCCTTAGTGACGATAAAATGTTGCTCGTTGCCCCACAAGAATGCCAGCGTAATCCTGCTGTAAAAGCGTATATTGAAGAAATGATTATTGACGATAACCCCATAAATCAAGTGCAGTTTTTTGATTTACGCCAAAGCATGCAAAATGGCGGCGGACCTGCTTGTTTGCGTTTACGCGTGGCGCTTAATAGCCAAGAATTAGCAGCGGTAAATCCTGAGGTTATTTTAGATGAGCAAAAGTACACCCAATTATGTGATTGGGCTACGCGCCATTACCGCGATAAACTCGGTGCTAACGATTTTGCCGATCCAGCGTTATTAACCGAAAGTTATCAAGCGCTTGATGAGTTAACCCAGTTACTTAGCCTAGGATCGGTATACCCATTTCAACTAGAAGCTTAATTGCTTTCGGCTACTAGGGTTTGCAAGCTTACTGCAAACCCTACATCCTTAATGTCCTAATAAAATTGATTCAATGTAGGTTAAGTTTTTGTATCTATACTTGGTGATACTTTAAAGTATTTGGAAACCTAACATGAACTTAAAATCAACATTACTCAGTAGCGCCGTCTTATTAGCATTAACGGCTTGTGGTTCATCAAATGATGACTCCCCTATTACTCCTACCGATCCGCAAAAATCAACGTTCAGTTTAGGAATTTCAGATGCGCCAGTAACCGGCTTAAAAGCGGTTAATGTAGTTTTTGACTCTATCACCCTTCGTTCACAAGGTGGCGAAGATTTTAGCTTCGAAACCCGTGAAGCCAGCGATTCAACCAAAGCTGAAATGGTTAACTTATTAGAGTACACCGGCGATGATGTTTTTGGCTTACTAGAAGGCGAAGACGTACCTGCAGGTGAATACTCATGGATACGTGCCGACGTGATAAATGGTGATATAAACAACCTAACTGAAACTTCGCATGTCGTTTATGAAGATGACAGCACTGCACCGTTAATTGTAAATAGAAAAGGCAATGACGGAATAGGCGAAATTCAACTTGATGGTTTTACCCTTAATCAAACAGACAATACTTTTGTACTTGAGTTTGATCTTAAGAAATCACTAGTTGCGCCACAAAATGGGGACGAAATAGTATTAAAGCCGCGCGGAGTACGTCTTGAAAACCTCGCGGAATCACAAGATATTAGAGGCACAACTAGCGAATCGCTGTTCGCCAATTGTGAAACCGATAATATAGATGTTGCCGCAGAAGATGGCTCATTTGGTCATGCTGTTTATTTGTATAACAGTGATGTAGAAGTACCCCGTGATAATTACGAAGTAAACGAAGATGAAACCCCTGTAGACGCGCCATTGGCTACTGCAAACGTGGAACTAAACGCACAAACTAGCCAATATGAATTTGAACTGGCATTTATTACACCTGGCGATTATCAGCTAGGTTATACCTGTAACGCACATATTGATGATGCCGAACTACAAGATGAAGCGTTTACCCTATATCAAGTTAAGCCGGTAGCGGTTATAGCCGGTGAAGATACCGAAGTGACATTTGATATTGCTCAGTAAGCATCAACTTTATAAATTCTAGCCCGCACCTGCGGGCTTTTTGTTTTGGAGGAACTATGACACAGAAAGTAATTTTAATTACCGGCGCATCGAGCGGCATTGGCGAGGCAACCGCTAAAACATTAGTTAATAATGGCCACAAAGTGATCTTAACCGCACGCAGCAAAGATAAACTCAATAAACTAGTTGACGAGTTAGGCCATGAAAATGCATTTAGCGTTTCAGCCGATGCCACTGCATTTAATGAACTTGAGAATGTAGTGAGTAAAGGCGTTGAAAAATTTGGCCGATTAGACGTAGCATTCGCTAACGCCGGCATGGGTGTGTCATCACCTGGTACAGAGAATGGCGATCCTAAAGAGTGGTCAGCCATGGTTGACCTTAA
Organism: Pseudoalteromonas sp. ND6B; assembly: GCF_000764215.1. Classification (NCBI taxonomy): domain Bacteria; kingdom Pseudomonadati; phylum Pseudomonadota; class Gammaproteobacteria; order Alteromonadales; family Pseudoalteromonadaceae; genus Pseudoalteromonas; species Pseudoalteromonas sp. ND6B. The sequence goes on from NZ_JQFL01000021.1 coordinate 95,352, forward strand.
TATTAAAGCATTGCTTTGGACTGCTAAACTCACTTTGCCTCATTTACGTGAAAACCAAGGACATTTTATTTTAACCAGCTCTGCAGCAGGACGAAGACCCATTGATGGCTCTATTTATGGTGCCACTAAATGGTTTGCTCATGGCTTTGGTCAAAACCTTGCGGAAGAAATGAAACCTTGGCATGGCCGATGTACAACCATAGCCCCAGGCATGGTGAATACACCATTTTTTGATGAAGCAAAACCAGATAAGCTCGACCCTCAAGACGTGGCCGATGCCGTTTTGTTTGCCATTGAAGCTAATCAGCGTAATAGCGTACGCGAAATCTATTTAATGCCCACCAACTAATAATAAAATATAAAGGCCAATATTTATTGGCCTTTACTATAAAAGTGCTTACCTGTGCTTTGTCCAAATCACTATCTATTCAATCAATAAAAAATCACTTATTGAAACGCCGCTTACCATGCTAAATCACAACTTTATGTCTATTATATAAAGAAAGTAATTCAATAACTGGAACCCATTTAATGGCTCCCAATAAAACTAATAATATGCCAGCTCATCAATATGTTACTAATGACCCGTTGCATCAACTTTTTGATGCTGTCGATTCTATTTCAGTACAAGGTTACGATGAGCAACGACGTGTTATTTATTGGAATAAAGGCAGCGAATTACTTTATGGGTATACACACCAAGAAGCCATTGGCAAAAAACTCGAAGATTTAATTATACCCGCGCCAATGCGAGAGCCCGTTATTAAAGCGCATAGTAATTGGATTAAGTATGATATTGAAATTCCCGCATCAGAACTCATACTCAGCCATAAAAATGGCAATGATGTAGCCGTATTTTCAAGCCATGTTATGTTTACCAATCAGTACAATACCAAACAAATGTACTGTATTGATATTGATCTGTCTGAGGTTCACAAAGCACAAGCAGAAGCCGTATTTAATGCCACCATGCTCAAAACTTTATTTGAGGCAATTCCTGATTTATTTTTTGTACTAGAGCAAAATGGCACTATTACTGACTACCATGCAAATAATGAAAACGATTTATATATTTCACCTAACCAGTTTATTGGTAAAAAAATGGTGGATGTATTACCTGAAAAAGTAGCGCAAAAGTTTCAGGTTCATATAGAAAAAACGATAACACAAGACAGTATGGTCAGTTTTGAATACGAATTAAGCATGCCTGAAGGCGTAATTTATTACGAAGCGAGATTGCGTTTACTGCCGAAAAAAAACCAAATTATGGTGATTATTCGTGATATTAGCGAACCACACCGCTCCGCTGAACTAATTCGTCATCAGGCCCACTTTGATAGTTTAACCGATTTACCTAATCGCTTTTTATCTCTAGACCGCTTATCACAAATATTACTGGAAGTACAAAAGAGCCACGAAAAAGCCGCGGTGTTCTTTTTAGATCTTGATGACTTTAAAAAAGTGAATGACTCTTTAGGCCATGAAGTGGGCGATGAACTATTAATTGCGGCAGCAGCAAGATTACAGCAAACACTTAAAAAAAGTGACACAATAGGCCGATTGGGCGGCGATGAGTTTATTGTTTTAATATCCAATTTAAATGATGAAAACGATGCTTTAGCGATTGCTGAGCGGTTACTTCAAGCATTTAGGAAACCCTTTAAACTTGTAGGTAGAGACTTAATACTGACATTAAGTATTGGGATTGCTATTTCCCCTAAGGATGGCACCTGCGCCTCGGTGTTGTTACGAAATGCCGACACCGCTATGTACCAAGCAAAAACCATGGGGCGAAACACGTCCTCTTTTTTCACCCCACAAATGAACGTCGCCATGCGCCGCCGCTTTGAAATAGAAGAGCAAATGCATGGTGCACTGGAGCGTAATGAATTTGAGCTTTATTACCAACCACAAATAGATGTAAAAACAAACACCATCGTTGGCGCTGAAGCCTTGCTTCGTTGGCATAATATAGTGTTAGGGGAAATCACACCAGATGAGTTTATCCCAATTGCAGAGCAAACCGGCTTAATTACGCCTATTGGTGTATTTGTTCTTCAACAAGCCTTACGCTTTTTAAATGAATGGCAATCAATTAACAAGCAAAACTATACCATGGCGATTAATTTATCACCGCGCCAATTCAGAGACCCTGAACTGGTCAATATAATTAAACACACTCTGCATAAAAATAGTATTAATAATGAATGTTTAGAGCTGGAAATTACCGAAGGGGTGCTGATGAATAGCCAAGCGTCAATTCATGATGCCTTATTGCAAATTGATGAGCTGGGCATAAAACTGTCAATGGACGACTTTGGCACAGGGTATTCATCATTAAGTTACTTACGAGAATACCCTTTTGATGTGCTAAAAATTGACCGCAGCTTTATTACTGGCATAACAGATAACAAGGCAGACTGTAATTTAGTGAAAGCGGCCATAGCTATGTCACACAGCCTAGAAATAAAAGTAGTGGCTGAGGGGGTAGAAACCAAAGAGCAGCTAAATTTACTCAACGAGCTAAACTGCGATATTGCTCAAGGATTTTATTTAAGTAAGCCCTTGCCGGCCGCCAAGCTGCTCAATTTTTCATTGCGTTACTTAAAAGCACTTTAAAAGTGCTTTTATAGTTATGTTTTAGCTCATGATTTTAAAGAGTAAATCGCGAACAGTAGCGGGCTCAAACGGTTTGTCACATATTGCGTCCACACCCGCTTGAGCAATATTAGCTAAATGGGTATCGTTAGCTTCTGAGCTCACCATCAAGATTGGAATATGCGAGTACGCATTCGATTGCCTTACCGTTTCAGTTAATTCTTTACCATCCATTTCTGGCATATTGTAGTCAGTAACAATTAAATCAAATGATTGGCTGTTTAACATTTCAATTGCTTGTTTACCGTCTTCGGCCTCTACCGGTGCTGGAATTCCCATCCCCGCTAGCACTCGTATTATGTGTTTTCGTGCAAAACGGCTGTCATCAACTACAAGCACTCTAAGAAGCGTCACATCAAAGTGCTCTAGTTCCACTTCTTGCTCGCTAATAATATCTAAAGTCGCTTTAAGCGCTCGGGTTATTTCGTCGGCACTAAACGGTTTAGGTAAAATCGCTAATACCCCCGATTGCCTAAGTTGCTCTAAATGGCGCTTATTACGCTCGCTCGATACCAACATAAATGCCTGTTGCTCGGTATTACTATTACTGCGTATTGCCTGTAATAAAGAATCAGCTGTGCCATCACTTAAGTACATGCTGCTGATGACTAAATCAGGGTGATAATTTGATAAAGCAGCCAGCGCGTTTTCTTGAGTGCTGGCCGTTTCAATTTGTGTAACACCGCACTGAGCCAGTGATTTTTTTATTAGCTTTTGTTGAACTTCAGAAGGCTCAACTAATAAAATAGATAAGTTGGCTATTGCCGTTAAATCACTCATTTCAATCCTGTTAATATTAATTCTATAATTTTTATAACGCTCATTATAAAGTAATAACTTACAAGAAAAAGCTAAAACAGCAACAAAACAGCTTGTTTACCTAAACTCAACACACTCAGCTTAAAAACGGTAGTTTAAGCCCGCATAATAACGTCTTCCCGAATAGCTTGAGTTTAATAACCGAGACTCAGTGTCATTACCTAGGCGCTTTACCGACTCAGATTTAGTTAAATTAATAACTGCAGCGGTCAAACTCAAATCCTCTAATAAATTAATCGAAGCATTTACATCAACTTGCTCGTATGGGTCTTGGTATACATTTAAGCCGCTATTTAAACCCAACACAGTTTCACCGCGTTTATTATAAGAAGCTCGAATATTAAAGGCATCTCCCTCATAATATATCGAGGTATTGTATTGATACTTAGCACTGCCTATTAGTGGCGATTTACCAAACTCTTTACCATCCACTTCTACATCGGCTTTATTGGTTTTGTTATAAGTGTAGTTTGCATAAAAACCAAAACCACTATCAAAGGCATGCTGTATAAATACTTCCGCCCCTTTAGATATGGCATCAGTGCCATTACCTACTGTGCTATATGGCGATACAGTAATATTTCCTGCCTCAACTATGCCCTCTTTACCAGCAAAATCTTGTTGTACATCAATGACTAAGGGTACAACAAAATTATCAACAGTTTTATGAAACAGTGCTAAACCAATGGCAGAGCCTTCGCTGTAGTAATATTCAATAGATAAATCAGCTTGCACCGACTCAAATGGCTTTAAGTTTTTATTACCGCCACTGCCACTAAAACCCGGAATTTCATTAAACTCAGCTCTATCGTCTGCCCACTCATCTGAGACAAACGTAATGCGTTGTTGTGCGCCTAAATCGGCATAATCAGGTCGTGACATCACTTTAGCAACCGCGCCTCGTACCACTACATCATCACTTATATCCCAAGCAATATTAAAGCTAGGAAGAATTTGAGTATCGGTACTCTCTTGAGTAATAAGTTGATAGTCTTCAACAAATCGATCATCTCCGGTTACCGGCTCGCCGCTGTCATCATCAGTATGATCTAATAAATAAGTATATAGGTCGGTTGATGATGTCATGGTTTTCGTGCGTACAACACGTACCCCTAAATTACCGCGCACGCTATTAAACTCAAAGTCACCTTGCAGATAAAACGCCGCTATTTGCTCTTCAATATCATAAATAAAGTTATCTTCTTTGCGTGTATACGGCACATAATGACTGGTCACAATGTCACGATATTTTTGCCAATCAATACCGGGCATTTGGTTTATATTAAAACCACCAGCAATGTTACCTTCGTTAATAAACACGTCTTGTGCTAGTGGCATACCGTTGTTCCACTGATAACTGTCAAAACGTGTGATCCCCCCCTCGCTGGCTTCTCCTGCAGCAATATCAAAATTAGGATCTAAAAAGAAGGTATTACCGGTTTCGCGATGCAACGTAGCTTCTCGGTACTTTACGCCGGTTTTAATTGTTCTTAAAATTCCCCAATCGGTATAAATATCAAAGTCAGCTTGGTAGTAATCTTCTTCGAGTTCACTGCGCACAAAGCTTGAATTTGACGAGCCTGGATCGCGCCCACCGCCCACACCATTTAGTAAGTTAACTAGCGTATTAGGGTCTATATTTAAACTAATATCGTTTTCATTAATTTGCCAACCCGCTGTTTGCGATGCATTTTCTATACGGCTTTCATTTTCACCGGCGTTTGAACTTTTATACGCCGCTTCCCAACTCTCCTTTGGCCCGCCTTCAGAGCGCGTATTGCCCGCCACAAAACGGGCTTTAAAATAATCGCCTTCATAGGTTAAATTAAAATCGAAGGTGTCTGAGGTCGACTCTTCACGCACATAACGGCCTCGCATCCATGGCAATTGCATATCATTCTCTGCGCCACTCGCAGCTGCATCAAATTGCATCCCATTGATAATAGTGCCCGACTCATCCAAACTTACATCGGTTAAAAAGTCAGGATTTAAAGACCATTCAGGTATATCAATCACCGACTCTGTTCTATTTTTATCAAGTGAAAATCCAAAATAGTTAAAGCCAATTTCAACACGGCTGGTTGGGCGCCACTGCGTGCTAAATTGCACCCCTTCTCGCTCACGTAATTCGTTTACAATTGAGCCACGAACCACTTGAGGAAACCAAACATCGTTATAATTATTACCCTGAGCATCACTTATTGAACCCCACTGATTATTATTATCAACCAGCTCGCCATTGGCATCTACCGGGTTATCACCGGCAAAGCGCCATACGTTTGCATCTGTGCCTCCTGAGAGAGTTCGGTTAGTGCGTTTTTGTGAGGTATAACCAAACAACATGCCAAAGGTATCAGCCTCGTTCTTCCAAGAATAAAGCGCGGTTAACTGCGGCTCAGACTCTTCAGTCACATCGGCATAGGTGCTTTCAATGTTAATTACCCCAGAGTTTGCCTCCATGCTCAGCGGTTTGCGGCTATGCATTAATACTGTACCGCCAACGCCCCCCTCATCTAAACGCGCTTCTGGCGATTTATACACTTCCACGCTTTCAATCATGGCTGAGGGCAGTAATGCATAATCAAATGAGCGAGACGGCTCACCTGGTGATGACGCAATAAAATTACCATTTAGCTGAGAAAAGGTTAGCTCAGATGATAACCCCCTAATACTTACCGATGAGCCTTCGCCTCCGTCACGGTCAATCACCACGCCAGGTACGCGTTGTAATGAATCAGCGACATTTTTATCAGGAAACTTACCAATATCTTCTGCTGTTATGGCATCAACCACAGAGCTCGATAAACGCTTTATATCTAAATTAGCCGCCATACTGGAACGAATACCACGCACCTCAATGACTTCCATATCTTTGCTTTTTAATGTTTTATCTTCTGCTTCATCAGCATATGCATGATTGACAACAGATAGAATAGACACGCATAGCGTTGATTTAATAAAAAGTGGAAGAGAGTGATGTGCAGCGTGGGTTATCCGATGAGCGGTCATAGTTTTAACAGTTCCATTTAAAATACAGTTAATACTTAAAGATGAGCGTACCGGCTAAAGCTGATACGAAAAAAGTAGCTGCATTTTACACAACCAAACTTAATAGTTTGTTAATGTAAACTGATAAGCAACTGAATAAACTATCAAAAAATAGTCAATTCGAATAAAGGTAGGAAGTTAAGCAGCAAAATTGCTATTTAGCTGCTTATTAAATGAGCATAAAAAAGGAATGACGCGATTAAACAGCAATACACCGTTATTTTTTATCACTAATAGCCTGAATATAATAGCCTAAACTCGCATGAGAAAGTTCTCCCATATGACTGGTAACTAACTCACCTTGGCTATTATAAAACAAAGTGGTTGGTAAGCCCGCAGCACCTGATTCGCGACTCACATTACTACTTTGATCAAAAAACACATGATTTAGGTCGAGTTGCTGTTCATCAAGGAACGCTTTTACCGTGTGTAAGTCTTCGCCTTGATTGACAAATGCCACCGTGATATTCGGGTTATTTTTTTGAGCCGCTTGCAGTACCGGCATTTCTTTTCGACACGGCGGACACCACGACGCCCAAAAGTTAATCACCACCGGCTTACCTTTGAAGTTTTGTAAGTTAACTTGCTGCCCTTGAATATTATGCACAACAGACTGCGGTAACTGCACACCCGTTTGGTAAATAGACAGCGCAAAATTAGGAATAATCATTGAACAAAAACCAACAAACCCAGCAATAGCATAGTTTTTCATTACCGCTTTTTTACCACGTGCATAAAATGCTAAAACCACTATACCGCTGAGCCAGCCATAATAACCAATAAAGCCGCCATCGCTAATATTAAAAAGCTGCCACCAGTTACCTTGATAGGCATCCCACATAGTAAGCACAAACGCTAAACGCGAGACTAAAAAGCCCACCACAATTGCTTTAAAAACAGTGTCTAAAATCGCTTTTTGTAATGGATGTTGGCGTGTTAATAAATAGGTAAGCCCCCAAAAAATGCCTAACCCTAAAAAAATGATCAACTGAGAAATGGAAATAACTAAAGGCCCAAGAGAAATACTTAACATTTTACGACTCGAATCAATACAATTAATCGGTATGTTACACAAAGGCACAATTAAACCAATCATAATTTCCTTTTTACCCCTAACTCATTGCAAATCCGGTTCTCATATTTAAATACAAATAAATTAATAAAATTAAGACGCTAGCAAAAAATGTAAATGGATGGTTGTAAAAAAACAATTTTAGCTTTGACAATATAAATCCCCGAGTGGTATGTTGGTATAACAGGTTGATGGTATGCTTTAACTGCATCATTGTTGCGTTAAAGTATTTCAAGGTAATTCATTTATCTGATTAAAAATAAACATATAAAAAATATAAATATTACTTGGGGATATCATGATGAAATCAAAAACGTTTGCTAAGACACTACTGGCGATAAGTATTGCGTCTCTAACTACCGCTGCAGTTGCTGCTGATGAGCAGGACATCAAAGTAAATGCAAAAGTTGAAAAAATAATTGTTACTGGTTCACACATTAGCAAAGGTGATTTTGAGTCCGCCTCACCCGTTAAAATTTTAGACGCAGATGACATCGAAGGCGTAGGTGCAGTCAATGTTGGGGATTTACTGGCTAAAATACCTTCAGTTGTTGGAGACACCACCTCAGCAAGCTCTAATATCAGTGAGCAAGACTCTGGTTTAAATACTGTCGCGTTGCGTAATCTAGGTTCATCACGGACACTGGTATTGGTTGACGGCAAGCGCTATGTATCTGGTATGTCAGTAGGGTCTGGCTATGGTGTAGACTTAAACACAATCCCCACAACCATGATCCAAAGTATTGAAGTACTTACTGGCGGCCAATCTGCCGCTTATGGCTCTGATGCCGTTGCCGGTGTCGTCAATATTATCCTCAAGAAAAATTTTGATGGCGTTGCATTTAAAGCACAGGCAGGACAAAGTAGCGAAGGTGATAAGAACACCACTGATATTGAGTTTTCTATTGGTAAAAACTTTGATGACGGCAATGCATGGTTATCTTTGGGCTACTCAGAAGACGATGGCTTAATGGCAAGTGATCGTGATTACTCTCGTGTACACAAAGATGCTGTAGATACTGATGGTGATGGTATTAGAGATACCTCTGCTTACGTTGGTTCATCGCATGTTTTTGGCGGCCGTATAGATAAATATAACGGTGATGGCAGCTTATTCACTCGTACTGACGATCCGGCCACCTCTGATGCGTTTAACTTTCATGATTATCGTTCAATGATAGCACCACTAACACGGCATTTTGTTGCCAGTGGTTTATCTCTTGATCTAAGTAATAAATCACGTATGAACTTCACTGCTAATTACGCTCGTGTAGATTCTCGTGCACGTTTTGAACCAATCCCTCTAGATACACGAAATGATATTTTTAAGCTCTCTAAAGGAGGCTCTACGGGTATAGATATCGCCAGCCATCCTTGGTTTGCTGGAACAGAACTTGGCAATAACTTACTTGCAGATGGTATAACAAATCTTGATGATGCAAGCTTAACGTTCAGACGTCTTTATGAGTTTGGTGATCGTGGCGCTGAAAATACTCGAAGCACATTTAGAGTTGCTGGTGAATATGAATACGATATATCTAATGATATTTATTTAACCGTCAGTGGCACCTATGGCGTTACTGATCAACAACAAACTAACCATGGTGATATAAACCTAGACCGTGCTCGCTTTGCCTTAAATGTAGAAGACGATGGCGCAGGTGGTAATCAATGTGCAGATGAAATTGCACGAATTAATGGCTGTGTTGTATTTAATCCATTTGCTCTAGATGGTATTTCAGCTGAAGCAGTCGAGTACTTAGCGGCTGACACTAACCTTGAGGGCAGTATAGAGCAAGTGGTTGTTACCGCTATTTTGGCCGGTACACTCGATTATGCAATTAGTGATAACGTTGACAACATCGGTTTTGCGGGTGGTGTTGAATATCGTGAAGAGAAAGGCCATGAAACTCCTGATCCATTACGCCAAGCTGGTATTGTACGTGGCGCGGCAATTGCCAAAACAAGCGGCTCTTTTGACGTTGTTGATGTGTTCGGTGAATTACATATTCCGTTACACGAAAAACTAAGTCTATCAGCAGCTGTCCGCTTTGGTGATTATTCATCGGTAGGCAGTACGACAAATTGGACATTAGGATTAGATGCGCCTATTTCAGATAGCATACGTTTACGTGGTGCTTTAGCAACAGCGGTACGTGCACCTAACGTAAGCGATTTATTCGCTGGCGGAACGGCCACCGCAGCACTAGTTACCGACCCTTGTGATGGTATTACTAATACTGATAACGGGAATATTGCCAGTAACTGTCGGTCAATAAATGCAATCCAAAATCGTATTGATAGCGACGGCGCATTCAATTTAACCCAAGTAGAACGCCAAAATACCTCAGGCTTATTAAGCGGCTCTACCGATGTTAAAGAAGAAAAAGCAGATACGTTCACAGCCGGTATCGTATTTACTCCAGAATCATTTTCTGGTCTGCAAATGTCGCTCGATTATTACGATATTGAAATAGATGATGCGATTGCAAAAACTGACCGAACCGTTATTTTAAATCGTTGCTACTCTGCAGATCCAAGTGACTTTGACGCTAATTGTGGTGGCTTAGTACGACGTGACGGACGCTCAGGTGCAGCCCTTGAAGTAAACGCAGCCTCAGGCAATGAGAACTTAATTGAAACCAAAGGGCTTGATATTGATGTGTCATACATGACCGACTTAGGTGATGGTGACTTATACGTAGGTTTTGCTGCAAATATTTTAGATACTTACAGTATTACAGGCCTTGAAACAGGTGACAAACAAGAACTGGCCGGTGAAGTATTATTTCCAGAGCTACGCTTTAATATAAATGCTTCATACACCATCAATGACTTCAATGTTTATTGGCAACTACGTTATTGGGATGAAGCTAAAGACCGTAACGACAATACAGTTCTCACTGAAGAGCTTAACTCTATTGACTCACAAGTTTATAACGATGTTCGCTTTAGTTATAACCTTACTAATCAAATTAACGCTTACTTTGGTATTACTAACCTATTTGACGAGCAACCTCCTCACTTAACCGCAGGTCATAAATATCAGCAGCAAGGTACGCTTACAAATGGCACCGCTTATGATTTAGTCGGCCGCGCTTATTATGCTGGGGTTAAGTTGAATTTTTAATTTTAACAGTAACTTAGCCAATAATTTGATATTTAACGTATCAATTTAAGAAGGGCTGAATTTTCAGCCCTTTTTCTCAACTTCAGCAAAAACCGAGAGCCCTCTCATGAGAACCACACTAATAGCCGAGCAACTGTTTGATGGTAAAACACTATATGAAAATCACCCTATCAGTATTGAAGATGGCAAAATCATTGCGTTTGATACCATTAAAGGCGCCATTGAGAATAAAGTAAGTGGTTTATTAACTGCCGGATTTATTGATACACAAGTAAACGGTGGCGGCGGTTATTTACTTAATCAAGACACCAATTTACACACTTTAAAGGCAATGACTAACGCGCATGCTAAATTTGGTACCAGTAGCTTGCTCCCTACCTTAATTACCAGCGATGTTAATAAGATAGAGCAAACAGCAAACTTAATAAGCACTGCTTTAGCACAAAATACACCCGGCATTATTGGTGTTCACTTTGAAGGGCCGCATATTAGCGAGCCAAAAAAAGGCATTCACAGTAGCCAACAAATTCGCGGTATAAGTCAGCAAGAATTAGATATTTATTGTCGTGACGATTTAGGTATTAAAGTCGTTACTCTCGCACCTGAAAGTGTCGACTGTGACATTATCAAAACCTTAGTTGCAAGTAATGTACACGTTTGCCTAGGGCACTCAAATGCAACGTTTGCACAAACACAAGCGGCATTAGCAGCCGGTGCTAGCGGCTTTACTCATTTATTTAACGCAATGTCTGCACTCGAGTCACGCGAGCCAAATATGGTTGGAGCAGCCTTGCTCGATGAGCAGAGCTGGTGTGGGCTTATTCTCGATGGTCATCATGTACATCCAAGCACAGCCAAATTAGCCTATAAAGTCAAAGCTGCACATAAAATGATGTTGGTTACCGACTCAATGTCGACCATAGGTAGTGAACAAACACATCTTGAATTTGATGGTCATCAAATAAGCTTAACCGGCGATAAACTAACTAGCAATACCGGTCAATTAGCGGGCTCTGCATTAAATATGATCACTGCAGTAAATAACGCTGTAAAAATGCTAAATATCCCATTTATCGATGCGCTTAAGATGGCCAGTTTATACCCTGCCCAATTCTTAGGTATTGCCGATTGTTACGGGCAATTAGCTGTTGGTTCAAATGCCGATTTAACCCTACTTTCTTCAACACATTCGTCGCCACATGTTGTAAATACATGGATCAGCGGCAGAGCAATATTTTAAAATTTCAGAGGCTTACTATGAATAAATTAACAGGACTGATCGCCGCCCCTCATACCCCGTTTGATGAAAATGGAGATGTTAACTTACCGGTTATTGATCAATTAGCAGAATTAATTATTAAACAAGGCGTTGAAGGCGTTTACATTTGTGGCACTACTGGCGAAGGCCTTAATTGCTCTGTTGACGAACGTAAAGCAATTGCACAGCGTTGGGTAAGTGCAGCAAAAGGTAAATTAAGCATTACAGTTCATACCGGCGCACTCTCAATTGTAGATACGCTAGCACTGACCAAACACGCTGAAACACTAGATATTTTTGCGACATCAATTATTGCGCCTTGCTTCTTCAAACCTGGTTCTGTTGATGATTTAGTCAATTACTGCGCGAGCGTTGCAGCAGCAGCTCCTAGCAAAGCCTTTTATTATTATCACTCAGGCATGTCGGGCGTGATGTTTGATATGGAGCAGTTTTTAATCAAAGCCGACAAGGTTATTCCTAATCTTGCAGGGATTAAATTTAACCATGTTGATTTGTACGAATTTCAGCGCTGTAAACGCGCTTGCGATGGTAAATTCGATATTCCATTTGGTGTTGACGAGTTTTTACCCGGTGGGTTGGCTGTCGGCGCGATTGGTGCTGTAGGCAGTACCTATAATTATGCTGCACCACTTTACCTCGATATTATTGACGCTTTTAAACGCGGTGACCAAGAGACAGTCACTGCCCTGATGGATAAAGTAATTAGTATTATCCGCCCGCTAGTGCAATACGGCGGTGTTGCAGCTGGTAAAGCCGCTATGCAACTACATGGCATTGATGTGGGTAACCCTCGTCTACCAATACGCGCATTAAGCGAGCAAGAAAAACAAGATGTTGTGACCAAAATGAGCCACGCAGGTTTTATGGATCATCAACCGTCATAAAGACTTATTAAAGCGCTGCATACTAAACTTAAGTAAGCAGTCACTAATAAATTTAATATCTCCCTATGAGCCGCATAAATGCGGCTATTTAATAAGCTAATAAGTTAAACTTATTCAATATTCATCCCCGTTTATTGGCTAAACCCGCATTGTAAATAACTTACCGATATGACTAGGTAATCCCATTTACTAGCTTCAAATTAAAACAAAAAGGCAATGCAGTACAAAGTACTCAACATTGCCTTTATTTAATAACTATTTATTATTAATATAGATATCGTTAGCTAAACTTTATTGTTGCAGCTGAGCCATCTCTAAATTAATGTATATTACCAACAGCCCCATAGGTTAAGCATCCAATCATAACGAACAAAAACGTTCGAATAATGGTGGTGACATGGCCAACGACCTGATCTTAAATATCGATTAGAAATTGAATGCCATATATTGATTACTTTTCAGTATTATGTGTGACTTTAGCGCTGTATATATAAGGGCTACGCTGTACGGCTTTTACTTCACCTGATACCCAATATAGGGTGTCTTGATATTGCGCAGTTTGGAGGGGCCCGGCACCACCAGCAAAGGGGACAAGCTGTTTGAGTGCTGACCAAGTACCGCTTTTTAAATCAAATACGATTTGTTTACGGTTAAACTTAAATGCAGCTACTGACATAGAAAAGTACTGTTGTTTAAATTGCGCTAACACTTGGCCTTGCAATGTTGTTAATTTTAATACTGCGTTATCAAATATTTGCTTGTTTACACCGCCTAAAAATAATATTTTATTTTTGGTTAAACGCAGGGCACTACCTCCGGCAAGGGTGACGTCTTTATTATTCAGTTGGGTATTGGGTAATGCATGCCAACTCGCTGTGCTGTAATCAAAAGCATAAGCGTCTGTGAGTGCAAAATTATGCGAGGTTGCTTGCGGATTGAACCCACCAAATAACATAAACTCATCGTTTATACTTATCGCCGGAAATTGCGTACGCGCAATGGCGGGTAATGCAGGTATGTCAGTGTCACATCGCGCACTGACAAAAGAAAATTTACAGACCTGATTTGAAATTTTACCATCTACATTACCTGCAAATAGATATAAAAAACCATCATGTATGTCGGCTGCACCATCAGACCAAACAAATGGCAGTCTAGCGACTATTTGGGTTTGAGGTATGTGATTTTCATCTAGCGTTAACTCTATAACCGTGTCGTACGTCTGTTGATTATTTTTACCGCCCACCAAAAGCAAGTGGTTGTTTTTAGTTACTGTTGCGCCATAACCCATTGCCATAGGCAGCTTAGAGGTAGCCACTAACTTAAATTGGTTGTCACTAATATCGTATACATAAATAGTGTCATGGTAATATTTGCTAGCACCATCAAAGTAAGGGTGCCCATAAGGGAAATTAGCCCCTCCCGCTATAACTAAATATGAACCAATTACACCGATATAGGCTGCTGATATTCCCGTCGGTTCTCCTTTTTGAGTTGAAAGTGGTAGTGAAGCCACTTTCGACCAGTTAGCAATCACACTATCTGTTTTAGCCTCAAGTGGCACACTAAAAAAACCACTTAACACTAAGCAACTAAGCCACATCATTAATCGATGCATACCATCCTCACTATTTAATTAAAATGAAAAAAACCTAATCTAAGCGATTAGGTTTTTTTAAAAAAAGTGAATTAAAACTTATATTTAAGACCAACAAAGAATTGACGACCAATGATGTCGTAAGCCCTTGGCTCAGTGTTAGTACCTGCAGCAGAACCGGTTACAGTGCCTCGAGGAATAATATCCGGTTCTTCATTAAACAAGTTATTGGTTCCTGCATACACATTAAATGACTCATTAAAGCTATATGATGCACGTAAATCTACGTAATAAACTGAATCCAATGTATTTATGTCATCAGATAGCGTTTGATTAACATCATTATTTACATCATTTTGTGTTTCATCACGAAAGGTAACTTGAGCAAATAAATTAAAGTCTTCAGTCACGTTATAAGTCGTGTTAAAGGTATATCTAAATTCAGGGTAAAGTACTTCGCCCTTATAGTCGCGCTCAACGCCCGATTTACTTGTTGTCACATACTCATCTAAGTAAGATGCAGATAAACCCAAGTCTAACTTATCCATGGTGTAAAAAACTTCAACGTCTACGCCACTTGTTCTAACTTCACTTTCATTAATTGCCTTGGAGGTAATATTTAAAATAGGGCCGTTAACAGCACGCACCACATTACCATTACACGATGCGTCAAATTCAGTTGGCGACACATCGTAACAACGATTAATGATCTCACCAGCACCTACATTTAAAATTGCATCTTCAATTTCAATAGAGTAATAATCTAAAGAAACCGAAAGTGAATCAATTGGCGTGAATACCGCACCTAAGGTATATGTATCTGCTGTTTCTTCTTGTAAGTCTTCAGAGCCCATTTTTAAGAAGCGTTCATTCTGACTTTCAGAGCCTACCAGTGTAAACGAGCCATCTGATGCGATACGTTGTGCAATAGAATCTATTGAGCGACAGTTATCAGCTACATTACCTGTAGAATTTGCAGTTACCCCATCACACACATCATGACCACCAGTTGCACTTGCAGATCCTGCAGCGTAAAGGTCATTAACATTAGGTGCTCTTACCGCACTAGAAAGGCTTGCACGAAGACGCACGTAATCATTAATTGGTGCATCAATTCCTAAACGATACGTTGAGGTATTGCCAATTGACGAATAATCACCAACCCGCATCGCCAAACTTACATTAAGCCAATCATAAACGGGTAATAATACTTCACCAAAAGCCTCATAAGAATAAAAGCTGCCTTTTGTTGGAAACACTTGTAGTCTTCGAGTGATACCTGCTTGACGGAACGCATCAGGCGTTTCTGCTCCCTCTTCTTTGCGGTATTCAATACCTGCAGCAAAACCGATAAACTCATCATTAAGAGTAAAAGGTAACTCACCAGATAAAACACTATTTACTACATACTGTTTAATAACCCCGGTTTGACCAGTAGAAATACCAATATAATCAACTGCCTCATCAGAAAAACCTGTCACACCCGCTAAACCTAACTCACTGTCAGTTGTGCCAAATGGGTTAATAGGCACACATCCTTGCCATCTATCTGTAGCATCTGCACATTGATAACCACCATTGCCATCTTCTTCAATATTCAAAGCCGAGCGAAGTGCGACTAAATTTACATCGCCACTGTTTTTCTGTACTTGATTAGTTGTGCCATATACTGCTGAGGTGCTTAATAAGAGACCACTATCAAATTCATAATCTAAATTACCCGCAATGCGAAAAGTGCTACGATGATTTTCTACGCCTAAATTATCAAACTCAGCTAAACGTCTAAAAGTATTTACCCGATCTAATGACGTTCCACCCGACGCTTGTAAAGCCGGTAATAATTGACTTTGCGCACTGCTACCATTAAAAAATGGACTATCAGCAACATCAATTCCCGTCACTCCCCCTCGGTTAACAGCAAATACATCATTTACTATACTCAAAGGTGCAGTTTCAATATTGGTAGAAGAGTTTACTTCAGAATAATTAATTTCAAGCTCAGCAAATACTTTATCTGAAATATCAAATGTCATGCCTGCTGCTGCATATTGTCGCTTATAAGGTGCAATCGCTTTTCGATAAAAAGTTTGATTATAAAAATCACTCTCACCATCAAGCTGCCCATCTGCGGTTATTTTTGGCGCAAATTGGCTAAACTCATCACCGTTACCAAAAATACTCACATCAGCAAACTGAAATGCGCCACCATCTACGTGCATTGGTCCGTTTCTAACACGCAATGTTTCACGCAGACCATCACCGTCTTCATCATGCACATTAATACTATTTCTTGAAAAATCTCTGCCCCTAGCCATTAAATCATCTTGATTAGCAAGGCCAACAGAAAACCATGCATTACCAGAATCAAAGTTTTTGCCATAAGTAAAATCTATGTTTTGTCTAGCTGCGCCACCTTCATCTGAATCAGCACCAAACACATTAACCTCAACACCTTCAAAATTCTTTTTGGTAATAATATTTATTACACCTGCAATTGCATCAGAGCCATAAATTGCAGATTGGCCACCGGTTAGTACATCAACTCGTTCAATAATCGAGGTGGGAATGGAATTTAAATCAACACCATAGCCATCACCTGCGGATGTACCCGACACATATCGACGGCCATTAACTAATACAAGCGTTCTCGCTGTGCCTAAATTTCTTAATGACGTGGTACTAATACCTGAACTGCCACCGCCATCGCCATTATTCGATGCATCATTAGTACCGGCAGTTACTGAAGGTAATCGGCTCAATGTATTGGAAATTGAAATAGCAGCCACCCCTTCAATAGCTTCTTTACCTAGCTCAACAACCGGTGAAGACGAACTAAAATTGGCACTGCCTTTAAAAATATTTGAGCCAGTAACGTTAATACGCTCAATATCTTTTTTTGACTCTGACTCTTGCGCAATAACTTGCGAGCTTAATACGGCTGCAATACAGACCGATAAAGCGGATAAGTGATGCTGAACTTTATTTTTTTTCATGGTTTTCTCTCATTATAACAATGTAATATAACTAGGTGAATAAATATTATACAGTCAACCTATCATACCAGTACACCTTCAACAAGATTTTAATTAACATTTAAATCACATTAAATAAATAATTTGGTTATATGAAAATAAAAGTAAGCACTTAATAACTGCAAAAACATTTCATTTATTGCTCAAAAATAAGCCAAGCAGTAATTGCTCAACGAACAATCTTTGGATTATTTTTAATTTTTTTATTTAATAAGGGGCTTACATGCTAAAGCAGACATGAAAATATGCGTAAAATACACATTACTTTTGAAGTACACTGGCTTTGAAATTACCAGCCTTTATTATCTGCAACTCCGTATAAATTATCTCTTTTAGCTGCTCCCAACTCCGCTGATTTTTTGCAAAACCAGGAAACATCGTGAAATGATCATCTTCTTTTAAAATGTGCAGCACCACTTTACTCAAGCAAGCGCACTCTATAAAACTCAAGGCTTGGTTTATATTTACTTCTTTATCCATATCACCATGAACGATGATATACCTAACATTGGCATCGACTAGCTGAGCAGGATTACTGTTTGCCACACTTGTTTTTATATTATTGTTTTTGTTTAACAATTTACTTACTTGCTCTGGCTGTCCTAAGTCTTCTGCACGTCTTAAGTCTAGGACTCCAGCAATTGAAATCACCGACTTTACTGTTAAATAGTTCGGCCTATACAAAATCGAGCATGGATTAATCATAGCCCTCGATGCTGCCCACGTTGCTAAATGCCCACCTGCAGAGTGGCCAATAAGTGTCACGTTGCTTAAATCAAGTTTATGCTGTTCAGCTAAACTTGATAAGAAATCGACCCCTTCGCCAACATCGTTCAGTATGCTTGGCCATGGCGCTGTTACATTAGCCCCTAGACTATTCATCCTTCGATATTCTAAATTCCAAATAGCGATATTGAAGTCTTTTAAATACTCAACAATATGCTTCGTTGGGTAAGTGTCTAAGCTGTGGTTATCTTTCCAATATCCGCCATGAATCACAATAACCACAGGTAAATAATGATTGTTTTTTGGTCTAATTAATTGGCCATATTGCTGCGAATCGTCACCGTATTTATATATATTCACTTTTAAACCTATCTATTAATTTAAAAAATCAGTAGTTGTGTTAACCATACACCACTGGTATAACAGCTACACCACAATACATCAAATGCTTAGTTCTACAGAATAATAATTAGGCTAATAAAAATTGATTATGCTCTGCTGCTACCGCTTTACTACAACTAAAGGAATTAATATGGACATACTTTCAGGCGCATACGCATCTGTTCCCGCTGACTCAAGTTGGGATCAGCAAACCGAGCAACTTTTCTATAAAACATTAAAAGAAGACGTCGCTATTAGTGGGTTGGAAATTCCATTTTCGGGGCAGCTCAACAGGTTTGGTAATGAATGGTTTTATGCACAGTTAAATTCAAATTGGCGCAGTGTAATTACCTGTATCCCAGGGACAATGGCCGAACTTAGTAAAGATCCCTATTTTGGTATTGCTTCAGACAATGAAGTAGGCCGAAGTAAAGCCATTAAATTTTACCAACAAGCGAATCAACAAATTCAACAGTTCAATAGTTATTTTAATAAACAAATGGTTACCCATGTTTTAATCCATAGTGCACCGACAATTAATGAGCAAGTCCCCTCTTCAGTTCGCGCCTTAGTTAAGTCGCTTAACGAATTACAACAATGGGATTGGCATGGTGCTAAACTAGTAATTGAACATTGTGATGCTCAAGTAAATACACAACACAGTGAAAAGGGGTTTATGCGCATTGAAGATGAGATTGATGCTATCACAACGGTTAATAAGCATGCTAAACAGAGGCTCGGCATTTCTATCAACTGGGGACGCTCGGCAATAGAGGCTAAAAGTTGTAATGGTCCTGTAGAACACATAAAGCAGTGTATTAAGGCTGATTTATTAACTGGGCTTATATTTTCAGGTGCCAGCGACACTTCTGATGTTTATGGTGTATGGAAAGATAGCCATATGCCACCTCAATTCAATGACTTTGATTGTATAAATAATCGAGACTCTGTGTTAAATGAAGAACAAGTTAAACGCTGTATGCAATTACAAGCAGGCACGAAATTAGACTTTGTCGGCTGTAAAATATCATTACTTCCTAATAAACAATCGTTAGCAACCAGAATAAAATATATACAAAAAACGCTAGCAATGATAAAAGACTGCATTAATTAAACTTTCCCTTAAATAGGTATATTTTAGGTAGAGTTAGCGAAATAATCGCGCTATGGTACAATAGGTAAATAACCAAATAGTTGATAGGTTTTTAAATGACATTAAAAGTTACTCGCCCAGTTGAACGAAAAAAATTATCTGAAACCGTTGAAGAAGAACTCGAGCGGATGATCAGGCAAGGTGAAATCGCAGAGGGTGATGCCTTACCATCAGAAAGAGAGCTTATGGCTGCTTTTGGTGTTGGTAGACCATCAATTAGGGATGCACTCGCAGCACTTGCACGCAAAGGTCTTGTAAAAATAAGTAGTGGCGAAAGAACCCGGGTTACCCGCCCATCCGCAGATACAATAATTGCTGAACTATCAGGGATGTCTAAAGACTTTTTGGCTCAACCAAATGGTTTAAAGTATTTTGATCAGTTAAGACGTTTTTTTGAGTCAAGCTTAGTAAGGCATGCAGCAGCATCAGCAACACCGAGCCAAATTAAAGAACTCGAAGAAGCGCTAGAGTTAAATGGAAAGTCTATCGAAAATGATAGTCAATTTAGACGGACCGATATTTATTTTCACCGTGTGATAGCCTCTATACCTGGTAACCCCATCTTTTTAGCTGTTCACCAAGCCTTAATGGATTGGCTAATTGACTCGCGTCCAGATCGCATTAATACCGCGGAATTAAATAAAAAAAGTTATGATGATCACGTGGCTATTTTTGAGTGTATAAAAAATGGTGATGTCGAGGGCGCAGATGCGCAACTTTCAGCTCACATAGACTATGTTTTTGATAATTATTATGGCTGATATAAGTACACTTTATAAATTAAAAAAAGGCTAATTTTAGCCTTTTTTTGTATCTTAAATGTTAAAACAATGGATTTATGCCAAACCTAGTGGTATAACAGGTATACACTACAAACAGGTATACAGTTGCACTATGAGAAAAATAATTACATTTTTATTGCTTCTAGCATCAAGCCATTCATTTGCGCAAACACAGTTAAACTGGGACCCCATAAAGGGGGGAGCTGAACACTTAACAGTAAATAAAAATACAGTTTACTTCGCAAATAATGACTCGGTATTTATTTCAAATAGTCATTACAACAAACTGATTAAACTCGATCTGACAAACAATAATGTTATCTCACTGCTCCCCCTTAGTCCGACTGAGGGTAATAGAGCTGCAGCAATAACTCTGCAATATGGCAAGAAAACGTTTATTTTAGGGGGGAAGTTAGATTCGATTCAATCGACCTTGGTAAATGTGTTGCATTGGAATGAGTCATCTAAAAAATTAGTGTCCTCTCAGTTTACTAACTTACCGCGTCCACTCAAGCAGATCAGTGCACAAATATACGAAGGCAATTTATATTTAGCTGGCTTCGATCAACAATGGTATTTTTTTAAGATTGCAGTTGATGGCGAACAGCGTAATTGGACTCAGCTCAGCAGTGATATATTTACATCAAGTAGGACTCGTCAATTAAAGTTAGCAATACAAAATGATGGAAATAAAGACCGAATTTATGCCATTTCTGAAAACTATTCATCTAAAAGTTATGACGCTAACTCAGCGCTATTTATGCATATATTTAACCCTGACACCAATACTTGGGCGCCCATCGTTAATCGTACAGCTAGCCAACTTGTTGAGACGAACTCGTTAATTTATGCTTCCGCTTTAGGCCAGTCTCATTTATTAATTATTACAAAAAATGGTCACGCTAAATCGTTTAATACCATCACAAAAGCCTGGTCAAGCTATGAAAGCTCAAATTATACATTTCATAACATAGTGGCTAATAGAGCGCATACTTATGCTCTAGTCACCGATACAAATACTGCTAAAACAACACTTGTCGAAGGCAAAATTAACAATACAGCTCGTGAATTTGGCTGGCAAAACATGCTGGTATTGGTAGTTTATTTACTATCTGTTGTCATGGTTGGTTTGTATTTTATGTTTAAAAACAAAAATACCGATGACTACTTTAGAGGGGGACAATCTATTCCTTGGTGGGCAGCAGCCTGCTCAATCTATGCCACCATGTTAAGCTCATTAACCTATATAGCACTGCCCGCCATTGTGTATCAAACAAACTGGATACTTCTGATTGGCATTTGGATGATTATTGCCGTTGCTCCAATAGCCATTTATGTTGCTATTCCATTTTTTAGACAACTAGATGCCACTAGCGCCTACGAATTTTTATCAAAACGATTCAATATGTCAGTACGCCTTTTTGCCAGTGGTTTATTCACATTATTTCATATTGGTCGAATGGGTATTGTAATGGCACTTACTGCGCTGGCTTTATCAGCAGTGACACCAATTAGTGCAACTGAGAGCGTGTTAATTATGGGCGTATTGTGCTTATTGTATTGCACTTTAGGTGGCGTAGAAGCGGTTATTTGGACCGATACGATTCAAACAGTAGTACTACTTATTGGGGCTGTAGTCTGTTTTTTTGTTATTATTGCTGGGTTAGATGATGGTTTTACAAGCTTTATTCAAATAGGCTTTGCAGATGACAAGTTTACCATTGTAAACACCGACTTTAGCTTTGAAAGTATTACCACTTTATCTATTTGGGTAATAATTCTGGGTGGCATTGGGCAAAACTTATCAAGTTATACGGCCGATCAAGCCGTTGTTCAAAGATACATGGTTACTAAAGATCCAGCTGCTGCTGCAAAATCTATTTGGGCCAATGCTATTCTTGCTGCCCCTGGCGCCTTATTATTTTTCTGTATAGGTACGGGCTTGTATGCGTTCTATCAACTTAATCCTGAAAAACTCGATCCGAGTATTCAAATAGACCAAATTTTCCCTACTTTTATTTCTAATGAGCTCCCTATTGGGGTAGCAGGGTTAATTATTGCCGGTATTTTTGCAGCTGCGCAATCAACGGTTTCAACTAGTATGAACTCAATTGCAACCACAATACTTACTGACTTTGTTAGGCCATTTAACTTCGTTAAAAGCGAGAAAGCTTATATGAGCCTAGCGAGAATTTTAACATTTGTATCGGGGGTTTTAGGCACGCTTGTCGGGCTTATATTTATTGACCCTGAAATCCGTTCACTAATGGAAGCTTACTTTAAAGTTATCGGTATGTTTATGGGGGCACTTGGCGGTATTTTTATACTCGGTGCATTGACCAAAAAGGCAAATTCGATTGGCGCTATTGTTGGCATTATTAGCGGAGTGAGCTTAATGATTTCAGCCTGGAAATATGGCTGGGCTAACGGCTACTTGTACGGGACGATTGGCATTCTAACCTGCTTAATTGTTGGCTACTTTGTTAGCTTACTATTTCCTGCCCACAATAAAGATTTAACCCGATTAACCTTGTTTACGATGAAAGACTAAGCAATATCAAGAGTGAAAGTTATGAAAAATTACGCATTAGAAAACGAGTTAATTAATCAGTTAAAAAATAGCTTAATTGCATCATGTCAGCCTGTAGATAATGGCCCAATGGATAAACCTGAACATATTGTTGCTATGGCATTAGCAACACTTTCAGGAGGTGCAAAAGCATTGAGAATAGAAGGGGTAGAGAATGTACGTGCGGTGGCAAAAGTAGTACATGTTCCGATTGTTGGTATTGTAAAGCGTGATCTTGATGATACTGAAATTCGAATTACACCTTATGTTGAAGATGTAATTGCACTTGCGCAAGCTGGCGCCACCATTATTGCTTTTGACGGTACAGACAGACCGCGACCAGTGGATAGATTAACGTTATTAGCTGAAATTCATAACCAAGGCTGTATTGCGATGGCTGACTGCGCCGATTTTACTGACGGTAAACTGCTGCATGAGGCTGGCTGCACCTTTATTGGAAGCACCCTCTCGGGGTATTTAAATTTAGCACAAACACCCGATGAGCCAGACTATCAGCTCGTCACTGAGTTGGTCAGTGCGGGTGTGAATGTTATTGCTGAAGGGCGATATAACTCACCAGAACGTGCAGCAAACGCTATAGCCCTGGGTGCACTGTGTGTGACTGTTGGCTCAGCAATTACCCGTGTAGAACATATCACCAGTTGGTTTGTAAACAGTATCAACAATGCTCAGGGCGATGCTTAAACATGGATATTGCAATTGATATTGGCGGCACCAAAATAGCATGTGCCCTTATTGATAATGACCAAATTGTCGACGCTATAAAAGTAGACTCTATCATTCATACAAATATTGATGATTTAGCACCCTATGTATATGCACAAATTAAACATTGGGTGGTACAAGCACGCTCAATCAATATTGCCTGTACTGGCCAAGTGAGTCCTGATGCTGTTAATTTTTTATCAGTGCGTCGACAATTACCATTACAGGCTCAGTTTCGCAGTTTAACGGGTCTGCCTGTCACCATTATTAATGATGCCTCTGCAGCTGCTTGGGCAGAGTACGTATTAAATGAGCAACTGAATAATAAAAACTTTATTTATATCACCGTCTCAACAGGTGTTGGGGCAGGTATTGTTTTTAACAACGATATAATAACCTGCGCCGATGGGTTTTGCGCCCATTTGGGTCACACCACAGTTAAACCCCTATCAAATCGACACTACGCTTGCCATTGTGGCCGAGAGAACTGTGTGGAAGCGATTGCCTCTGGTACTGCTATTGCCAAATATGCAAGCCAAGCATTAGGCAAAACGCTCAGCGCAAAAGATGTATTTACAGACTACGCTGAGCACCCAGATATTATGCCTATTATTAACAATGCCGCTGCAGCCGTGGCCGAACTTATATTTAATATGAAAGCTACTTTTGGTAATAACAACGTTGTTATTGGGGGCAGTGTCGGCTTAGCACCATTATTTTTTAACAAGGTGGCTGCAAAAATTCAACACGCACCCGAGATTTATCAAGTCAATTTATTAGCACCTAAATCGGGAGCCAATGCCGATGTTATTGGTGTTCATCACTATGCTAAAAAACAATTAAGCGAGAACTAAAATGCAAGTACTTATATTTGATGATAAAGCCGCTGTTGCCAACAATGCCGCTGAGCTTATTAAAAAGTTAATCAATACTAAACCTAATGCCAATCTAGGACTTGCAACTGGTAGTACGCCTGTTGATTTATATAAACAGCTAATAGTAAAGCATAAAAACAAAGAGGTTTATTTTAGCCAAGTCAGCACCTTTAATTTAGACGAGTATTACGACATTGATGAAAATAGCATCAATAGCTACCGTTACTTTATGAATGAACAGTTGTTTAATCATATAGATATCGACCCAAAAAACACCTTTTTACCCACCTGTAATCGTCATCAAGATCCAAGACAACAAGGGACGGTGTTTGAAAAAAAAATCACAGAGCTGGGCGGAATTGACCTGCAATTACTCGGTATTGGTGGCAATGGGCATATTGGCTTTAACGAACCTTCATCCAGCTTTGCTTCGCGTACTCGAATTAAATCTTTAGCAAAACAAACAATACAAGATAACAGCCGACTTTTTACACCCCAAGAACCGCAACCACATATGGCAATGACCATGGGAATTGCGACCATCATGGAAGCAAAATACGTGTTATTAATTGCCACCGGTAAAAATAAAGCACAAGCAATACAAGATATGGTAAACGGTCCATTATCAGCCAGCTGCCCAGCATCTATATTACAAATGCACCAAAATGCCATAATAATCGTCGATAATGAGGCTGCCAGCTTGCTAGAGAATAAAGAATACTTTACGTGGGTGAGTCAACAAAATCAGAGGATTAACGACTCTTATGGCTATTTTCTCAACTTATAAACTAAGAAAGTTTGATGTACTGTCCATAACTTAATACACCAAACGATGCCCTTAACCCATCAATCTCACATACTTTTCCGCCAGTTCATCTAAGCTCTCACGATGATTAGGATCGGGCTTTATACAATCAATGGGGCATACGCTCACGCACGTTGGCTTGTCGTAATGACCCACACATTCGGTGCATTTTGCAGGATCTATTTGATAAATTTTAGCGCCCATATAAATGGCTTCATTTGGGCACTCTGGATCGCACATATCACAGTTAATGCATTTGCTGTTTATTAATAAAGCCATGATTAAACTCTCTATTATAAAACAGCATGCTTAAACGGATTGCGGGTGTCTTGGTTTTCATCCAAGTTGCGCATCAGTATAGCGTGCTCTAAATCGATAGTGTCAGGCAGTGGAATTTTTACGATATGGCCTGAGCCTTTAGCATCAGTAATGCTTTCGCCTTTTTTATTTTCCATACTTTCTAGGGGAAAACTAATATTGCCTTTCGGCGTCATTAGCTCTAATGAATGACCAACACAAAACTTATTTTTTACATCTATTTCAACCAAACCATTAGCATTACGCCCTAATACCTCACCCACAAATTGCTGCTTGGTAGATACAGAGTGACCGTATTCGTAATTTTGATAATCTTGATGGGCGTGGCGTTTTAAAAAACCTTCGGTATAACCGCGGTGTGCAAGGTTCTCAAGAGTTTTAAATAAATCAGCATCGAATGGTTTACCTGCAACCGCATCGTCAATCGCTTTACGGTATACTTGTGCGGTACGCGCAACATAATAAAATGACTTAGTACGCCCTTCTATTTTTAGACTATGCACCCCCATTTTTGTTAGCTGCTCTACGTATTGCACGGCGCGTAAGTCTTTTGAGTTCATGATATAAGTGCCGTGCTCGTCTTCAAATGCAGGCATATATTCACCCGGGCGACCTTGCTCTTCTAGCATAAATACATCGTTACTTGGTGCGCCTTCACCTAACGTAGGTATAACCGTTTTAGGGTCAATTTTATGTACCATTTCACCGGTTTCGTTTTCTGTACCAGGTTTAACATCATACTCCCAACGACATGCATTGGTGCAGGTGCCTTGGTTGGGATCGCGTTTATTAATATAGCCTGAGAGTAAACAACGCCCTGAATAAGCCATACACAGTGCGCCATGCACAAATACTTCTAGTTCTGTTTCTGGGCACAGAGCACGAATTTCGCTGATTTCTTCAAGCGATAGCTCGCGAGACAAAATTACCCGCTCAATACCTTGTTTTGCCCAAAACTGTACGCTTGCGTAGTTCACTGCATTGGCTTGAACCGACAAATGAATTGGCATATCAGGCCATTTTTCACGTACTAGCATAATTAACCCAGGATCTGACATGATCAATGCATCCGGTTTCATAGCAATCACCGGCTCTATATCACGTAAATACGACTTAACTTTTGCGTTATGCGGGGCAATATTCGACACTACATAAAACTTTTTATTCAGCGCATGTGCTTCGTTAATCCCTATTTGTAATGTATCTAAATCAAATTCGTTATTGCGCACTCTTAAACTGTAACGCGGTTGGCCGGCATAAACCGCGTCGGCACCATAGGCAAAGGCATAACGCATGTTTTTTAAGCTGCCTGCGGGGCAAAGTAATTCAGGTACAAATAAGGTTGAAGAAGAAACAGCTGACATGTGCGCTCCATACATCGAACCGGGTTCAAGCCGGTTGCATGAATAATTAAGGGAAATAAAGCGCGCAAGTATAATGAGATGGCAAAAGAGAAACCTTGATCAAGATCATCAAAATTTCTCTTCTGCGCTAATAAATAAAGAGCTGTAAATTTAAGTTATTTTTTACTGCTTAATTGGTTCGAGAATTGACTAACGGCATCAACAACTTGTTGCGCGCCTTTTTTAATATCACTCATTACATCACCAGATTCTTTGGAGAGCGCTAGACCTTGTTGCGCTTTATTTTTACCTTGCTCAATTACTGCAACGGTTGATTGAGTTAAATTTTGGTTTTGCTGTACAACATCCACTATTTCTTCGGTAGCTTTACTGGTTCTGGAGGCAAGTAAACGCACTTCATCAGCCACCACCGCAAATCCACGGCCTTGCTCGCCTGCACGCGCGGCCTCAATAGCCGCGTTAAGTGCCAATAAATTAGTTTGATCAGCAATACTGCTAATGCTCTGCACTATGCTCGCAATGAGTTGCGACTGTTTATCTAATGCTGAAATTTCTTGAGCAGCTTGCTCCATTTGCACCGACAGTTCGTTCATAACCTGAACTGTTTTTTGTACCACTTCAGCACCTTTATCCGCGTTATTATCAGTTTCGATAGAAGTGCCATGCGCAATACTCGCCGCTTGCTCTGTAGCCAGTTCTCTTTCTACTTGGTCAGTGATCACTGTGGCAAATTTAACTACTTTATAGAGCTCATTTGCTTCATTAAAAATCGGATTATATGAAGCCTCTAACCAAACTACATGGCCGTGTTTATCAATACGTTTGAACCTACTCGCAATAAACTCA
This sequence comes from Pseudoalteromonas sp. ND6B, assembly GCF_000764215.1. Taxonomy (NCBI): domain Bacteria; kingdom Pseudomonadati; phylum Pseudomonadota; class Gammaproteobacteria; order Alteromonadales; family Pseudoalteromonadaceae; genus Pseudoalteromonas; species Pseudoalteromonas sp. ND6B. Next base: position 123,416 of record NZ_JQFL01000021.1, read on the forward strand.
CCATTACGCAAACGTTGCCAGAAGGCCTGATACTCTTTACTACTCGCTTCTTGTTCGTCACAAAACATACCATGATGCTTGCCCACCACGTCTTGCTTTGAATAACTCATACTTTTTAAAAAGTTGTCATTAACACGTAACACCATACCTTGAGTATCAAACTCAATAACCGCTGTTGAACGATGCAATGCTTTGATTAAATCTTCGTTTTCTCTTGAACTCTCAATTATTTGTGTAAGCACAGTGCAATGCAGGGTTAAATACTCAAGCTGACCTTGCTCGTTTTTTATAGGATGTAAAATGCAGCGTAACCAATCTCGTTGTCCGTTTGGGTGGGATACTTGGATAGCGCCGGCAAAATGTTCTACTTTACTTAGCGCTTTTTGAAAGGCATGAAAATCCGCGTTATTTCTAGCATTTTCAGGTATGAAGTCTAAAATATTTTTATTAATTATTTTGTTATTTGAGTAGTTAAACTCTCGCTCAAAATTTTTATTTTGTCTTAAAATAGCACCTTGCTTATCAAGCTCTAACACCAGCATTTCACTGTCTAAGCTTTGCTTAACCTGCTCCCTTACAGAGAGCTTACTTTGTAAATCAGCGATTTGATTTTTTAAAGATTGGTTAAAAAACATATTGTTACCTTAGTGTTTAAATGTATCGGCATGCATATTGAGTCTATAAAAAGTGTACTATGAATAAAAAGTCTCACCACTTAAACAAAAGTATAGCTCATGTTTATAAACACATAGTAAACGTAAAAACATTGTTTTTAGTTCATAAATCGGGGTTAGCAAATTAAAAAAAGCAAGCAAGGTAGAATAAATTAGGTTTTTTTGACTAAAACGCGTATAATTCGCGCCCGTTAATATTCAACCTTTTATTTAAATTATTGGAGCACAAAGATGGCTTTAGAGCGTACTTTTTCAATCGTAAAACCTGATGCAGTTGCTAAAAACCACATCGGCGCAATCTACAACCGTTTCGAAACTGCAGGTCTTAAAATCGTTGCAGCTAAAATGGTTCACCTTTCACAAGAGAAAGCTGAAGGTTTCTACGCTGAGCACAGCGAGCGTCCTTTCTTTGGTGCTTTAGTATCTTTCATGACTTCTGGCCCAGTAATGGTTACCGTTCTTGAAGGCGAAAACGCTGTTCTTAAAAACCGTGAAATCATGGGTGCTACTAACCCAGCTGAAGCACTAGCGGGTACTTTACGTGCAGACTACGCTGATAGCATCGACGAAAATGCGGTTCACGGTTCTGACGCTGTTGAATCTGCTGCTCGCGAAATCGCGTACTTCTTCGCTGACGAAGAACTTTGCCCACGTACTCGTTAATTCGAGTTCACAGCTAACCCTGTGATGCAAAGTATGAAAAGGGCTTTCGAGCCCTTTTTTAGTCATTACGTAAAGTATTAACCGTTTATTTATGATGTTTTACTTAATGATTATAGTGGATGAATTGTGTACAATTCGCCCTTGTAAATTTTTACCATCACCGCCACCGATTGAGGTTGTTACATGACCGAGCAAAAAAAGATTAACTTATTAGATTTAAACCGAGATGCAATGCGAGAGTTATTTGTATCATTCGGTGAAAAGCCATTTCGTGGCGATCAGGTGATGAAATGGATTTATCATTTTGGCGTAGATAATTTCGACGAAATGAGCAACGTAAACAAAAAGCTAAAAGAAAAGCTTAAAAATGAATGCGAAATTGTTGCACCTGAAATTTCAGTTCGCCAGCAAGCCAGCGACGGTACTATTAAATATGCATTAGTACTAGAAGGCGGCCAAGAAGTTGAAGCCGTATGGATCCCAGAAAAAGATCGCGCCACGTTATGTGTATCATCTCAAGTGGGCTGTGCCCTGGAATGTACTTTTTGCTCAACGGCACAACAAGGCTTTAACCGTAACTTAAAAGTATCTGAAATTATCGGCCAAGTATGGCGTGTAGCCAAAGACATTGGCCTTGATGGAAACAGTGAAAAACGCCCTGTCACTAACGTCGTTATGATGGGAATGGGCGAGCCGCTACTGAATGTTAAAAACGTCGTACCAGCGATGGAGCTGATGATGGACGACTGGGGCTTTGGTTTATCTAAGCGCCGCGTTACATTAAGTACCTCGGGTGTAGTACCTGCCCTTGATTTATTGAAAGAAAAAATCGACGTAGCACTGGCTATTTCACTTCACGCTCCTGATAACGCACTGCGTGATATTTTAGTACCGATCAATAAAAAATACCCAATTGAAGAATTTTTAGCGGCCTGTCGTCGTTACATTGACGGTTCAAAAGCCAATAAAGATGTCACCATTGAATACGTTATGCTTAATGGCGTAAACGACAGTACCGACCAAGCACATGAACTGGTTAAAACGCTAAAAGGTACGCCATCTAAGGTAAACCTCATTCCGTTTAACCCATTCCCAGGTAATGAGTATACGCGTTCAAGCAACAGCCGAATTGACCGTTTTTCAAAGGTATTACAAGCTGCGGGGATTACCTGTATTGTTCGTCGTACACGAGGGGACGACATTGACGCTGCCTGTGGTCAGTTAGCTGGCGATGTGGTTGATAGAACAAAACGTATGGCTAAAAAGAAAATGCGTGATGACAATGCAATTGCAGTAAATATTCACCAAGCCTAACTAAGTAACTCTGTGCCTTTGTGATAAATTGTTTATTTTTAAATAAATGATGCAACACAAAGGCTTTGAGGTAAGATAGAGGCTATGGAAATAAATAAAGAGACAAGGTAATGCGATCTTTACTTGCTTTAGCACTATCAACACTACTTTTAAGCGGTTGTGTGACTGAAAATAGTTACAACGGCAGTGACAAACCCGTCGTCGAAAATAAAATAAACAACGCAGGCGCAGCACGTACCCGCATTGCTTTGGCATTACAATATTTAAACACCGGTAATAATTCCCAAGCAAAATACAACCTTGAGCGTGCGAGCGAATATGCACCAAATCTTCCCGAAGTTCATTATTCTTTAGCCTATTACTACCAACAAGTTGGCGAAAATGCATTAGCCGACAAAGCCTATCAAAAAGCGTTGGCGATTAAGCCTGACGATCCGAACACCCTAAATAACTACGGTACGTTTTTATGTAGTATTGATGAGTATGATCGCGCGACCGATCAATTTTTAAAAGCGATTGAAATTCCTAGCTATATTCGTGTAGCACAAAGCTATGAAAATTTAGCCTTATGCGCCATTGAATTTAATGACTTTACCAATGCAGAAAGCTACTTTCAACAAGCGCTAAACCACAGCTCGCAACGCGCCTCTACATTAATAAGCTTAGCGGCTTTGTATTACGCCAAAAGTGACTTATATAAAGCCAGTACTTTAATAAAACGTTATGACGATACTGCACAGGTTTCTTCGCGAGCATTGTTACTCAGCTACTTGGTTAAACAACGCATGGGTAGAATAGAAGATGCTGAAAAAATTGCAGCTACCATTTTGCAAACGTACCCAAATAGTGTTCAAGCTAACGCCATTCGTGACAACCAATTAAGGCAAACAGAGTTTGAAGTGCTGCGAGAAAAGTACCGTCAAGCACAACTTGATGAATTGCAAGAAAGCAGTAATAACAATCAAATTATTGTGGAGCCAAAAATAAAAATTATTCGTAAAAAAAGCCCAACATCTGCTGTAAACTCTGATGATTCAGTAAAGTAAGCTGCATAAAATACAACAGAGACACAAATACCTTTTTAAATTAGTATAAATAAGAGTAAAAACGAGTGTATCGCTTGATATCGCTCGTTTTACTGTAAACCAATTTAGCATTTCAGTGTAATTCAATGCTAAACTGCTATATGTTAGGTGCATTAAAGGGCTTTAAAAATAAAAACAGCAAAAATTTTAAAAGGGCGATACTAACGTTTTTATAAAACCGCAGCTGATGATACCCTTTAAAAGCGTGCATTCTAGTAGCAAGAATAAACGAACACTAAAAAATAAAAACAAAGTCTTACTCTGGTTATTAAGCCAAAACATTAACTTTTACTCGTGGATCCAGACTCATACATATTATGAATGAAGATAATACACAACCGCAGAGCGACGAACCCTCTGTAGGACAAATACTAAAATCGCATAGAGAAAATGCAAATATCAGCATTGCTGAAATCGCCTCGCTATTAAAGCTAACAGAATCACAAGTTGAGCATATTGAAAGCGACGAGTATCATTTACTCGGTGCAAAAACGTTCGTTAAAGGCTATATAAAAAACTACTGCCGCACACTAAACATTGATAGCACAGCTATCTTAGCGATGCTGCCGGCTTTTAGCACATCAGATAAACCGGTCGATATGCAAAGCTTTTCAAGGCGCACAGAAAAAGAAGCCCATGACAGCCGACTTATGACCGTAAGTTACTTAATTTTAGCTATCGTTATTGGTTCTTCTGCAGTGTGGTGGTGGCAAAATGCAATGCCTATTGATGAACAAACTAAAACTATTAATGCTAATAACTCGCTCATAACTCAACAACAAGAAAACACCAAGCTGTTAGCTGAAGCCGCCGACGAGGCACTATTAAATGACATTGAATCTACAGAAGAAGTAGATTCTGCATTACAAAATGAACAACAAACAATTCAAGCTGCGCCAGTTAATAATGCACAGAGCACCAGTGAGCCAAAAAACAGTGATTTAAGCACCATTTTTATGATGTTTAACGATGAGAGCTGGGTAGAAATTCACGATGCCAATGATGAAAAAATTGCTTTTGGTGTAAAAAAAGCAGGCTACGAAATGACCCTAACCGGAGTAGCGCCTTTTTCAGTGGTATTAGGCAAGCATGATGTTGTTCGTATTACCCTAAATGGTGAGCCAGTTGATATTTCGGCCTTTCCTAAAAACCGTTTAGCTAAATTTAAATTACCCTTAGCAGAGTAGTCGCTATGTTTTCAGAATCTCCTATAAAACGCAGAAAATCCACACGCATAAATGTGGGTAATGTTCCTATTGGTGATGGTGCACCTATTGCCGTGCAGTCGATGACCAACACAGATACGATGGACGTTGATGCCACTGTAGCCCAAATTCAAGCTATTCAAGATGCCGGTGCAGATATTGTTCGCGTGTCAGTACCGACCATGGATGCCGCTGAGGCATTTAAAAGTATTAAAGAGCAAGTGTCGATACCCCTTGTCGCCGATATCCACTTTGACTATCGCATTGCATTAAAAGTAGCAAAATACGGTGTTGATTGTTTGCGTATCAACCCAGGCAACATTGGCAGTGAAGAGCGTATTAGAGCGGTAGTTGATTCAGCGCGTGAGCATAATATTCCTATTCGAATAGGGGTAAATGGCGGTTCACTTGAGCGCGATCTACAAGAAAAATACGGCGAACCCACTCCAGAAGCCCTATTAGAATCGGCTATGCGCCACGTAGATATATTACGCCGCTTAGACTTTGATCAATTTAAAATTTCAGTAAAAGCATCAGACGTATTTTTAGCGGTAGGCGCGTATCGCTTGCTCGCTAAAGAAATCGACCAACCACTGCATTTAGGAATAACTGAAGCTGGCGGCATGCGCTCTGGCTCTGTTAAATCGGCCGTTGGTTTAGGGATGTTATTAGCAGAAGGCATTGGTGATACGCTGCGCGTATCTCTCGCTGCAGACCCAGTACAAGAAATAAAAGTTGGCTTTGATATATTAAAATCACTGCGTATTCGCTCGCGCGGGATTAACTTTATTGCTTGCCCAAGCTGTTCACGCCAAGAGTTTGATGTGGTGAGCACCATGAACCAACTTGAAGAACGTTTAGAAGACATTATTGAACCGGTTTCAGTGTCTGTAATTGGCTGTGTTGTTAACGGCCCAGGCGAAGCGCTAGTCAGTGATATTGGCCTTGCCGGTGCAAACCGTCGCTCAGGCTTATACATAAATGGCGAACGCCAAAAAGCCCGTATTGATAACAATAATATTGTTGATCAGCTCGAAGGCTATGTGCGCGATTTTATCGAGCAAAAGCAGCAACAAACACCAATCGATATAAAAATCGTAGAGTGATTTAAACGCCAGCAATATGCATTCAATTGACTTTTTTAGTAGCGGCATTCACAGCGCAGTACAAATTACATACACACCGCTATACTCGCAATTACCTTGTAGTTAGGGTTATAATGCGCGGTCGATTTTTTTAGTTTTACGTGGTTGCAGTCTAAGACTGCACATAAACAGATTTAGGATTTATCAGTGGCAAAACAAATTCAGGCAGTTCGCGGTATGAACGATTGCCTGCCAGGCGATACGCAAGTTTGGCAGAAAGTAGAGCACATTTTACGCGAGACCGTATCATCGTTTGGTTATCAAGAAATTCGTTTTCCAATTGTAGAATCAACCGACCTATTTAAACGCTCTATTGGTGAAGTAACCGATATTGTAGAAAAAGAAATGTACACCTTTGCCGATCGTAACGGTGATAATTTAACTCTGCGCCCTGAGGGTACCGCGGTGTGTGTACGTGCAGGTAACGAAAATGGCCTGTTATACAATCAAGAACAACGCCTTTGGTACATGGGCCCTATGTTTCGCCATGAACGCCCACAAAAAGGTCGTTACCGTCAATTTCACCAATTTGGTTTAGAAACCTTTGGTATTGCCAGCGCCGATATAGACGCTGAAGTTATATTACTCACGGCGCAACTTTGGGAAGCATTTGGCATAAGCGATCATGTACGCTTAGAGCTTAACTCATTAGGCTCAAATGAAGCTCGCGCGCAGTACCGTGATGCCTTAATTGCCTTCTTAGAACAACATACCGATGTACTAGATGAAGACTCTAAGCGTCGTATGTACTCTAACCCGCTGCGCGTTTTGGATACTAAAAACCCAGATATACAGGCAATATTAGTGGATGCGCCAAAATTATCTGAACATTTAGATACTGAATCAAAAGAACATTTTGAAAATTTATGTGAACGATTAGATGCCGCAGGCGTCAAATACACGGTTAATGAAAAGCTAGTTCGTGGCTTAGATTATTACAACCGTACTGTATTTGAATGGGTAACCGATAGCTTAGGTGCACAGGGTACAGTATGTGCCGGTGGTCGTTATGATGGCTTAGTTGAGCAATTAGGCGGTAAATCAACCCCAGCAGTTGGTTTTGCGATGGGATTAGAGCGCCTAGTTTTATTGCTTCAAGCACTTGAATGTGTAGGTGACATACGCCGTAGTGCTGATGTATATTTAGCAGCCATGGGCGACAAAGCCAGCATTCAAGCGCCTATTATTGCATCTACGTTACGTCGTGACGTACCTGGATTACGCGTTATGGTGCATGCTGGCGGTGGTAACTTTAAAAAACAATTAAAACGTGCTGATAAAAGCGATGCATTAGTCGCGGTTATTATCGGTGAAGATGAATTAGAGCAAGGCGTTGTGACCATAAAGTATTTACGTGAGCGTAAAGAACAAGTCACATTAGAACTAGAACAAGCTAAAGCGCTACTTGCAGAACTAATTAATAGTTAAAATTACATAAAGCGCAGCGAGTAAAGCGCTTTAATAGAGGTAAGCATGGAAATTTATTCAACTGAAGAACAACAAGCAGAAGCGATTAAACGCTTTTTTCGTGAAAACGGCCTATCACTTGCTTTAGGTGTAATTGTTGGCTTAGGTGGTTTGTACGGTTGGAAGGCCTACAACCAAAACCAAATAACAACAGCAGAGCAAGCATCTGATGCTTACACTAAGCTTGTTGAAAGTGATGACGTATTAGCCTCTGCTGATGCCTTCATCAGTGAAAATAAAGACACTCAGTACGCAACTTTAGCGGCATTTGTTGCTGCAAAAGAAGCGGTAGATGCACAAAAATTAGATGTAGCGAATGAAAAGCTAAGCTGGATTGTATCAAATGTCGATAACGCGCAGCTAAAAGCCATTGCCACTACTCGTTTAGCGCGTGTGCAAATTGCTCAACAACAATACGATGATGCATTAACTACATTAAATTCACCATTGCCAGAGGCATTTAATGCAAATGTTGCTGAGTTAAAAGGCGATATTTACACTCAGCAAGGCAATAAAGAACAAGCACGCGTAGCCTACCAAGCTGCGGTTGATGCCGGTGGATTAACCAGCAATCCTCTATTACAAATTAAGTTAGATGACCTAGCAGTAACTAGCCCAGCGGCATAAGGTTTTAGGCATGAGAAAAATAACAACAGCAACGCTCGCCCTTTGTATGGCAACACTTATGGGCTGTTCATCAAGTGATGATGAAGAAGAACTGGTACTTCCTGAAATAGCCAATCAGTTTGAAACAGAAGTTGTTTGGCAAGAATCAATAGGTAGCGGTGTAGAGCATTACTTCTCACGCCTATCACCAGCTGTTTATAAAGATACTGTCTATGTAGCGAGTCGCGAAGGCCAAGTAGAAGCGTTATCACTTGCCAATGGTGATACGCTTTGGGAAACCGATGTTCGTCATGATTTATCGTTTTGGCCTTGGAGCGATAACGATAGTGCAAAATTATCAGGCGGAATATTACAAGCTTATGGTAAAATCTATTTAGGTTCAGAACATGGCTATGTCATTGCCCTTGATCGTGAGACAGGTAAAGAGGTATGGCGTAAAAAAGTGCCCGGCGAATCACTGTCTAAACCTGCTGCAGGCGATGGTTTAGTGTTTGTTAATTTAGCATCAGGTAAGTTACTGGCCCTGCATCCTGATACGGGTGAAGAGCGCTGGAGTTTTGAGCAAGAAGTGCCAGCACTTACCTTACGCGGTCAAAGTTCACCAACCGTCGCTAATGGTGGTGTGTTGGTTGGCCTTGAAACAGGTAAGCTCAGTGTTTTAATTTCTGAGAGCGGCTACTCAGCGTGGAGCGCAGAAATTGCAGTAGCAAAAGGCGCATCAGAGTTTGAGCGTTTAGTTGATGTTGATACACAACCACTTATTAGTGGCCCGTTTGCTTATGCGATTGCATACAATGGGAACTTATCAGCAGTTGATATTCGTTCTGGTAATGTTGTATGGAAACGTGAATACAGCAGCTACCGTGAAATTGCCATGGATTTGCAAACAATTTACGTTGTTGATAGTAACGGCGTTGTTTATGCACTTGATAAAGATTCAGGCATTGAACGTTGGAGCCAACCCGCTCTTCGTGGCTGGTACTTAACAGGCCCAGCGGTTGCCGGTAATTATTTAGCGTTAGGTGACCAAGAAGGCAATTTGCATTGGTTAAATAAAGACACTGGCGAGCTAGTATCTCGTGAAGACTTTGACAGCTCAGGTTTTTTTGTTGAGCCTGTTGTTGCTGACGATAAGTTGATTTTATACACCCGTGATGGTGAAGTTAGCGCGGTAAAAATACCGAACTAACTGTCTACTATTAGTGTAAGGCACTAATAGTTAATTATTTTTTGTAAGGCTTCGCACTGCGAAGCCTTTTGTTGTTTTTTAAAGAGGTAGTTTATGCTTCCCGTGATCGCTCTTGTAGGGCGACCCAATGTGGGCAAATCCACATTATTTAACCGTTTAACACGTACTCGTGATGCACTCGTTGCCGACTTTCCTGGCTTAACGCGTGATAGAAAATATGGCCAAGCAAATTACGACGGCTTTGAATTTATCGTGGTAGATACGGGTGGTATTGATGGCTCAGAAGAAGGTATCGAAACCGAAATGGCTGATCAGTCATTACTAGCCATTGAAGAAGCGGATATTGTTTTATTTTTAGTTGATGCCCGCGTGGGTATGACAGTGGCTGACCAAGCTATTGCTAACCACCTACGTAAGCAAGAGAAAAAGTGCTTTGTGGTAGCCAATAAAACAGACGGCATTGATGCTGACTCGAACTGTGCTGAGTTTTATCAACTTTCACTTGGTGAAGTTCATCATATCGCTGCCGCTCATGGTCGTGGTATTACTTTACTGCTTGAGCAAACACTTCAGCCAGTTATTGCTGAACTTGCCGCACTTGATGAAGATGTAGCCGATGACGATGAAGAACTTATCGACTTATATCAAGAAGGTGAAGAAGATGACACCGATCACCAAGCGTTTGCCGACAAGCCGGTAAAGCTGGCTATTATTGGTCGTCCTAACGTTGGTAAGTCAACCCTTACTAACCGTATACTGGGTGAAGATCGCGTTATTGTATACGATATGCCAGGTACAACGCGCGACTCTATCTATATTCCGATGACCCGTAATGATAAAGAATATATTCTTATCGATACAGCCGGTGTGCGTAAACGCAAAAAAGTAAGTGACGTGGTTGAGAAGTTCTCAGTCATTAAAACACTACAAGCAATCGAAGATTGTAACGTTGTGCTATTAGTGGTTGATGCCCGCGATGGTATTTCAGATCAAGATTTAAGCTTATTAGGCTTTGCCCTTAACTCAGGGCGCTCATTGGTTATTGCCGTGAACAAGTGGGATGGCCTAGATAACTACGTTAAAGATCGTATTAAAACTGAGCTTGATCGTCGCTTAGGCTTTATTGATTTTGCCCGCTTGCACTTTATCTCTGCGCTACATGGTACGGGTGTTGGTCATTTATTTGAATCAGTTGACGAAGCGTATGAGTCGGCAACTAAACGTATAAGCACCGCTATGTTACGTCGTATCATGGATATGGCACAAGCAGATCACCAGCCACCGCTTGTTCGCGGTCGTCGTGTTAAGCTTAAATATGCGCATGCTGGAGGTTATAACCCACCGCGTATCGTCATTCATGGTAACCAAGTTCATGATTTACCTGATAGCTACAAACGCTACCTAATGAACTACTACCGTAAAGCACTTAAGATTATGGGCACCCCAATCAAAATTGAATTTAGAGAAGGCGATAACCCATTTGCAGGGCGTACTAATAAAGTAACGTTGTCGCAAAAACGTAAAATTCGCGCGTTTAGTAAAGAAAACCGCAATAAATCGTAATGGCTTTAATTTAGTCAATTGAAAAAAACGGCGTACTTTATAGGACGCCGTTTTTTATAAGTTTAATTAAATTAATAACTTATTTAAATGGCTAAATAATCATTTTTTAAATTGCTGTTACTATTTAAAATGTAGTACCCACCGATAAACCAAGTTGCCATGAATCAACGGCTTCGTAGCTGCCAATAGGTTTGCTTAAATCTATGTGGATCACATTATCGTTGCTTGAGCGAGACGCATAAAGACGAATACCTAAACCTACACTAGAGAGTATACTGTCTGACACGTTGGGATTTTGCACCTCACCATAGGCACGCCCTACATCAACAAAACCTACAAACCCTAAATCAACAAGTTGATACAAGTTTATATCAGGGTACATACGAATTTCAGCTGTGGCTTGGATGCTCTGAGTACCATGCTGGTAGCTTTCTGAAAAGCCACGCATTCCCTCTTCTCCGCCCACCGCTAACGGTTGCTCTGCAAATTCAGTATTTTGCCATTGCGCATTTATATGGCCATAAAATGTAAATAACCTAGACCAATGATGATTAAGCTGACCTTTTGAATACACTGAGATCCGATCCTCAAGTTCAGTGCCTATTGTTGTATTGATCCCACTACTAAACCTAAATAAAGTTGAAGATTTAGTAAACCACGCCTTATTTATACTACTTTGAAAAATAAACCCTTCACCTGCTTGTATAGCATCGAGGCCAAATTTAGCATTAAATTCCCAGCCCAAATTAATATCTTCACTGTGATTAATTAAATCAATATCATGCAATACAGCATAGTTATCTTGAACCCAATGCATAGCTAGCCACGGTGTGGCAATAGTGTAATCATTTAAGTTTTTGGGTAATGTATCGTTATCAACTTGCTCGTAACGAGTGTCTTGATAGTCGATACCAGCTAACCAATGTAACGTATCATACTTATTTTGACTCCATACACCGCCGAGGGCGAGCTGGCCTTGCGTTTCGTCTGTCCGAAATACTGAGTGAGTAATGCCATTTTGATAAATTGAAGTGTTTTGTTGCTGAGTTTTTGCGTAATAGCGCCTTAATGAGTCACCATTACGCTGATAAAAAGGCTGGTGATAATCAAAATTAAAAATTTGGCCATCATCATAATCATCCGCCTGTAACGTTAAAGTAGCATGTGGTTGCCAAGGCACAGGCATTTCAATCACACTGTGATAACCTGTGCGTTCATGATCTGTTTTATATTTTACTGAAGCACGAACACCATAGCCTAAAAAGTTTTCCTCCTTAAAGCCCAAACTAAACTTATTATTCCCGCTACTACGACCAAAATTAACAGTGGGTAATAAACTCCAGGTATCCCAAGTTTGCACCGTGATCGCTTGACCATCTTGCGGATCACAGTCTAAATCGGTAAAAATTTTTGCATCTCTAATATACTTTTTACCGCGTAAAACCCGCTCAGCCTCTTTTATGTCAGTTTCATTTATGCGATCACCTTCTTTAAAAGTAAGCTGCTCGGCAATAACTTTTTTTCGCGTATCTATATGTAACCAATTTATAAAACGATGAAAAACCGTCGTCTCAGGATTATCAGGATCAAAAATTGAATTATTTTGTATAGTAATTTTTTTAAGCTCTGCATCAGGCTCATTACTAGAAAGAGGTTGTTTCACTTTTTTTATTTCACAAACAACACCTAAATCGAGCGCATTATTATTTTGTGCAGATGCACAAAAACAAAAAAGTAGACAGCTGGCTAACGTTAGTCTTTTCATAAACACCCGTGCTTTTTAAGGTGATCAAGCCGGATAGCCGAGCACCGTATTTTATCCTTGCACTTATCCTAGAAGGTAAAACTTAAGAAACTCTTAACATTAATTTAAATCTTAGTTAACCCTACTACTTACTGTACTGCGTTAACTCAAAATATAATCTCTTGATCCAGCTATAAAAGTGAGGTTAATTATAATACTCTAAAGTTAACACTGTTGATTAGGGTATGTTGACCTCTCAGGATTGAAATGTGTTCAATACAAGGGCGACTTAATCGCGCCATGAGGTTTGTAATCTAGTGGGCAAGTATAAATCGAGCAAAGCTTCCGCGTCCTGCTCACGCCCCGTACTTACATTCGTGTGAGCAACAAAGTGTAAATTGCCCCTAGGCAAAACTGGCGGGTCAGCGTCTGCCAATTTAACTTTGCAAGATAAACAGACGCTTATAGAGCGAAAAAACTGAATCAACATAAACATACAAATCAGCAGTTAAAATTAACTCGCTAAAGATGAGAAGAGAATGTCAAAAAAAAGTATTTTAGCTATTTATCTATCCCTTATTTCATTGCCTAGCGTTGCGGATGACAATACGGACTTAACTCAAATTATTGATGCACATTGGCAAAACGCCAAAGCTGAGAAAATATTTTTTAGAACCGATCCTGATGGTTGGAAGCCCAACGGTACCCTACCCGATTGGAGCGAGCAAGCCATTGCGAAGCGCCAAGCTTACAACAACAGCGTACTAAAAAACTTAGCCAGCATTGATCCTAAAACGCTCAATAGCGAGCAGTTAATGAACTACCGCTTGTTTAAATATGAGCGAGAAACCGAGCAGCAAAGCTACCTTTACCAAGATAAATACTTTCCGGTTAATTTTTTAAGTGGCTGGCATACTTACTTTGCAGAAGCGCCGGCTAACATGGCCTTTTTAACCGCCGAGGATTACGATGCCTTTTTAGTGAGCCTTGGTGATTACCCGCGCTTTAATCAGCAAAACATTAATTTAATGAAGCAAGGCATTCAAACTGGTTTTACCCACTACTGCGAAACGTTTAAAAATTATGGCCAAAGTATTAGCGCCCATATAGTTAAACAACCTGAGAATAGCGCCTTATATGAGCCATTTACTCGCATCCCTAATACATTTAGCGCAGCGCAAAAAGAAACTTACCAAAATAAAGCTAAAGCGTTAATTGCCTCAAAAGTCGTGCCTGCTTATGAGCAATTTTATGACTTTTTTGAAAACGAATATATGCCACATTGTAGAGCGCAGCCCGGTATTGCAAGCATCAAAGGGGGCCTTGATTATTACAAATATACAGTAAATTATTACACCACAACAAATGCGACCCCCAAGCAAATCCATGAGCTTGGCCTTAAAGAAGTGGCACGCATCAAAGCGCAAATGCAAAGTATTATTGATAAAGTTGGCTTTGATGGCAGCTATAGCGAGTTTTTAGAATTTTTGGCAACCGATGAGCAATTTTACGCAACCGATCCCCAAGACTTGCTCGAAAAAACCGCCTTTATAACCCAAAAAATGTATGGCAAACTCCCTACTTACTTTGGCCACTTACCGCGCAATACTTTTACTATTAAAGGCTCAGCGAGTCGTGGCGCATTTTATATGCCACCGCCAGATAATCGTTCACCGGGGACTTACTTTTTAGCCTCAACTCCAAAACTGCAGCCTTTATATAATTTAGAAGCACTTAGCCTACACGAAGCCATACCTGGGCATCATTTACAAAACGCCATTGCGATGGAGTTAGACGTTCCTGAATTTAGACGCACACTGAGCCACTCTGCTTTTGGCGAAGGCTGGGCACTTTATACAGAGCGTTTAGGTAAAGAAGCGGGCTTTTACCAAAGCCCATACAGTGACTTTGGCCGTTTAGGCTACGAAATGTGGCGCGCAGTGCGCTTAGTGGTTGATACCGGTATTCATGCCTTTGGCTGGAGCCGCCAAAAGGCGATTGATTATTTGGCTGATCATACCGCTTTGCCACAAAGCGCAGTGGAAGATCAAATAGACCGCTATATTTCTTGGCCAGGCCAAGCGCTTTCATACAAAATGGGCGAAATTAAAATACGCGAACTACGTGCCAAAGCAGAAAAACAGCTAGGCGCACAATTTGATATACGCAGCTTCCACGATACCGTTATTGGACAAGGTTCACTCCCTATGGCGGTACTAGAAGATGTAATTAATGACTGGATAGCACAGCAAAAATCAGCTATTTAAAATAAAGCTAGAACAAATTGAGAGGCGGTATTGTTGCCGCCTCTTTTTAAAGCCCTATTAAACACCTCAAAACTAATCCCTACCCACTTTTGCTTCGTAAAGTTAATGATTTTAAAAACCAGAGCTTAAGTATGAAAAAACGTATTCTGTATTGGCTGCAAAATGATTTGCGCATTGATGACAACCCCATACTCAATGATTTATCACAACAACAATGTGAACTTGATATCGTATTTGTGATCAATCCTGCTTGGTTTAAAAGCAATAACTATCAACAAAAACCCTATGGTGTACATAAACAACGCTTTCTAATACAAAGCCTATACGAGCTACAGGAGTCTGTTTTAGGGCTTGGCCAAACCTTGCATATTTTAGAAGGCGATCCGGTAAGGGTATTAACACAGCGTATTAATGAGCTTGGCATTGATGAAGTAGTTTATAGCGAGCAAATAGGCGTTTATGAGCAACGCCAAATTACCGCGCTTAAATCGAAATGCGCTACTGTGGTATTTAAATCTGTGATGCAAGATACCTTATATCAACAGCAACAACTGCCCTTTGAACTTGCTGATTTACCAACCGGCTTTACCCCTTTTAGAAAAAAGATTGAAGCCACTGGTATCAGTTTATCCGCAGTGCCGTTCTCAGCAAAAAGACTTCCACCGCCTATTATTTTATGTGCTAAACAGCCTATATCAGAGCCGCCAACAGGAAACCCTTTACTCCAAGGTGGACACAAAGCCGGCCTTGCGCATTGTCTACAGTACTTTTCATCAGCTTTACCAAGCAGCTATAAAATCACCCGTAATAAGCTGGATGGCTTTGATAACTCGACTAAATTTAGTAGCTGGCTGGCTTTTGGTTGTATTAGTGCCAAGCAAATTTTTTGTGCAGTAGATGCCTATGAAGCGCAGCATGGGGAAAATGAATCAACATACTGGATCAAGTTTGAATTGCTCTGGCGTGAGTATTTTAAGTGGCATGCAATTAATGTGAAGCATCAGTTATTTACTTTTAAAGGTAAAAAACAAAGCTCGCCACTTACCACTTTTAGCCCGAACCGTTTTGCAAAATGGTGCCAAGGCAGTACCCCATTTCCGCTAGTTAACGCTATTATGAAAGAGCTTAACGCAACGGGCTTTATCACTAACCGTTCACGACAAATTGCAGCCAGCTGTTTGGTCAACGAACTACAACTAGACTGGCGCTATGGCGCTGCTTACTTTGAACAACAACTTATTGATTACGATGTAGCCGCTAATTGGGGCAACTGGCAATATATTGCTGGGGTTGGGGTCGATCCGCGCGGTGGGCGACACTTTAATTTGGCAAAACAAACCCAGCAATACGACCCACACGGTGAATATATTGCCAAATGGCAAGGGAATGAGCACTGTGATGCACAGTTAGATGACTTAGACGCCGCCGACTGGCCTGTGTAATAAGAAAACCTCGAACATAATACTGGCTATAAGCCCAAGGTCAAATCTTGGGCGAGAGTGCCGCTGGGTTTTTCTACTACGCGGTTAACTTCAACCCCGTTATGCTTAATAATAAAAGTGGGGGTATATTGTAAGTCATGCGCTAGCGCAATACCTGCCTCATCACGTTTGTCATAACCTACAGTAACAAAGGTTATTTTCGAAAGTTCAACCTTAGACTCATCAAGTAACTTTATTAATCGAGGTACTTCGCGAGCACTGTCATGACACCAGCTACCTAAAAGCACTAACAACTCTTTACCTGCTAATTTTTGCATCAATGCAACGTCTTGCGGTGTAGGCGAGAATGTTTGGTATTGCTTAGCAAATTTATCGTGCTCGCTTAATAAACGCTTAGCAGTAACAGCGTCTGAGTCTGGTTTGAACGTTGCATTCGCTGCCAGTGGTAGAGTCAAAATAAAGAGTAAAATTAATTGTTTAAACATAATCTTATACTTAAATAGTGTTTTAGTTACTATACCCATAATCGAGCTTAAGTGAATACACTTACTTACTTTTATCCATAAAATCATTCACTTGCGATAAAACCGCTAAGTACTCACGTTTGGCTTCTTTGTTTTGTTCTAATTTATCTAAGTCACCGATTAATGTTACTAATTGCGTATGTGAATAACTCGATGTTGTTCTAAACTCGTTCGACGCCCCCACACCACTGAGTCGTTTTCTTTCATCCATACGATGACTATCTTCATTTTTCTCGAGCCAAATATCGTTAATAACACGAATATTGCTCTCACTGGTGGTGGTTTCTTTTAATTCCTTTTTTAGTTCGTATTGAGATATTTCAGGATTAAACTGATACACTTTTTTATCTACATCCACCTCATGGGCCTGATCAAGGGCAACCAATTCGTTATTTTTTACAGCGGTACCAATAGTGTAATTTTCTTGTTTATCATAATAATCAGGGGGGATGTCAGAGCGGTTACCTTCTTCATAATTAAAACGCGTGCTCGCCGCTTTATCTTGAGTAACCCCAGTTAATCCTGCTGACTTTTGGTATTCTGTATTTTGACTCAGCTTTGTGGTGCTTGTCGCGATGTAATCCCCCTGATCCATTGCAAAAGAGAATTTTGCATCAAAATCAGCTAACTTAGATATACCATCGCCTAAGGAATTTTTATTACTGCTTCCTAGTCCTTGATAACGTGGATCACGGGTGATCATATTGTCAACCAAATCAGCTACTAGCTCGCGTCCGTTAGTAAACTGCTGTGTAGCTACTGACTCTATTTGACTATAGCGCTCAGCGGCTGATGACATACTACTAAACGCACTTTTAAAAACAGCGAGCCCTTGTTTCATCACTTCATCACTTTTGTGACCAAACGCCGAACGCGTACTTTTCTCTGAGCTATTGAGCTGGCTATCTTCTAAACTTTTATCGAGCGCTTTTATGTATTGCTGCATTTGGCTTTTGTCTTGCGAGCCAATGGTTGACATATCAAGCGAAAAATCAATGTTGTTCTGACCATTTACCGATTCAAACTCGAGTATTTGCTGCTCAGAATCCTCATCAAGGGTATAGCTTAAATTAAGCTCATTGTCTTTTCCAAGTAGCGCTCCATCAGCATCGGCAGTATTTCCCTCTGAAGTTGAAAAATACAAATCAAAACCCGAAAGCTGTTTATTATCAAAATTGCTTAAAAAGCTTAAATCTAAATCAGTTTGGTTTGCGGGTACATAACGACTGTAAGCGCTTTGTTTAGCTTTAAAAAATTCATCTGCCATTTCGCCTACACCAGAAAGTACTTGCGTTAATGCTTGATGTTCAGCCTCTGATAGGTCGCCATCTACTTTATAACTTACACTAAATTCGTCAGTGGTTTCGCCTGTTTCCTCATCATAACCTTGCGCAGAATGAAAGGCGATATTGATAACATCACCTTCTTTGGTTTTTACCGAAAGCTTAAACCCATAGTTATCATCGTCTTCAAATCGCTCGCGATTAAAGCTTTCCATGAAAGGATTAAGTGAGCGTTCAACACGCTGTTGGCTAGATGCTAAAAATGTTTTTTGATTAAATCCCAGTTGCCCCAAGTTTGATAAAATATCGCTAGTGTTGGCATAAGCACCTTGGATATTTTTTACCGAGCTGTTTAAACGCTCAATTAACTGATCACTACGTTCGTTTTTTATTAAGCCCTCTTGCTGAGAGCTTATTACCGTTCGCAGCGCAACCTCTTCACTGGACAGTTTATAATTTGAGCCACTGGGTGCGCTGGAAATCGTGAGTAACGAGGATAATTGCTGATTAAGTATTTCATCGACTTGTTCGTCACTAAACTGACTGAGCATTTCATCGGTGATTATTGCCGTGCTTGGCGCTAAGTGAGCTCTCGATTGTAAGCCTGTGGACACATTGCTGTGGTTTGAATTATTGACTGATTGGGCAAGCAACGCATTTAAGTTAGCATAATTGCCTTGTAGTTTATTAACCATGATTATCCTTAATCTTCAGTACAATTAAGTACAGTATCGGCCATCGAATTAAAAGCTTTAATTCTTTTTTTATTATTCAAGCATAAAATATTTGCTAATAAAAAACGTAGCTTAAAAGTAATTAACAGGTTTTGGCAAGCAACGACTTTAGTATATCAGGTACAAATTTGCGCTGTGCGGTAATGGCATAAAAGTGCTCAAATGCATCGGGTAAACGCTGATATTCAACCAGTAAGCCTTGTTCTATTTCATCCTTTACTACAACTGATGGTAATACCGATAACGCACCACTGTCACGGGCAAGTAATCGCAGCATAGCCATATCATCAGCCTCTGCTTTTATTTTTGGCTGATACTGCCAACGAGCACACAAAGCATTAAATGAGTCTCTAATAGCTGAGGTTTTACTGGGTAGCACCCATTGTGCATCTGTATAACCGGTAGGAAATTGGCCACGTATTTTTTTATCAGCTGGACCCACTATGGCTAATGGCTGGCGAGATACCAACTGACTCTGCCAAAGCTGATCGTAATGCTCAAGCCCGATGGGTTTATTAGTTAAAACTAAATCCAGTTCGTGTTCTGCCAAGCCATTTAACAGCCCATCCATACGCCCTGCAGTAAGCGAAAAGCGTACTTCGTCGTTACTCATTAAAGGGTTAATAAATTCCTCGATAAAGTTACGAGAGAGCGTATTAAGCACCCCGATTGATAAATGCTGAGTTTGGGAAATCATCCCTTTATGAATAAAAGACGACAGTTCTTCGCCCTTAGTGAATATATCGTTAGCGTACATTTGCACCCGCTTTCCCATATCGGTTAATGCCAAGGTACGTCCTTTGCGTTCAAATAACTCAATATTAATGGTGTGCTCTAGCTGTTTAATTTGAGTGGAGAGCGCTGACTGCGATAAATGCAGCTCTTTAGCGGCTTGGGTTAAGTTACCAATTCGGGCAACAGACCAAAAATAATACAAGTGATGGTAGTTCAAACGGCTCATTATAGTTCTCTTTTATAGAACGTTTATATGCATTATATCTATTTTTATTTAGTTATCTAGTTTGTCATACTCCAATAACTAAATAAGGAGCACTGAATGAGCGAGTATATTATTTCGTTGTTATTACTAATGATGCCATTAAGCACATTTTTAGCGGCGTGGCTAATTGGCCGACAACCTTGTGCCTCAAATGGCAATGTACTGTTTAAAGTGATGCTATTTAATAGTGTTGCATTTATCAGTGCCGTTGCACTTTATCGTATTTATGCCTTTGATTTACTGAGTTTTTTATCTCTCTCAGTGACCCGCGCTATTATGCTAGGACTAATCCTGTTCATAACGCTAATATTGATTCGGTTTTGCAAACACTATATGCAAGGTGAGCCACGTGTAAACTATTTTTGGCGCTGGCTGCTATTAACCGTAACCGCAGTGCTGATTGTAGTTATGAGCAATCACTTAGCGCTATTTTGGCTAGGCTGGGTGGCAATTAGTTTAGCACTGCACAAGCTATTAATGTTTTATCCTGAGCGCCCTCGTGCGGTACTCGCCGCTCATAAAAAGTTTATTGTGGCACGCGTAGCCGAATCCTTATTACTCGTCGCATTTATTATTTTATCGGTTACTCACAATAGCCTATACATTAGCGATATCACTACTTTTTATCACACCACCACACTACCGCTATCTTTGGCTGAACAACTCGCGGCCTTTTTAATCGCTTTTGCAGCTTTAATCAAATGTGCTCAGTTGCCTATGCATGGCTGGCTAATCAAAGTGGTTGAGGTGCCTACACCCGTCAGTGCCTTATTGCATGCTGGGGTGATAAATTTAGGTGGCTTTTTATTAATTTTATTTGCGCCTTTGTTTATTCAAGCTGCGGCTGCACAGTGGTTAATTTTAATTATTGCTGGTTTAACTACGGTGATCAGCGCTTTGATAATGACTACCCGAATAAGCGTTAAAGTAAGGCTTGCTTGGTCTACCAGTGCGCAAATGGGATTAATGCTCATAGAATGTGCGCTGGGATTATTTGAACTGGCTCTGCTTCACCTTGTTACTCATTCAACCTATAAAGCCTTTGCATTTTTAAACTCAGGCAACGGTGTAAACGAAGATCTGATTCGCCGCCACATTCCAAAACAATCACCCACGTGCTTTGCTTGGTTAACGGGGGCATTGGTGTCGATTACCCTAGTTAGCGCTGCATGGACCATTAGTGGCTATCAAGGCGCGGTCAGTGTGTGGCTACTTTTAGCATCGGCTTTAACTATTTTACTGGCCAACCAACATGGCGCTTCTAGCGTGCAAACTCACAGTAAAAAACTGCTAGTCGCACTATTAGTTGTTATTAGTTATGTGGTTGCTAAAAATATATTTACTTTAGCACTAGAGCTTGAGCAGTGGCGCGAAGCTGCATTTAGCCTCGCCGATAGCTGGGTAATAGCCCTTATTTTAACGTTAATGATTGCCAGCTACTTTTTACGCTACCAGTCTTGGCGACCACAGGTTAAATCACTTTCCACCCTATTATTTGCAGGTTTGTATTTAGATGAGTGGTTTACGCGGTTAACCCTAAAAATATGGCCGATAAATTTACCTAATAATGGCCACACCGATTTAAAAAATCATGCAGCTGGAATCACCGTTGAGGAATCAAAATGAGCAATCAAACGCATTCAAATCACACGGCATTATCGTTAAGTGACACTGAAAACAACATACTTAATAAAGTATGCGGTTACATAGCACCAAACTGGCCTTTAGATCAGATGATTGCCGTTAACCCATTTTGGGAAATGCGCCACCTTCCTATTGAAGATGTAAGCGCACGCATTGATACCTTATGTAATGCCAATATGCTAATGCCTAAAGACTTTTATCAGCACAAGTACGACAACGGCATTATTACTGATAACCACTTAGCCGATGCAGCCAAGTTACTTAACAGTGACTTTACGCATGAGCAACTCATAAAAACCCTTCACATTGATGTTCCTTTAGTGGATTGGCACAACATTGCAGATTTACTCGACCAGCAGCGCAATAAACATAAAATGGCTTGGCATGATGAAATCACCCATCAATTGAGCCAGTTTTGTGCCGCGCATTATCAGCAGCTTGGCCCTATGCTTCATGGTGATGACACATCATCACAATCACCTTTATATCGCCATTGGTTAACCGTTATTCAAGCGGATAAAGGCATTAGTATTGTAATGGATGAAAAGCATTTAAATGGCTACTTTAAGCGACTGCCCACTTGCGCTGATGAACTGATTGCACTAACACTCTCAACCCTTAATATAGATAACGACTCGTTAGAGTTATATGCTCATTCGCTGCTTTTAGATATTAATGGTTGGGCATCGTGGTTGGCGTATTTACGATTCCAAGGCCAACTTTACGCTAAACCCAAAGATGATATGAAACAGCTACTGGCCATGCGAATGGCATGGGACTTGGTTATTTGGCAGTATCTGGCAGATCATGATAGTGCTTCATTTAAACAACTACAAAGTCAGTGGCAGCAAGAAAAGTCACTCGTAATTGAGCGCCTGCATGCACACAAATTGGCACAAAAGCCATTATGGGTGTGGGCAAAAGCACTGGAGCTGAGCTATCAATACCCGCTTAATCATGCGCTACAAAACGCCACTAAAACGCCAGTGAACAACGCTCAATTACAAGCAGTGTTTTGTATTGATGTACGCTCAGAGGTTATTCGCCGCGCGCTTGAATCGCAAAGTAAAAATATAGAAACCTTCGGCTTTGCCGGTTTTTTTGGCTTGCCACTAGAATATCAAGAAAATGGTAGTGCAATTACTCGTCCTCAACTACCAGGGCTACTCAAACCAGCCATACATGCCACACAAACACACAAAGACGCGGCGCTTGAAGCATCTCGTCAAAATAGTGCTACATGGCAAAGTTGGTCAAAATCAGCCCCCTCATCGTTTTCTATGGTTGAATCAGCAGGCTGGCTGTATGCATTTAAATTAATAAAAAATACCTTTTTATCTAAAGGTAAAGCTAAAAAGTGCGCAACCACCGACTGGCAATTAACACAAAATCAGCAACAACTGACCCTAAAAGACAAAACCGACTTAGCTCAAAAAGTGCTTAACACCTTAGGAATAAAAGAGTTTGCGCCGCATGTTATGTTGGTAGGTCACGCCAGTCATACAACTAATAACTTGCACAGCGCTGGCCTAGAATGTGGAGCCTGTGGCGGGCAAAGTGGCGAAGTTAATGTACGCGTGCTGGCTAACTTACTAAACGATACCCAAGTGCGCCAAGCGCTTAAAGAGCGAGGGCTAACACTGGCACAGAGCACGCAATTTATTGCCGCTATTCATAACACAACCACGGATGTCATCACCGCTTACGATACCGAGCTTAATGACAATCTAAAAAAATGGCTAACCGTTGCCACGCAAACCGCTCAGCAAGAACGCTTAGTAAATATCGACCCGCAGTTAGTTAATAAAACCGCGGATGAAATTAACCATGCTTATCATCAGCGTGCCCGTGATTGGTCGCAAGTACGCCCAGAATGGGGGCTTGCTAATAACGCCGCCTTTATTGTTGCACCACGAGCATGGACTCGCAGTGTTAACTTACAAGGACGTTGTTTTTTACATGATTATGAATGGGAAAAGGATAACGAATTTGCGGTATTAGAACTGATTATGACCGCACCCATGATAGTAACCCATTGGATCAATAGTCAATATAATGCCTCGGTTACCGACAACCATAAATACGGCAGTGGTAATAAAATACTCCACAATGCAGTCGGCGGTAATATTGGATTATTTGAAGGTAATGGCGGTGACCTTCGTATTGGCTTAGCCATGCAGTCACTGCACAATGGGGAAAAATGGATGCACGAACCAATTCGCCTTAATGTATATATTGCTGCGCCGCAATCGGCAATCGCGGCAATTTATAACAAACATGTCATGGTGAAGGAGCTGATTGATAACCATTGGCTCACTCTCATTCGCTGGGGCGATGATAATACCCTAGAGCAGTTCGAAAATGGACATTTCTCAACTATTTCAGCCTCTAATGAGCCAATATAAGCTATGCCAAAGATAGTCATTGCTACTAAACATAAAAAGACGCCTTTAGTAGCTCCCGCTTTGGAGCCACTTGGTTTTGAGGTATTCACTACTGATTTATTTGATACCGATACACTTGGGATGTTTAGTCACGAAGTACAACGTCATGGCAGTGCCAACACAGCGGCACTGACAAAAGCTCAGCGCGCATGTGAACTCACAGGCGAGCAATTTGGGCTTGGCAGTGAAGGCAGTTTTGGGGGTGGGCCATACCCGGGTTTAATGAACTGGGACGAAGAAGTTATTTGTTTTTATGATAAACACAATAACAATGCTATTTATGGATACGCTGGTGGGCCATTTTCGCCCAGCAGCTTAAGCATTAGCAGTGAAACCAGTGCTGAATCAATCACTACTGCATGTCAGCGCTATGAAAATCAGCATTGGATACTTGACGACACCCAAACGCTTCATAAAGGGCTTAGCATAGAAGCGCTTATTGCTTTGTATACAGAAAAAACGCCAAGCACAGGTACAATCACGCCTGATCTGAGGGCCATGTATAGCCCGCAACGCCAAGTAATTATTAGCCGAGCTGCAGAAGATCTTGCAAGGCGATTATCATCAACATGCCCACAGTGCCAAAACCCTAACTTTGTTGCTAAACAAGTTACAAAAGGCTTGCCCTGTGAGCTATGTAATATGCCAACAGAACAAATGAAATCAACTACTTCAGTGTGTGATAGTTGCGGCTTTAGCCACATTGAAACGAATAAAAAACGCGTTGCTGATGCAACATATTGCCAGTTTTGTAATCCTTAAGAGTTATTATGACATCATTACAACCCACTCAATTATTGAATACTGAAGAGCGTATTAACCAAGCCGTGGCACTATTAAAAGCGGGCGAATGCGTTGCCTTACCCACAGAAACTGTGTACGGCCTTGCTGCCGATGCGAGCAATAGTGATGCTGTAGCAAAAATATTTGCCGCGAAAGGACGCCCGACAAACCACCCGTTAATTGTGCATATTCCTGAACTATCACATGTGCACCACTGGACAAAAAATGTAAATAAGGCAGCGATTACACTTGCTGAAGCCTTTTGGCCAGGCCCGCTCACACTTATTTTAAATGCAAAAGATAATTTAAATAGCCCTGTAACAGGTGGCTTGAATAGCATTGGTTTACGCGTACCAGCACATCCGCAATTTTTAGCCGTTTTAAAACAATTAAATACTGGGCTTGCAGCTCCCTCAGCTAATCGCTACAAACAACTAAGCCCAATAAATACAGCCCATGTTATGCGCGATTTAAATGGCCGAATTAGCGCGGTATTAGAGGGCGGTCAATGTGATGTGGGTATTGAATCAACGATTGTTGATGCCACCACTGAGCAGCTTCGCATTTTACGCCCAGGACCTATATCCGCTGCAGATATTTTGCAAAAAACCGGACTGAATGTCACTACACCGCTTTCACACAATGAGGCAGTGCCTGGCAATGTAAAAGCGCATTACCAGCCACATGCTCCTGCAACACTTATTAATAGCGCAGATTTTCCAAGTGTTTTGAGTAAAACACCGCATTTGCAAACACATTATTTAATCTATTCAACCAAGGCAGAGCAACAGTTATTAGCTAATCACATTTCGCCTCAGTACATTACTAAGCTAAGTGCTTGCCCTGTTGAGTATGCTAAAAACATGTATAAAACGCTGCATTATATCGATGAGACAACACCGATGAATATTTATATCGAAAAGCCGCCAGTAAGCAGTGAGTGGGGAGCTGTGAATGACCGCCTTAGCCGTGCCACCACAGTATTTGCAGGATAAGTTAATTAACCGTTAGGTATTCAATAACCGTTGCTGCTGCCACTGGTTTATAAAAGTAATACCCCTGAAAACGTTTACAGCCAATATCAACTAACATATCAAACTGTGCCTGTTCTTCCACGCCTTCAGCTATAACACTTAAGTTATGGCTGTTGGCAATTGCAATAATACTTTGCACCATACTATTTGATTTAGAGTCCACCAAAATATCATCAACAAAGCTCTTATCTATTTTCAGTTCATCTATCGGTAAGCGTCTCAAAAGACTCAGTGATGAATAGCCTGTGCCAAAATCATCCATTGAAAAGCGTATTCCACGTGACTTTAAGCTCTTAATCGTATCAATCACATGTTCAAGATTATCCATAAAGAGGGATTCTGTTATTTCTAAAATGATACTTTGCGCAGTAACATTGTGCGTCTCTAAACTGTGTAATAATGTAGGAATAAATACACTACTTTGAAATTGCATTACTGAAATGTTTATTGCCAATTCAAGAGGGGTATCGCTGTGTTGCTGCATTTTTGCAAACTCACCAATAGATCGCGCTAAAACAAAGTCACCAATTTTAAAAATTAAATCACTTTGCTCTGCAATAGCAATAAACTCAGCGGGTGATACCATACCAAGCTCACCATCTTGCCAACGAATGAGCGCCTCCATAGCATGGATTTTACCCTGTTCATTTACTTGGCACTGATACGCCATAGACAATGACTGCTCGTTTAACGCCATATTAAGCCGCTCTTCTACTTTTAAACGACGTAAGTAAGCTTGTTTAATATCAGCATGATAATGACACAGCCATTGGCCGGTATCTTTTGCCCACTGGTTAGCTAAATGCGCACTTCGTACGAGCTTACTCTTTGTTATACCATGCTCTGGATAACAGGCTATGCCCACACTTATATTAAGTAATCGTTCACTATTGTTGGTTTCATATTGCTGGATTGCTGACTCTAAAATATGCTCGAATGCACGTCTGTTTTGCTCATCAAAAGTGTGAGGTGCAATAATACAAAATTCATTCCCACTATTTCTAAATACTAAATAGGGTGATAAAAATGTTGTTTTTAAAAAGCCAGCAAAGGTTTTTATCGCTTTATCGCCAAACTCCATGCCAAAGCGATTATTCATAGAACGCAAGTTGGTAATGTTAATGATTGCTAAGCTAAACGATGTTTCTTTTTTCTCTTCAAAGCTATCTCGTAACGCTTTTCGATTTGGGAGTTTGGTCAAATCATCATGTCTTGAAAGATGGAATAGCTCATCAATACGCTTTTTTTCAGCACGTGCAATAAGCCTAAAACCAAAAAATAGCACCATACAAATAAACACATAAACTAGGACATACAAGCCAACTTTCCAATAATACAGATTTTTTATTGGTTGCATCGCCATTTGTGACAGAGTCCACAACTGATAACGGTTATCAAATTTTGCTGAGGTGATATACGGTTTGCCTTTTACCGTCGTTTCTATGCTAAACACTTCCTCGGAAGATTTAAGTGTTTGCTTTGTTTTACCTGTTTGCTCTATCAAAGCATTACCCGATAACCCCAATGCCTCTTTAGTCTGGGTTTTTATATAACTTGCTATATCTGCATCTCTAATCGAGCTGTATTGAATAAAGCCATCTATTTCTCTTGCTAGCATGATGTAATCATCACGATTACTTTGCAAAATATTTAAGTACTTAGTCCCTCTCGACACCGCCATACCTGCCGTCATAACCGCGATTACTGTGCCGCTCTTATCGCGTAATGCTTTTCTTATTGGGATAACCCACTCTTGTAAAGATTCATTAAAGTAAGTCTGTCCTAATACCATTTTGTCTGATACGAGGGTTTGCGCAAAGCTTTGGCGTGTATTTTTATTTTCTTTCAGGTTGATCATGGTTGAAGCGTTTAAGTTTGAGCTGTAATAAATAATCTCGCCTTGCGGATTAAACAGTCCAAAGCCTAATAACACGGGATTTGCTAGCAAAATATTATCAAGAAGTTTAATTGTCGACGTTTTTTCATGTAAATTATTATTAGAGAGAATATCTCTACCAATTAAATCTAGCATCAGCTCTTTATTTCTAAGGGTGCTTTTAAGTGCTTGCGCAGAAAATTCCACACGATTTTGGGAGCTCGTGCGGTAATCTTTTTTGATGTTTTTCCACTCGTAAACCAAAAGCACGCTTAATAAAATTAAGCCACCCAACAGCAAAAAACAGAAGAGTTTCCATAAATTATTTTTTATTAGTGCCATCTAATTCTCACAACCCCGCCACAACCTGTTTGGTAGTGTGTTATGTATTTGGGCTCTTAAATGCACTTTATGGCTAGCTTGGTTTTTTTTCAAGCAATTTTATTGCAAAATTAATAAAATACACACAAATAAACACCTTTAATTAACAATAAAAGTAACATTAATTAACAACCGGCAAGCTCGATAAAAGCATTATTGTTATTGCTAAGCTAAGGCCTCGTTGTATCCTTGCATTTAATAAACGATATTATTAAGCGACCATTGTAGTTTATTTATTAAATATAATATTGATTTAAAACAATAGCTTTAGTTGTAAAATGTAATTTAAACCAGCCCATGTATGAAGTCGCTTTGTTTAGTCATAATTTTGCAATAATGATCGGTAATAATAGCTGTATTATTAATCAAAAATAGCATTTGAAGCCCCTCATGAGCGAATCTATAGTGCAACTTACTTTTGCACTTCCGTCATTTGAAGATCCTATGTCTGCGGCAATGAGCCACAGCATGGAATTTGAAACGCTATCGCAGGATGCTAACAGTCAGCATCAAATCACACTGCAATGCGTTTTACCTGAGGCTGCTCATGAAAGTGATATTATTTCACTAAGCGCAACTGAGCCAAATGCACGAGCGGCTCAATACTACACAGAAAAAACACTCAATTTATCTGATTTAGAACAAGGGCGAGTCAACCTGACTTTGAGTCAAATAGCACATAGTCATGATTTTGTGATGCAAATGATTTTGCATGGTAAGCACGGCACGTTAAAAAATAGTTTGCAGTTTGATATGCATATTAACCAATTTGGTAGTGGTTATACTGCACCTGCAACTTATATAGCGCCGCCTAAGCCGCATCGGGTACGTCAGTATTTCGCTAATATGGGAACAGCTTTGCTTTCGCTTTTTTAGTTATTGGCGCACACTTTTCCACTGGTTTTTTATTACTCAATCAGCAAAGCTCACTTTACCCATAGTGATATCTAAAATCCCTTGGTTGTTATTATTTAAGCTTTGACGTTGCCCTGCCAAACATTCATTTGCCAAAATAGCAAACAGCACGGCCTCTTTGGCATCAGGATTTACGCCTAAACTCTCGGTGTTTTTAAACGCCTTAATGTTTGGGCAATGCATCAGTAATTGCTCCATTAATAATGGATTATGAATACCTCCACCACTGGCATACACTACACAGTCTTGGGTATGTTGAGCACAGTCATTTAATGCCTTAGCAATCGTAGTGGCAGAAAGGGCATTTAAAGTCGCTAAAACATCTTCGTGGTTTAGTCTTTGTGTCGTTGAATGCATTTGTGCCGCCCGTAAATAAGCTAAATTAAACACCTCAGGTCCGGTTGTTTTAGGCAGAGGTAATTTAAAAAACGCGTTATCTGTAAGCGCAGCAAGAAGCTTTGTATTCACTTTACCAGCTTTGGCAAGTTTAGCTCCCTCATCATAATGGAGCCCTTTAAAATAATGCTGTACATAAGCATCCATAATAGTATTGCCAGGGCCAATGTCAGAGCTAAAGACCGCTCCAGTATCGCCGTTTTTAGGTAAAAATGTTAAATTAGCAATGCCCCCCATGTTGAGTAAAATACGATTTTCATTTGGGCTGGCAAAAAACAAATAATCTCCATACACAGCTAATGGTGCGCCTTCACCACCAGCAGCAATATGCTTTTGCCTAAAGTCACCTATCGTGGTAATGCCTGTAGTAACCGCTATTTGATCGCTGTCGCCAATTTGTAGCGTGCCATTTTTAAAATCGTGGTGGTTATGTTGGGATTGCGGGCAGTGATAAATAGTTTGCCCGTGACTGGCTATTACATCAATATCGGCTGGATTTACTTGCCACAGTGCTAAACACTGATTAACCATAGCACCATGGAGTTTACCTACCCACGGATGTAACAAAGTCAGCACTTCTAAATCGCATTCGCGCTTAGCAAACACCTGTTTTATTTTAGTTTTATACTCGTCGTTGTACTCAACCGTGGTGAATTTTAATACCTCT
Source organism: Pseudoalteromonas sp. ND6B (assembly GCF_000764215.1). Classification (NCBI taxonomy): domain Bacteria; kingdom Pseudomonadati; phylum Pseudomonadota; class Gammaproteobacteria; order Alteromonadales; family Pseudoalteromonadaceae; genus Pseudoalteromonas; species Pseudoalteromonas sp. ND6B. The sequence continues at coordinate 153,482 of NZ_JQFL01000021.1, forward strand.
ATTTGGGTATGCAAACCCGCTCCGGTTATTTTACATAGCGCCACATCTAAACCATCTAAAGAGGTGCCACTCATTAGGCCAATAATTAAACGACTGGGCTTTTTAGCGCTATTATAAAGGACGGCAATGTGTGGGTGCATAGTGACTCTGTGTAGGTACTTTTTATTATATTTTAAAAGAGTTTAAAGCAAAGTTATAGCTGTATACACTTTAATTTTAAAAAGATAGTTTCATTGTTTAAACGCCTAAAGCTTGCTAGGTTATTGGTTGATAATAATAAACTTATTTACCATATGATGATTTTACGTGAGTTCAAGCAACACGATACCTTTCAAATAGTAACCATTTTGAACGATAAGCAAGTAGCACGCTATTTATCCTCTAAAATTCCATTTCCGTATACGCAGGCAGATGCGAATTGGTGGGTAAACGAGGGAGCAAAATGTGGCATCATTAAAGCCATCGAAGTTGATGGCCTGTGCGTTGGGTGTATTGGTATTACTCCTGGTGAATTTGAGTATAGCCGCAGTGGCGAAATAGGCTATTGGCTTAGTCAGCAATATTGGGGGCAAGGTATTATCACCCAAGCCATTGGGTTGATTATTAGGGTCTGTTGACCTTTCAAGGTTAAATTTGCAACAGTCTGTTTGGTATTTAGGCAAGGCAGAGCCTATGAGGTGTGGTTATTCCACATAAATAGGCGATAACACAGCATTAATGCTAAACAGGCGCTGCCCTTCGGGTTCTGCCTAGGGGCTATTTACTCTTTGTTGCTCGGTTTTGACTTAGCCCACTAGGTTACAAACCTCGCGCCGCGATTAAACCGCCCCTAGTTTGAACAAATTGTAATCCGCAAAGGTCAATAGACCCTAAAGAAGTGTTTAAAAGTACTAATTTAAACCGTATTTATGCGGCTGTATTTGCTGGTAATGCGGGCTCAATAAAGGCGCTGCTTAAAAGTGGCTTTAATACCGAGGCTATTTTAAAACAAGCAATTTATAAAAATGGTCACTATTTTGATAGCCATATATTTAGCATGCTAAAAACAGAGTAATTATTCTAATTAAATGTTTGCAAAGGTTGAATTAACCCCCTCTCGCCCAAAGCTCGTGTATCAAGGTACAAATTTTATCTGCCTATCCGCGCATTATTGTTGAGCCGTGTATTGTTTTAAAGCTTAAACATTCGGTAATAGGTGGTTTTTTCACTTTATTTTGGAGATTTTTATGTCTACAACTAGCCGTCAATTTACTTTAGCCTCGCGCCCACATGGCGCCCCTACCAATGACAACTTTGAATTTAAAAGCAAAGAGCTTCCATCGTTAAAAGAGGGCGAAGTACTGTTGCGTACAATTTACTTATCATTAGACCCCTACATGCGTGGCCGTATGAGCGATGCTAAATCGTATGCCGACCCTGTCGAAATTGGTGATGTAATGGTTGGTGCAACGGTGTGCCAAGTAGAAACATCTAAAAACGATAAATTTAGCGAAGGCGAATGGGTATTAGCGTACACAGGTTGGCAAACTTACGCCATCTCAAATGGCGAAGGCTTAATGTCATTAGGTAAAGAACCAACAAACCCTTCATACGCATTGGGTATTATGGGTATGCCTGGCTTTACCGCCTACATGGGTTTACTCGATATTGGCGCCCCTAAAGCAGGTGAAACCGTGGTCGTTGCAGCAGCAACGGGACCTGTTGGTGCAACGGTTGGCCAAATTGCTAAAATTAAAGGCTGTAAAGTGGTTGGAGTTGCCGGTGGCAGCGAAAAATGTGCTCATGCCGTTGAAAAGCTAGGCTTTGATGCCTGTATTGATCACAAAGCCGATGACTTTGCCGAGCAATTAGAAAAAGCATGTGACCAAGGCATTGATGTTTATTATGAAAATGTGGGCGGAAAAGTGTTTGACGCCGTATTACCTTTGCTTAATACCTCAGCGCGCGTTCCTATCTGTGGTTTGGTATCGCAATATAATGCGACCAGTTTGCCTGAGGGCCCAGACCGAATGGGCATGTTAATGGGACAATTACTAACTAAGCGCATCAAAATGCAAGGCTTTATTATTTTTGATGATTATGGCCACCGCTATGACGAATTTGCACAAGACATGCAAAAATGGCTACGAGACGGAAAAATTCAATACCGCGAACATCTGGTAGAAGGCATTGAAAACACCATCAGTGCATTTAACGACATGATCAGTGGGAAGAACTTTGGTAAAACCGTAGTAAAGATTAACAGCCCACTATAATAACATTCAGGCTGTGTTGTAATTCAACACAGCTCAATAAGGAAGAAAATGATTAAACTACACCATTTAAATAAATCTCGCTCTAAACGTATTATTTGGTTACTAGAAGAGCTTGAGGTCGATTACGAAATTGTTGCTTACCAACGTAACACTGAGACTTTTTTAGCCCCTGATGAGCTTAAAAATGTGCATCCGCTGGGTAAATCGCCAGTTATAGAAGATGATGGCTTAGTGATTGCCGAGTCTGGCGCTATCACAGATTACCTGATCACTAAATATGGCAAAGGTAAATTTGCCCCAAAAGCAGGCACCCCTGATTACGTTGACTACCAGCAATGGCTACATTTTGCAGAAAGCTCAGCAATTTTACCGCTTTTACTCAAAATGTTTGTGCAAAAAGATGGTGCTAAAACCCAGTTTTTAGAGGGCTATGCTGATGCAGAAACCGCTAAAGTGATTGGCTATTTTAACAGCCGTCTTGAAGGCAAGCGTTATTTAGTGGGCGAGACCCTAACCGGTGCCGATTTTATGATGTCGTTTATTGTTGAAATCGTTAAAAATGCAGGCCAGTTAGAGCACTTTAAAAACCTGGTTAAATACGATGAGCAATTACAATCTCATGAAAAATTTCATACCGCTAACGAGTTAGAAGCCAAGTACGACTAACTTACCTTTCGCTTTGATTGTGGTTTCACAGTCAAAGCGATACCCGCTTTTCTACTCAGGTCTATCAAGATAAATTTGTTTAAAATCATTAAAATGTGCTTCAAAAAGTGCAACTAAGTTTGGATCAAAATGATTACCTGCACCTTTAATTATTTCCGCTTTTGCGTCATCCATACTCCAAGGCTCTTTATAACAACGGCGACAACATAACGCATCAAACACATCAGCAATCGCAGTAATTCGTCCTTCTAAACTGATTTCTTGCTGTTTTTTTGCGTGCGGATAACCGGCTCCATCCCAACGCTCGTGATGATCAATCGCAATGTTTGCAGCCATATCAATAACAGGATTAGCTGTCCCTTTGAGAATTTCCCAGCCCTTAGTGGTATGCTGTTTCATAATTTCCCACTCGTCAGCATCTAATTTTGCCGGCTTGTTTAAAATGAGATCTGGTACACCTACCTTTCCTACATCATGTAATTGCGCAGCTAGGCTAATTTTATCGCAGTACGCTTGATTTTGATTATGCAGCTGCGCGAGTAATTTTGCATATAAGCCAACCCTAATTACGTGAGATCCCGTTTCCTTGGAGCGCGACTCCATGGCACCTCCCATCAGTGAGATAGCCAGCTGCTGGGTTTCTTCAATTGAATTAGCTAATAATAAACTTTCAAATGTGAGAACAACATTGCCCAAAAACAAGTCAACAAGCTGTTGCGCTTCTTTTTTAACCGGTTGCAATGATTGAAATGCGAGTATTGAATCTAGACCTTTTTGTGAATGATGAAAATAAACATAATGATCTTCTGCAATAAAATTTTGCTTGGTTTGTTTCGCCCTTAAAAAGTACTCTTGATGCTTTTTCGGAATACTATCAATACCACTTCCCGTGAACAGATGTATACCTGAGACTTCCCCTTCAATCATTTGCAACTTTTCATCTAACTGACAAATACCAAATACTTTAGGCGCATCAATATATAAATTGGCCGAGCTCATATTCAGTACAAGTTTTAACTCTTCCATGACAACAGAGGTAAACTCTACCAAGTCACCAATTTGAGTAATGGTAGAGATAGCTTTTATTAGTCTTTTTAAATTATAGCGGTGAGTTTGTAGCATACAAATATCGCGGTAGGCTCGTAAAGAGGTATAAAAAATCAATTCAAGATCTTGGCTTTGCAGTTGGCTCTTCGCTTTATAGCCATCAATATCATAATCGCGAATAACACTGCGCTCAGGCGCAACCCCAGGCTGACCTGTTCGCAAAATAATTCGACTATAACCATTTTGTAAGTCTTGGCGAATAAATCGCGCAAGATCTAATCCTGCATGTTCTGTTTCCATTACGACATCTAGTAAAATTAATGCGTAACGTTCTGAGCTTTGTAGTTTCTCTTTCGCCTCAGATGCACTGTAAACACTGTGTAGTTCAACAGGGCGTTGCTCAAATTCAAAGCGCTTCATTGCAAGTTGAGTTACCTGATGCACAGAGTCATCGTCATCAACAATTAAGATTTTCCATGGCTTAGCATTGCTGTTGGCAACCGCTTTATCTGACACTACATCATCTTGTAACCACTCCATAAACACACCCTGCTATTAATTAATTCGGTGGCGTTACCGGAAATTGAATGAAAAAATAAACGCCTGTGGATTCTTTTTGCTTTACTGCAATTTGCCCTTTCAGGCGGTGAACTACGAGGTTATAAACAATATTCATCCCCAAGCCACTGCCGCCACCCGCTCTATTTGTAGTGTAAAACGGGTCAAACACTTTTTTCTGAACTTCATCTGTCATGCCTTGACCACTGTCTTGATAATGAATACAGACAGAGTCTGAGTACTCAATATGAACACTTATCTGCCCTTTTTTTCTACCATTTTGAAAACCGTGAATAATTGAATTCATTACTAAATTAGTGAAAATTTGCGCTAAGGCACCGGGATCAGAATACACTTCTGGCTCAGGCTCCGTTGCACTAATGGTAATATCAACCGGTGTTGCTTTAAGGGTATGATAGAGGCTTTTTAGCACCTCATTAAAATAACTACTTACATACAAATTACGTAATTCTTCGGTTGTTTGATCAACCGCTACACGTTTAAAACTGCTTATTAAATCAGCGGCACGTTGCATGTTTTTTAGCAAAATGTCACAGCTTAAATCAACTTCACTAATAAACTCACTAAACTCTGTTTTACTTAAGGTGCCAGAAGCCACTTTGTTTTTAGTTTCGATTAACATTTCTCGCAAATGAGATGTCGCTGTCACACAAACACCTAACGGTGTATTCACCTCATGTGCCACACCACTGACTAAACTTCCAAGTGAAGACATTTTCTCTGCTTCAACAAGCTCCTGCTGAGTGCGACGAAGCTCTATGGTTTGCTCAAGTAGAGCCTGCTCTGCCTCATGGCGTTTACTCGACATTAAATTAATAGAATCACTTAAACTGTCATAAGGGCTGCGCTTAGAAACTGTTTGAGAAAAATCCCCAGCTGCGATCGCAGAGCAAACCTGATCAATATCTTTACTGGCTTTAATTAAACGCTCAAAGCTTCTAAACATGGTGCCAAGCTCATCCTTTTGAGTCATATACTTTTGAACATGAATAGATAAATCTCCATTAGCTAGCTGTTCAACAGATTTAATCGCAATATTAATACGCTTGGTTGTTCGGTTAATAAAATACCAAAAGAGTAAAAACACCAGTAATACACTTGCAAAAGCCGCTGCCAATAATGGGCTAAATTGCGCTTGAATAGGCCCAATAATATCGGTTTCAGAGCGACGCACTATCACTGTCCAATGCCCAGTGGCAACCTTGGCTTTATCAAAATAGAATATTCCAGAATCAAAAGGATCGTTAGCAGATAATATTTCTCTTGCTTGCCCCTGTGATTTTAGCTGTTTGGCTATACTTGCATAATCTGTGTCTAAAATGGCTTTCGTTTTTAGTCCTGAATGATTTAATGTCGTGGCAATCACGTTGTCACGTTGGCTGAGTAACAAAACATCAATTTTTAGTTGCTGCTTTATGGTTTGTAAGAATTCCGTTATATCAGCAAGTGCTCTATCTACACTTGCCATACCGACAAATTCGCCATTAATAATAATTGGCGAACTTTGTTCAACCAGCATTCTTCCCTCGTAAACATAGGGCTCAGTGATCATCGTCTCGGTATTACCATCACGTAAAAACTGTTGACGTACTCCCTCATAATAAAGACTTGATTCCATATCGACCAAGGGCTCAAGTAACAAACGTTCAGAGTCATTAAAATCACGATGCCAATAAGGTAAAAAACGGCCAGTTTGGTCTACATAAACGCCCTCTTTTAACGGTGGGGCATTAATATAGGCTTGATCTTGATTATCGGCATTAGGCTCATAACCAAACGAAGCCCCCACAAATGAAGGGTTCATTTTAAGCACTGCACGAACAAAATTAATACTTGCCTCTCTATCACCAAACAACCCATTTTGCTGTGCTAAGGCCATAATCTCTGTAGTGCGTACCGCTAATTGCGTTTCTTCATTTACCTTCGCGGCAATCGTATCTGCCGTCTGGCTTAAATTTAGTTTTGCTTGTATAACAGCCTGATTAAGGCTAGTTGAATACCAATAACTCAAAATACTGGCAATAATGAGCATGACGGGCAATGCCAAATACAGCAGCATCTTTCCTTGCAAAGAGTGTATGAGTGGTAGTCGCATAATTTTAGGCTTAAACAAGCAAGCCAACATCCTGAGGATCTGAAGTATTAAGCTTAAAAATTAGACTATAAAAACTTTCTAGGCAAATCAATTGTGTAGAAATTAATGCAGAAGCGGGGTATTAAAATACCCGCTATATAACAGACAAGGTTGTTAAATAGAGTATCGCTTGGAAACAAAAGCGTTATTTATATAATTTATCAGACTCGCTGAGTTGTAGAGCAGACTGTAAAGTTCTTATTGTTTAATCGACCAACCGATAACCCACAGCGGGTTCAGTTAATATGTATTTTGGACTAGCAGGGTTAGCTTCTAGTTTTTGTCTGAGCTGCGCTACATGTACCCGCACATATTCAGGACGATCTATGTACTGCGCTCCCCAAATATGGCTTAAAATTGCATTATGAGTGAGTACTTTATCTTTATTTTGAAACAGCAATAATAATATTGCGTACTCTTTTTTAGTCAGTTTTATCTCATTCCCCGAGGTGGTTACTATGTGCTTTTGTGGATCTATTTTTATATTCCCACAGGTAAACGCCACACTCGGCTGACTTTGGGTGCGCAATAACACCCGAATTCTGGCGAGTAACTCATTCGCGCTAAACGGTTTGGTAATATAGTCATTTGCTCCATTATCAAGCGCGGTTACCTTTTCAACTTCGCCATCTCGCGCTGACAGCACCAAAACAGGTAAGGCACTCCATTGTCGAAACTCAATCAGCCAGTCTTGACCATCCATATCTAACAAGCCTAAGTCTAATAACACAAGATCATAACTTTGCTCACTTAAACGTGCAAAACCATCTAAGCCTTTATCACAAATACTTAGCTCGTAACCACTGGCTTGCAACAAGGTTTTTAAAAAGCTTTGTAAAGGGGGAGAGTCTTCCAATATTAAGATTTTAGTCATTGTCTTTTTCCCAGATCAATTTTGCGTACGCCATCTGTGTCTCGTTGTTAATTGTTAATGTAAATGTACCTTGGTGAAATTTAGCCACTACATCACAAATAATACTGCCCAGCCCAACGCCTTCATCGCTACTTGTTTGCGCTTTAGTGATCACGTTATTAGTGAGAAGTAACTGATAACATACCTTTTGCTGATTGCTACTTTGAGTAAATTCAACGCTCACCTTCCCATCACCATAACGCCATGCATTTTCGAGCATATTAGCTAGCGCAATTTCTAATAAAGTCACATCCCCTATGCATTTTGACTGAGCGTCTATATTGGTATCTATAACAAAATGAGTGAGTTGCTGCTGTCTGCGAGCTTTGGCTTCACTGAGTAATGCTTGTAAGTTTATTGTTTGCCAACATAGGTTTTCACCCATTTTATTAACTCGGCTTAACTCCATGACTTTATCAAAGTGCTGATTAAGTATTTTACTTTGCTCATAAATATTACTCGCTTGCTCTTTTATCACGCTGTCGCTGAGGGTAATTTCATCATCTGCAAGCATGCTGGATGCGCCCATAATAGTTGCCAATGGTGTGCGTAAATCATGTGACAAACTACGTAAAAGTGCATTTTTAGCGCGTTCTAATTCCGCTTGCACCGAAATAGCAGCCGACTGCTGGCGTAATAACGTTTTTTCATGTACTTGATAAAGCAGCGAAATAGCGGTATCAGCAAAGGCTTTTTGCCCTTGCGTTAACCGTTTAGTAAAATTAAACCCGCCCCAGCTCGGGTTAGCCTCACTAAGTAATATAAATTCACTGTTGCCTCGCGGTGCTGCAGGCATAAATGTGCAAGATGCATTTAAATGCTTACCGATCCGCTGTACAAAGTACTTTTTTTGTTCGTCCAGCGTATCTAGGCTATTTAGGTCTTTTGCCAGTTCATACAAGGTGCGGCTATTACTTGCGTGTAATTGCACATCTCTGACTTTAGTACTGAGCTCTCCCGCCAATTGACTGATCACAAAACCAACAATTAGCATAACAATAAAAGTTACTAAATATTCTATGTTTTCAATATGAAAAGTAAAATTAGGGGCAACAAAAAACCAATCTGTACATGCGACACTTACTAAGGTGGTCAGTATCGCAAGGCGACGGTTACTCCGTACAGCAACCCAAGTCACCCACAATAACTGAAGCATTACAATATCGGTAGTAGTAAACCAGTTACGAACAGGGAAAATGGCCATAACCACAATTAATGGCATTATTACCGCCAAAAAAAATGCTTTATACCACCTTGGTTTGGCCTCGACCTGATTCATTAATTATTCCTCTAACATTTGAGCACTTAGGTTACTGCCTTTTCGATATTGCCTCTATAAAGTTTTTATAAAGTTTTTTATCTCGTTCGTTAAATCTTTATAAAGCTTTGCAGTGCAGCGCTGACTTTAGTATTTGATCCCGTATATTCAACTCAACTTTAGTGATTGCGTGTTACCTGCAATAGGTATTTGATAAGGCGTATTGATGATAAATTGGAAAATCACCTTAAGACTACTCGCCTTTCCTATTATTTGGATGGGAGTGGTGCAACTAGTATTCGCAGCGCTTTCATTATTTATTTTTAAAGATCGCGTTATTAGTGCGTTTCTTATTTCTGGCGCAACGATGATCTCAGTCGCTTTAGTGCTACTTATCAATTTACGTAAAACAGATTATACCGGCGCAACATTCAGAGATGCACTCATTTACGCCACAGTAACGTGGATTATAGCCGGTGTGTTAGGCGCTATTCCCATTTTGGTTGTCACTGGCGTTAACTTTAGCGATGCAGTATTTGAGTCAATTAGCGCCTTAACTACCACTGGTGCAACCGTGCTATCAGGGCTCGATAACATGCCTGCTAGCTTTTTATTGTATCGACAATTTTTACAATGGATGGGCGGTTTAGGCATAGTAATTTTTGTAGTGGCTATTTTACCTATGTTGAATATTGGTGGCATGAAATTACTAAAAGCAGAAACCCCAGGCCCCATTAAAGACGAAAAATTAACTCCGCGCGTTGCCAGTACCGCGCATTATTTATGGGGTGTTTATTTTGCAATCACGGTACTTTGTATTTTAGCCTATTACGCTGGTGGAATGAGTTTATACGATGCGATTGCACATGCCTTTACCACAGTTTCAACTGGGGGGTTTTCAACGCATGATGCCAGTATGTGGTATTACCGCAGCCATTTACTGCTGTGGATAGCTAATGTCTTTATGCTTGCAGGTGCGATTAACTTTGCCTTGCACTTCAAAGTGGCGCACAAAAGAGCCATTACTAGTTATTATCACGATGAAGAAACACGTTATTTTATTTATATCGTCGTGTTTTTAGCAGTTCTTTTAACCACTATGTTGCTGCTTAAAGACAGCTACTCAAATGTACTTGAAGCATTTAGTTTCTCCACATTTCATATTATTTCTTTTATTACCAGCACCGGTTATGGCGCAGCAGGCTTTACTGACTGGCCAGCTGAGGCTGGGTTTTTGCTGGTTATTGCTGGCTATCTTGGTGGTTGCGCAGGTTCAACCGCTGGCGGAAATAAAATAATTCGTAACATTATTGTTAGCAGAATGATTAATAACAATATTAAACAGCTACTTCATCCAAGAGCGATATTTACACTTAAATATCAAGGTTCGCCCGTTAAAGAAGATGTACGCCATGCAATTATGGCATTTATGACCTTTGCTGTTGGTACAAGCTTACTGTTTACAATGTTACTTATGGCAACGGGTCTTGATTTTTGGAGTGCATTTACTGCGGTAGCTGCTTGCGTCAATGTACTTGGCCCTGGGTTTGGTGAAGTTGGCGCTAACTTTCAACCCGTTTCAGATACCGGTATTTGGATACTCTCGGTCGCTATGATCGTGGGCCGGTTAGAATATTTTACTGTTTTTGCACTTTTTACTCATAGCTTTTGGAAAAAATAACGAGGAATAATATGGCACATTTTACAGTGATTGGTTTAGGTCGCTTCGGCATTGCAGCAAGTCTTGAGTTAATTCATTTAGGACACACAGTGACTGGCGTAGATAGTAACCCAAAACTCGCCGAAAAGTATGTTGAGCATTTATCTGAAACCGTCGTTTGCGACTCCACCGATGAAGCCGCACTTAAAGAGCTTGATTTAGCGAGTAGTCAGGCTGTTTTAGTGGCGATTGGGGAAGATATGCAATCGAGCATTCTGTGCACGCTTGCATTAAAAAACTTAGCTGTTGAGCAAATATGGGTAAAAGCGAGTACTAAAGCCCATCACACTATTATCTCTAAATTAGGTGTAACACGCATTATTCACCCTGAGGAAGAAATGGGGGTGCGCGTTGCACAAGCGCTTAATTACCCGATAGTGAACGACTATATTTCATTAGGCAATGGCTTATACGTTGTTGAAGTAAGTATAAAAGCTCACCTACATAAAACAAAACTAGGGCATCTACTCAGAGAAATAAAAGGCACTGTAGACCCTCTATTGGTAAAGCGCGCCAAGCAAACGTTTGTCAAACTTGATGACGACTTTGAGTTACATACCCACGACACCTTACTGCTATCAGGTAGCCGAGTCGAATTAAACTATCTAGCTCCAAGGCTCTTATAATCATGGTTTTATGGCACCCTCTCAAAACGCCTATTGAGCGCAAAGTCAGTGGGCATAAAAAAATCAATGCGGCTCCGCCTCTTATTTTATGTTGCAGTTTTTTAATATTAATAACGCTAGGAGCATTGGCATTAAAACTGTCTTTTGCAACCTATGAGCCTATTTCATGGATACAAAGTGCGTTTACGGCAACCTCTGCGGTGACTGTAACTGGACTGGTTGTAGTGGATACCGGTTCAGTGTTTACCCCTTTTGGACAAGGCGTTATTGCGTTATTAATTCAACTGGGTGGTCTGGGGTTAATGACCTTTGCGGTTGTAACTTTAATGGCACTGGGTAATAAAGTTGGCTTTATTCAAAAAACAGTCACCAAAGCTGCTTTTAATCAAACAGATACATCTACGTTGGTCAATACCGCTAAGTCTGTTTTACTGTTTGCACTAATCGTAGAATCCATAGGCGTTGTTATTTTAACGCTGTATTGGCTACCTGAAATGGGTTTACAGAAAAGCTTTTTTCATGCTCTTTTTTATACCATTAGCGCTTTTAACAATGCAGGGTTTGCATTGAGTCCTAACAGCTTAATGCAGTATGTTGATGACCCCGTTGTGAATTTAACTATTACCGGTTTGTTTATTATTGGTGGGCTTGGCTTTACCGTATTAATGGATTTATATAAATCAAAGCGTTGGGCAAAGCTCAGTCCCTACAGTAAATTAATGTTGATCAGCACAGTTATTATTAACGTTATTGCATTATTGCTTATTTACGCGATTGAATACGATAATCCAAAAACACTGCAACCACTGTCTGAAGTAGGTAAATGGTTAGCTGCTTGGTTTCAAGCTGTCACTCCCCGTACTGCGGGATTCAATACCATTGCTATTGAAGAATTAAAAAATGCCAGCACCGCTTTAACTATGATGCTTATGTTTATTGGTGGCGGCTCTTTAAGTACCGCAAGTGGCATTAAAGTCGTTACGTTTATCGTTTTAATTTTAGCAACCTATAGCTACCTAAGACGTGACAAAGGCGTCACTGTGTTACGCCGAGAAATAGACAAAGAATCTGTGTATAAAGCATTAGCTTTAACCATTATTTCAGCAGGAGTCACTTGGTTAGCTATTTTTACCTTACTGGTCGTCGAAGATGCGCCTTTTTTAGATGTTGCTTTTGAAGCGGTATCTGCACTGGGGACGGTAGGGCTTTCACGTGGTTTAACATCCTCGCTATCACCACTGGGAGAGTTTATTATTATGTTTTTAATGTTCATGGGCAGAATAGGTCCGCTCACTATCGCCTATTTTTTAGCAAGTCCACGCACTAAAAAGCTAAGATACCCAAGCGCGCAACTCTCTATTGGCTAACAAACATTCACGCGGGTTAATCAGCCCGCGTTTTAAATACCCGCTAGCTCCCGCTCAGTAATACACTCACCCGATGCCATTTCAAATTCTCGACACGTTAATGGGCGATTTTCGTAAATAGTACACATGAGGGTATTTCTATCAAGTGCTTCGCACCAGCCATCGTCGCCGCGCTTCATGACCTCACTGCCCCATTTGTCGTAATCAATATATCGAAAAGGAACACCGGTATCAGTGACAATACGCACTTCTAATTGGCAGCAACACGCTTGGCAGTTAGCGCAAGTGACTGGTTGGGTATTGATATTTTCAACAGCAATGATTGAGTTTGGCATACAGACTTTTGATAAATGATATACAAGCTATAGGATACACGAGCGAGGCAAGGGTGACAGTAAAATAACGTCAGATATTAAACATCGTTATATTGTAATTAACTAATCACTAAAAAAGCGTGCTGATTAACCAGCACGCTTATTTAAGATTAAAAATTGAAAACCACTTTAACGTTATCCGATACAGCTGATGAAGAGACAAAGCCAATGGTGTCAGGGTTAGCTGCGACCATTTTGATTACTTCACTGTCATTTTCTAACTCTTTAGGTGGTGTGCCCTTTCCTGTGAAAATTAGTTTTGACCAATATGCTTTTAACTGAGAAGACGTTTTATTAAGTAATTTACTATTAAATTGCTCGGTTGCAGCACTACTTGGTTCTTGAGATATTGGAATGATCTTATTGCCATTGCTAAATGACTTTTCTTTTCCTGTATAAATTCGGCTGATAACAGACTCATCAAAGCTACTTTCATTTGAAGGATGCACGATAATAGCAAAATCTGCATAGGCGAAGTTCGTAAACAGGAATATTACACTTAATATTAATTTTTTCATTTTACTTCTCCTTAAAATACAACATCGACACCAAGCGTGATAGCTTTACTATCACCGGCCACAGCTAAATCAAACGAGTCATCTTTGACTCTATCGTATTGCACTTTAAATGCAGCTGACGGATGAAAGTCCCACCTCACACCAACAGCAAATGTATTATGCTGCTCTGTATCACCTTCACCTTCTTGTTCGAAGTCTGAAAACATGACATAAGGTGTAATAGAGTCAAAACGATAGCCCGCACTGATCATATAAGTGTCGAGATTACCATCTAAGTCTAAGCGGTTAAGCTCACTTAAAACGAAAAAATCACCAAAATCAAGATTTGCAGCTAAACCATAAAATTTACCATCTCTGCTATCTTTGCCGTCCCACAAAACCGGTTCACCCGCACGAAAACGCTTGTTGGTGTATTGCATGTGGGTCACTCTTAGTTCGAGCCAGTCACGATTTAGTAACAGTACGCCGCCTAACATATCTTCCCAAATTTCTCTTGTTGGCTCTTGAAAGAAGAAGTCTGATAATAGCTTGTTATCGTCATCGTCCTCTTTACCAGTATAAATATTCGCAGACACTCCCCAGTCACCTATAGAACCTGAGTAGAGTAAATTAACGCCCTCGTAGTTAAATACTTGCCATGTATAGTTATCTGCAGGGGCTCGCATCCATACATATGCATAACCTACATCGAAAAAGTCTGAGTAGTAAAATAGTGGTAAACGCTTCTTACCTGCTTGAATAGTCCAATTATCATTAATATCGTAAGAAATATAAGCCCATTCAAAGTTTGCCTCAAAGTCGTTGACTCCTCTGGCAACTAGCTGACCTGTTACAGAAAGACCTTCACCCAAATCGCCTGAAACCTGTAATCCAATCAAAGACTCTGGCGAAAAGGATAAATCTTCAGTGTATGCACTAACATTTGGATAGTCCGCAAGAAATGTTGGTTCAACGCCATATTGCGGGACACCTGTACCGCTCAGTACCTTACCTGCATTAATACTTGCAAAACCCGAAATATTAATTTCAGCATAACTACTTGCTGATATAAATGCTCCCAATAGTATAATTTTTTGCAGTTTCATTGATCACCTCATTATTATAATGGCTGTCATAGCCAAATTGAGTATAGTAAAGCAAGAAAAAGAAACAAAAAATTAACACTCTTTTATTTTTATACTGATTTCTAATATTATTTAGCCATCGACCTTGATAGCAATGTCCCTTTAATTTCGCTGTAGCGCTGTTGCTCGCACAGTGCAAAACCACTTAGTTGACGTACTTTATTACGCGCAAACAGTGGCACGCTCATTCCCGCTAAAAACCGGCATTGGGTTTCAATACCCACATTGTGCACACCTTTAGTTGCCATGTGCGCTAAAAACTCATCGACCTTTTGATAAATAAGCGCTGTATCAATCGTTGCAGGGGGAATTGAATATTCAAGCTTAACTGAATGCCCACGACACACCGAGCAATGTCCACACTGCTGTGGCGCATTCGCATCATCAAAGTAACGGGCTAAGTTATAGCTTAAGCAAGATTGCAGCTCAAAAAAACGCACTAAAGCAGCAATCCGTTTTATTTCCGCTTGCTCTTTATCGGTAAAATAATCGTGTAACTGCTGGGCAAGTGCAGGATTATTAATCACCTCGCTATGCACTTTGTACACGTGAGTAATACGTTTGGTTTCAAGCGTGATAAGGTTTTTTTCAGCCAAATAGTCAAGCGCGGCTACCACACGTTTACGGTCAACCTGCGCGGCTTGCGTTAGGGAGTCAAAATTAAGTGTGCCCCATATTTTTTTAAAGTCGGTATGACTAAATATTTGTGTTAAAAAAGCTTGGCGCTGCTCATCAAACTGGCTAAGTAACTCATTTTTATCAACCAAAAATTTATACTTAAAATCGGCATAATAAGCATACTGCGGGGTTATTGCGCCTTGCATTTCAAGCTGTACCAGCAAGGTTTTAAGGGCAAGTTGGCGAATATTACTCTCGCTTGAAAGGCTATATTCTTGCATTTCCCATTGCTGTTGAGCTTGGCGAATATCGTTAATAACATATTCAATACCGCTGAGCTCTGGAGTATCGCCGTAAATAAAGTTTTCTACTGTATTTAAGCCATCTAAATTAGCCAGGGTATAACAATTTGATGGGTTGCCGTCACGCCCTGCGCGGCCAATTTCTTGGCTGTAGTTTTCTATTGATTTAGGTAAATCGTAGTGAATTACAAAGCGTATGTCTGATTTATCAACCCCCATACCAAAGGCAATGGTAGCAACCACTACATTTATTTTGCCTGCCATAAAATCGTCTTGAATTTGCCCGCGTAGGGTGTCTTCAAGCCCTGCATGATACGCCACTGCTTGCAGGCCCTGCGCGCTTAACATATTGGCCACTTGCTCAGCACTTTGCTGCAGCGTGACATACACAATACCGGGGCCGGTTTGCGCACGGACAATTTTAGTAAGCTCATTGTTTTTATCCGCCGTTTTAACACTCAGCACATTTAAATCTAAATTAGCGCGATAAAACCCCGTTTGCACAATACATTGTGGCTCAATAGCAAAGCGCTCGGCCATATCGCGTTTTACTTTTTTAGTGGCGGTAGCGGTTAATAGTAGCACTAACGGAATATTTAGCTCTTCACGGTAACGAGGTAGTTTTAAGTAATCGGGTCTAAAGTTATGCCCCCATTCAGATATACAATGCGCTTCGTCAACAACCAGCATAGAAAGCGCCACTTGGCTTATAAACTCCCTAAAGCGTTCGTTTTTAAAGCGCTCAACCGACACCATTAACACTTTAACTTTACCACTTCGTACGTCGTTCATTACAGTGCTACTTTGCATTTGGTCTTGGCTTGAGTCGAGGCTGGCGGCATAGATTCCTTTGCTATTTAAAAAGCTAATTTGATCTTTCATCAAGGCCAATAATGGCGATACCACCAGCGTTAAATGCGGTAAATGTAACGCGGTGAGTTGATAGCACAACGACTTACCCGATCCTGTAGGAAATATTGCCAATGATGATTGGCCATTTAGCAGCTGCTCTATGGTTTGTTGTTGCCCTGCTCTAAACTGATTAAAACCAAAATGTTGCTCAAGAGACTGAACTAGCGAGGTACTCATAAAAGCGTCCTTTTTATGTCGGTGCCCATAAATGCTGTAAATGCGCAGTAGATGAAATATTTGCATATCAGTATACATCAAATGACGTGATTTATTGCTGACATATCCTTTAATTAGGCGCACACTATAGCCCCATAAAAACGTGCTTTGCCAAAATAATTTTTTGATACCCAAGTCATTTTAAAAATCAACGTACATAAATTGCTTCGGTATATTATTTTTAAGGGCATAGTCATGGATATAACCATACCAAAAATCGTCATCATCGGCGGTGGCGCTGGTGGGCTGGAGCTAGCAACTCAGTTAGGTCACAAACTAGGAAAGAGACAACACGCAAATATATTACTCATCGATAAAAATCGCACTCATATATGGAAACCGTTATTGCACGAGGTTGCAACTGGCTCTATTGATGCCGATTTAGATGGGGTTGTTTACTCCGCGCATGCTGCCAAACATCACTATAACTTTCAACTTGGTACCTTTTGCAACCTCGATAACAACAATAAAACCATTACCTTAAGCCCTCTATATGACGAGTTAGGGCATCAAATTTTACCTAAACGCACCGTTCACTATGATCATTTAGTTATTGCTATTGGCAGTGTGAGTAACGACTTTAATACGCCAGGCATTAAAGAGCATTGTTTTTACCTAGATTCAAATCAACAAGCAGAGCGCTTTCAACACGCGCTGCTGGATAACTTTACTCGCCTTCATCAAGACGATGACCCATTACACGCATTAAACATCGCCATTGTTGGCGGTGGAGCAACTGGGGTTGAGCTCTCGGCTGAGCTGTATCATGTTTCTGATTTACTAAAAATATACGGTTTAACCAATATGTCGGCTAAGCGTTTACATATTCATCTGATTGAAGCGGGCCCCAGGATTCTTCCGGCGCTGTCTGAGCGAATTGCCAGTTCGGCCAAGCGTGAGTTATTAAGATTAGGCGTCACCGTTCGGGAAAATACCCAAGTTAAACAAGCAACCGAACATGGCTTTATCACCAATGATGATGAGCAAATAAATGCGGATATTATGGTGTGGGCGGCGGGCGTAAAAGCACCTGACTTTATTAAAGAGCTGGGTATTTTTGAGCTGACTCGTAATAACCAAATAAAAGTAAACGAGTACTTACAAAGCAACCTTGACCCACAAATATATGTGCTCGGTGATTGCTGCGCGTTTACGCAAGATGATGGTACGCAAGTGCCGCCACGCGCACAATCGGCACATCAAATGGCACAATGCGTTGAAAAAAACTTAATCGCCACATTACGTGAGCAGCCCCTTAAAAAATTCGAGTATAACGACCATGGCTCACTGGTTAATTTATCGCGCTACAGCACAGTAGGCAGCTTAATGGGTAACCTAACCAGTAATAGCTTTTTTATTGAAGGTAAAATTGCCCGCTTTATGTATATTTCATTATATAGAATGCATCAGCGCGCTATTCATGGCAGTGCCAAAACCTTTGCTTTGTGGATCAGCGAAAAAGTGCTGCGTGTTGTGCGTCCTAAAATGAAGCTGCACTAGCCAAAATTAAAGACAGTGGTAATTTAAATTACCACTGTCTTTAATTTTTAATATTAGCTATATAAAGTACACAAAAATTTTAAGGAAACAGGCTATGTCGGATAAAACGCTTATTTTTAATTTTGATGGTACCGGCAGTGAACCCCGAGACGCAGATCAATTTAGTACAGAGCATTTTAAAGAAGACGCCAGTATTTCTAATATTTTAAAACTACACTTATTGCTCGGTGGTAAACTTGATGATTCTCCCACCACCCCATTTTCCAAACAGTTAAGTTTTTATTACCAAGGCATAGGCACTAAAGGCAGTCGTTTAAAACGAATTTTAAATCAAGCACTCGCCCCACGTTCAGACGATGTAGCCAGCATTTTAAATCAAGCTATTAATGATTTTAAACAGCATTACCAAAGCGGCGATACCCTACTACTCACCGGCTTTAGCAGAGGCGCTGCATTAGCGCGGCGATTTGCAAAGTGCTTAGAGCCACTCATACATGAAAAGGTGTATTTATGTGTGTTTGATACAGTGGCTTCAATTGGCATGTCAAAAGTGAGTAAAGCCACTTGGGGTGCAGAGCATGTTATTTTTGAAAATCACACCATTGCCAGTAATGTCTCTGAGGCGCTGCACTGTGTAGCGCTTGATGAAAAACGTCGCGCCTTTGAACCGACGTTAATGAACCAGCAAGCTAACATTACCGAGCTGTGGTTCGCAGGAGCCCATTCCGATGTGGGAGGCGGCTACTATCGCGATGGACTTGCCGATATTTGCTTGCGTTATGCACTTGAGTGGCTTATTGCTCAGCCGCTGTCAGTTTCATTGCTAACCAGTCATGACATCGATTACGAAAACCTTTTACCTGAGAGTAACTTGGTTGCCCAAGACGATGTGACTGTTATTCCCGATCCACTGGCGTTAAGTCATCAGCAAAATTACTTTTGGCTAAACCCATTTTTTAAACTTGTTGATAGGCAGTGCTGTGTATTAATTGACGATGAAATCAGCCACGTCGCCCCATTAATACATCACAGTGTTGCACAGCGAATTAATAAACTAACCAGCTATCGCCCCGAATCGTTAAAAAACTTACATTATAAAATGATTTACAGCGACGACAGCACGTTAAACTTTATGGGACTCAGTGCCCATATAATGCTAGCCAACCAAAATATGAGTTTACTTAGCATAAACCAAAGCCAAGATGTGATGGTATATGCCAGTGAAGCCTACAACGCCACCGGCTTAATGCTTGCCCAAGGTGCGACCTACCGTTTTACACCTTATCCTAATCAATATTGGTATGACGATGGTATAAAGTGCTCTCCTTCTGGGTGGCATCGCGATAACGTGCAACTCGGCGTTAAAGAAATCCCCATGGCATTACTTGAGCCATTTAGACGTTTAGCTACAGCGCAGTGGTTTAGTTTAATCGGCACGATTGGTCAAAGCGATGAACATGCCTTTGAAATTGCCGAAGGCGTTGAAATAACCATTAAAAAATCAGGAGAATTTTGCCCATTCGCTAATGATTTAAGTCGTTTTTATGGTGCGAATGCCGGTAGGATAAAACTTAAAGTAACGCGATTAAGCTGATAATCAGTGCACTTTATACTGCAAAGTGCACTGAGCTAGGGATAGCTGGTGGAGGTTATTGCTTTTTCATTTTATGGCCTTTCACGGCATAAAATAATATGAATAGATAACAAGGTAACAACACCGAGTAGCCTGTTTGTAACGAGGTAAAGCCACTCAGTAGCCCCCATAAAACGGGACCAAATGCACCTCCGGCAATCCCCATGATTAAAAGCGCAGAACCAGTACTAGTAAGTTTACCCAATCCTGATAATGCTAGTGGGAACACCGCAGGCCAAACAATCGCATTTGCTAAGCCTAAAAAGGCAATCAGCAGTAAAACATCAGGCAAATTAGCGCCGCCTAAAGGCACCAATAGCGCATTGGCAATAACAAACGACTGTGCATCGAGCAGTAAAATACATAATGTAATAACAATCCCTAATACAGCCGATGCGGTTAAAGCGCTCTGCTGAGAAATAAATTTAGGGATAAGTAAAATACCTAAAATATAACCAAACACCATAAACATCATAGTGTATGAGGTCATTACCCCATATTTTTCGACTCCCAGCGATAGTGCAAAAGTACCTATGGTATCGCCTGCAATAACCTCAACCGCCACGTACAAGAATATCGCAATAGCGCCTAACACTAAGTTTGGATGAGAGAGTGTTTCACGAATTTCACCCTTATCGTTTATTGCGTCAACTTCATCATTAATAAGTTCAGGTAGCGGCGACTTTTTAACCGCAAAAGCTAATAAACCAATAAATATGGCCATGCCTAAGTAAGGTAAAATAAGGCCGTTGGCCATATCATCAACTTGCTCTTGGCTAAGCTCTGTGCCTACCGTACCGGTAAAGTTGCTTAAAATTAAGGCCGTAAATACCATCGGAGAAATAACCCCTGCGCCTTTATTTAAAATACCCATAATACTAATACGCACAGCAGCCGACTCTTCTGGCCCTAAACGCACTACGTACGGGTTAACCGCAGTTTGTAATAGAGTTTGACCTGCCCCCATCACCAACTGGGCTAATAAAAACAGAGGAAAAAACTGTGACATAGCAGCAGGAATGAACAGTAAACCCGCTAACATCATACACCCCATGCCAAGCGCCATCCCGTTCTTATAGCCAACTTTTTTAATTAACACGGCCGAGGGAAGCGCAGTAAAGGTGACGGCAATATAAAAGGAAAATAAAATTAACGACCCTTGAAACGGAGTTAACTGTAAAATCTGACTTAAATACGGCATTAATGAGCCATTTAGCCAAGTAGCAAAGCCCAGTATAAAAAATAATACCGCAACAATGGCCATAGGGACCACGCTACTATTTTTGGACGTATCCATAACATTGGTTGTCATGTTATTTTCCTTTATTTATATTTATTATGTTGTTAACAAACCTGAGCGCCGCCAATCCACGTGCTAATGACTTGTTGTTGTGTGTTTAATTGTACAAAATCTGCTGGACTGCCCGGTATTAATCGCCCGTGTGTGGCGGGCAACTGTAAATACTGAGCAGGATATAAACTTGCCATATTAAGCGCTTGCGCTAATGGCTGCTTTAAATGGGTTACTGTATTTCTTACTGCGGTTGCCATATCAAGCGCAGATCCTGCCAGTTCACCCGTGGTAGAGGTGAGCTTACCATTATCTAAGGTGACGGTACGGTCAAAAAAAGCAAATTCGGTGTCATTCGTACCCACTGGTGGCATCGCATCAGTGACTAAAAAAACACGACCCATTGGCTTTGCTTTTAACGCAAGCTGACATGCAGCGTAATCAACATGATGCCCATCAACAATTAGGCCGCAATAGGTGTCATCGTTTAATAATGCACAGCCTACAACACCTGGCTCACGCCCCTGTAATGGCGACATAGCATTATATAAATGCGTAAATCCGGTTGCGCCAGCATCAACCGCGCGCTGAGCTTGAGCAAAGCTTGCATTGGTATGACCTAAACAAACGTGTATGCCTACCTCACACATTTTAGCGATATCACTTGGCAGAACATTTTCAGGTGCAACTGTTACCACCACTTTACCTAAATCTTGGCGAGATAATACCTGCCATTCTTGTTCAGAAATAGGGCGAATATAATCAGCGCTATGAGCGCCTTTTTTTGCAACAGATAAGTGCGGGCCTTCAAAGTGAATACCAATAATACCGGGAGTCTGCAAAGCAATAGCATCAGCAATGACATCGGCTGCTTGGTGCATCACTTCAACCGTGTCAGTAATTAAAGTCGGCAACATGGCAGTTGTGCCATACTTGGCATGTGCCAGCAGCATTTGTTTAACCCCAGCAACACTGCTAGTACGATTAAACAATACACCACCGCCACCATTTACTTGCACGTCAATAAAGCCTGGCGCAACTAACCCCGTTAGATGCTCATCTGCCTGTTGCACGTTATCATCTATTGCCGTAATAATACCCGCATCAATGCTTAACACTTTGTCGTTAACAAATTGCTCGCCATCAAATAGTTCTGCTACATGAATACGTTTTACTGACATTTATAATGTCCTTGTTACTTTTTTAAGCCCCTTAGGCTCATCAGGATTAAAACCACGGCTTAACGCTACTTTTGCCACATCAAGATAAAAACGCTGCAATACTAAAAATGGCGCTAATCGAGGGTGTACGTTAATACCGTTTTGATTAAGGCTAATCACGTGTGCACCGCGTTTTTTAACCTCAGCAATTTGGTGCTGATGTGACTCTTTAGTTTCATCATCAACCGAGCAATCTAAAATCACTAACCCTTGCTCAACTAAGGTTACCGGACCATGTAAAAATTCTGCACTACTGAATGACTCAGCATGAATAGCACACACTTCTTTAAGCTTAAGTGCCATTTCTTTTGAGATAGAAAACCCTAAACCACGGGCTAATACCACCATGTTCTTAATGTTTGCAAACTCACTAGGCTGTAACTGAGTTGGCGAGTCTATCATTGCATCAAGCGCGCTAGGCAGCTCTTTAAGCCCTTGTAATAATGACTCATTTTGCGTCCAATTAGCAACAATATGTACCAATGCCGATAACGTGGCTAAGTAACTTTTTGTTGCCGCCACCGAAATTTCATCACCGGCTTTAAGGGGGACAAAATCATCTACTATGTCTTGCAATGGTGACGCTTCATCGTTAACCAGTGCAATACAATAAGCGCCCGCCTCTTTCGCCATTTTTGCTTGAGCGAGAATATCTGGGCTGCGTCCTGATTGAGAAATTACAATCACCACAGCGCCTTCAAGCTTTAATGTTTTACCATATACACTCGCCACTGATGGCGCTGCTGAACTGACCGGTACACCGGCTTCAATTTCAATTAAGTATTTACCAAAAACGCCAGCATGATCTGATGAACCGCGACCAATCATCATCACCACCTTAGGGGCCATATCGCGAAGCTTATGACCAATTTTTTCCACTAAAGGTTGGTTGGCAATAATTTGCTTTTCAATAACATTTGGCGTTTGCGCCGCTTCTTTTTCCATTAGGGTGTTAAACATCATAACTCCTGGCTGCTGTAATTAACGTGCTGTTGTTTAGCGTAAAGTACAGACCCCATTTCTGGTGACGATAATGGGGCTGATAAAATAGCTTGAATGTCTGGATCTAACCATGTTGTCATCACGGCTGATAAGCCACCAATAAACGAAAGCCTTGGTGGGTTTTTATCTAATAGTTGACGTGCAATATCGCTTAAGTACGCGCCACCTTCTTTTAAAATGGCAATCGCAATGGCATCGTTTGCTTGTGCTGATTGAAAAACACAACCTGCAAGTTGCGCAAAAAAGGCGGCGGGTTTATTCGCAATTACTTCAACAAGTTGCATTGCATCACGCACTTCTAAATACTTCATAATCAAATTAGTAAGCGCACCACTTGGGGTTAACTTGTCTAGGCTTAACAACACCTGCTGACAAGCAGTAAAGCCTATCCATGCACCGCTGCCTTTATCACCGTGTGGGAAACCATGACCACCAATCATAAACGATTGACCATTAACGTATGAAAATCCACACGAGCCAGTACCTGCAATCATCACTGCGCCATCACTACCTTGATGAGCGCCCATACAAGCAATGAGTAAATCAGTCGTTAAATGCATAGTTTTAAATGGGTGTTGCCACTGGGTCATTTGATTATGCAAACTTGGTAAGTTAACTCCCGCCAGGCCAACCCCTGCGATTAATGCAGATAAAGGCGTCTCTTTGAGTCCTGCATCTTGTAAGGCTAAATGCGCTGATTGCTCAATGGAATGCGTTGCTTGGCTAAATCCATGTAACGGGTTACCAGGGCCTGCCACACCGGTGCCTACTATTTCATTACAGCTATTGACGATAATTGCTTTACATTTAGTGCCACCGCCATCGATCCCCACAAAGAGTTGATTGTTATTAATATTGTTGGTGATCATTTTTGCCTCTTAATTTGTTCGACCGTTTTGCAAAACACTGAAAATAAAACCGGACTGTCATACTGTATGAATCTTATACTAGCACAAATGACAGCGTTGTCATTATTTTTATTTACAAATAAATAACTTCTTTCATCTTCAATAATTTAAAGGAAAACGCACCTTATCGGTGCGTTACTTTGAGCTTTCTGCTTACACGACTTGCTGATGGAGTCTTAGATCGAATCCATACATCTTGTGTTACTTTGACGGGTTGTTTATAGGTTTGCCATTGGCCGCTTCCTTGTTTGTATTCAATTACCAAACCAGGGTAGGCAATATTGGCGTACAACATGCCGTTCTCAATTTTTGCGCCCGCATTTGCAAGACGATAATGCACATCAGCCATTTCTAGCTTAGGAAATTCTTTTAGTCCCATTGTGGCTGCAAAAGTCTGCCATTGCTGATCGCGCTGCTGTTTTAATGCTGAGCTAAAGCGATTTGTTTGTTGGCTATAAACAAAGCCATTGTGATCATACGGTACCGCCCAATCTGCCTTATGCCATGCTCTTTGTGCCAACGATAATAACCGTGGGAAGAGCTTATATTCGGCCATATTATTGGTGCGCGTATTTTCACTCCATAACTGCCCTTGAATACCAATAAAGCGTTTATCTTTTGCCAAAGGCGCTGATACTACCTTGCCTTGCTCATCATGCTTTAACGTGTCATCAGCTACATAAGGCTTATCTTCTCTATCGAGCCAAAATTCAGCATGAATAGGTAAATTATCTGGCATAAACTGAAATATTTTTTCGGTATTTATATGCCTTGAAGCCCAGTAATAGCCGTGCTCTTGTGGGTCTGCTTCATACGGAAAGTCAAAATACAGCACATCTGGCGACGAGAGCACCACTTGCCAATTTCTATTAGCAAATTCATGGGCACGTTGATGGCCGTTCCACATTAATAAATCCCAGCTATTACCTTGTACAACCTCTGGCATATTCTCTGGATTAGTATGCGATAAACCATCGCTCCATGCAGCGGTTTCAATATTCATATCAGCCAACATATTCGCAATACGTTCAATAAAATAGCTGCCCAGCTGACTCGCTTCAGTAATTTCTAACTTATTTTGTTTAATAAAATCAGCACAAGCTGGTGAGTCAACCCACGCTCCGGCGGTTTCATCGGCGCCTATGTGATAACGGGTTAACGGATGCTGTGCATCACTGTGTATGCCTTTTACCTGTTCCATTACTTCACGAATAAACGCATACGATGAGTCTAAACACACATTAATTGTATTGTCGTTATAGTGCTGTACCGACGAATACACGGTTGTATCAAGCGGATCATAAAGTAAAAACTGCTCGGCTTTTTGTTTATCGCCTTGTTTTATGTATTTATTATAACGCGCTTGCATGGCTTTAATTGCAGCGCGAGAATGCCCTGGCATATCAAGTGATGGGATCACTTGAATATGACGCGCACTCGCCGCTCTAAGTATTTCTTGATAATCAGCCACCGAATAATAGCCGTTTGCTGCACTTGAAGTATCAAGCCCTGCGCCCAACTGTGGCATTAAACATTGTTGCTCGCTTTGATCAAAACAACGCTTCGCCCCTATATCTGTAAGTTCAGGAAGTGATGGGATTTCTATACGCCAACCTTCATCATCACCTAAATGTAAATGCAGCTTATTAAGTTTATAAGCCGCCATTTGATCAAGCAGCTTTAAAATAAAGCCTTTGTCGCGAAAGTTACGCGCAACATCCACCAACACACCTCTAAACTGATAATGCGGTGCATCAATTACTTCTCCCACAGGTAACATATTACTGTTAACCTGATACAAACTCGCTAAGCTTTGCAAAGCATAAAAAATGCCCGCTTCATCAGCGGCATTAATCACAATTTCATCAGCTTTAATCGCTAACTTATAGCTGCCTTCAAATTCATCATTTTTAGTTACTGTATTAAGTGTGACCTTAATGGCCGCTGCATCATCGCTTATATTAATACCTAGTAGTGCTAACCTTTGTGTTGCGGCAGATAAGTGTGTTTTATCTATTCCTGAGTAGTTAATATTAAGCCCTTGGCTTATATCTAGCGTTTGAGTTTGGCTAAATTCGCTAAAACGTGGGGACGGAATAATTTGTTGAGCAATCACATTGCTCACTTGATTTTGCGACGTTAAATAAGCAGAAAAGTCATATTTTTCATTGCGCTCAAACAAGCGCTCAGCGCTAAGCCACTGCGTTTTATCATTCGCGGTACGTTTAAACTGACGTTCATAATCGGTGTAAGGCATAACATGTGGCAACACCTCTAACCCTGTCTCTGGGTCAATTTTAGGTTTTGTGCTTTCAATCACTTTAGCGGTGTCATTATTATTAACAACTATATAATTAGGAATTGCGTCGCTTTGCGATAATGACCAAAAGTGCGCATAAAAAGTAATCGTTTTAGTCTCACCCGCTTTAAAGCCAGTAAACCCGTCTTTAAGCTCAATGACATGAATATCGCCATTAACGCGTTTAATAGTAAATTCATCGCTAACCGCCGTTTGAATAGGTGTAATTTGACTAAAGTAAATTTTCCATTGGTCAACGTTAATCGCCGAGTTGGCGGTTAAATGTAAATACGCTTTAAAACAGTGACCGTTTTCTATATCTGGATCGCACTGTGCTGATGGACGGTTATCAACTTGCTGATATTTTATTTGTAACGTTTTAGCAAGTAACTCTACGGCGCTATCGTTTGCGGGGCTTAGCTGAACCGATACCGTATTTTGTTCATCAACATTGCCCTGACACGCACTCAAACCCAGTGCTAAGCAGCATGCTGTCAGTAATGATTTAATCTTCATTCGCTACTTTCCCTCTATTGTTATTAACTTAGTCACTCAAGTATCTCTTTCAGATACTTAAATTAATCCCGCTTTTAAATCAATCACTATTCACATCTAGCAATTGCCACCTTAGCGCACACAATCCGCTACCTTAGGGTTTAAATAATAATTAACAGCGCGCACCAATTTATGACAACGCTGTCATTAAGTTGTTAATGTATCCTTTTTTTTCTTTTATAGCTACACAGAAGGGCAAAAAAGATACAAAAAATTTACATGTATGTGCTTAATATTCTTTTAAACTATTGTATTTAAATTAAATTTAAATATTACTAAATTATTACCTAAAACTTTATCTACCATTCTCACAAGAAAGGCGTATAAATTAACTGTTAATATTCAATGATGTCTTTATAATTTAGCCGTCAAATAATAAAAACCGAGCACTGTTAACTGCTTTTGCTGTAGTTGTTAACCGATAAAGATAAATTAGTACCCAAAATGATATGTAAAGGTCTATTAAACCTATGAGAACAACAATAAACGACGTGGCAAAAGATGCCGGGGTATCAATAAAAACGGTATCACGAGTAATAAATAACGAAACCTCGGTGCGTGACAACACCCGTGAGAAAGTCATGGCGTCGGTTAAAAAGTTGAACTTTCAGCCTAACCTTGCTGCAAGAAGTCTCGCAGGAACAAAAGCTTACAGCATTGCTTACATTTACGACAATCCAAATGCCTACTATATTATAGATATGCAAAACGGCATTTTAGATGCGTGTAAAAAGCAAGGGTTTGAACTACTTATCCACCCATGCGATGCCAAAGAAGCACATATTATTGACGAAATAACCAGCATGATAAAACGCACCCGAATTGCCGGTATTTTACTCACGCCGCCATTTTCAGAGATGCCACATTTTGTTGAAAAGCTGACACAGCTTGACCTAAAAGTTGTGCGTATTTTATCAGGACACGACGCGCCTGACTCATTAACGCCCTGTATTATGATTGACGATAACCTCGCCTCTAAATCGATTACCGAACACCTTATAAATAATGGCCACACACGCATTGGCTTTTTAGCTGGGGGCAGCGAACATAACTCCACCAAAGAGCGCTTAGAGGGCTACAAAGCGGCTTTAAAACAATACGACATTACTATAGACCCTAGCTTAATTATTGATGGCGAATACTCATTTGAATCCGGGGTTGAGGGTGCTAAAACACTCATTAATCAACAAAACAGGCCAACCGCTATCGTCTCATGTAACGATGAAATAGCCGCCGGTGCGTTATTTGCAGCCAGATTAATGAACATTGATATACCCAGCGAGCTTTCTATTACAGGGTTTGAGGATAGCCCATTCTCACGCCAAACATGGCCAAAGCTCACTACAGCGCATCAGCCAAATAATAAAATTGCTGAAGATGCAGCCAGCTTACTGATAGCGCAAATTCGTAATGGCAATGACCGCGATATTATTAAACTATACACACCAGAACTGGTTGTCAGAGATTCAACAGCCCCTCCTATAGCTTTATAATTAATTAGCTGGCACGCGCTGCAAGTCCCCCTTCAGCGCTTAAAGCATTAAAAGCGGCCTGATTTTTGAACGCATAGCCTGTACCACTGAGTTTATTAACAATAAAACGGCACATGTTGTAAATTTTACACTTAGGGCCTGTTGATCTTTCAAGGTTATATAACTCAGTTAACCTCTCCAATACCAATTCGCTTAATTAACTGAGCTATTTTGAGGGAGGAAAATTGTGTCGATAGCAAGGCAAAAAATTTCGTTATTGAGTTGTTCTAAATGAGACGTTTTTCACGCTGTGAGCGTCTGATTTGCCCCCTCAAAATGATTAAGTATTATTGCAAATTGGTATAAATATACAGGAGTAAAATATGGCCAAGTCAGCCCAATTGTATAGAATGGCAACCGATGAACATATTTGCCCATTTGGTTTAAAATCTAAAGATTTACTTGAACGTCAAGGCTTTGAAGTAGACGATCATTTACTCACCTCAAGAGCGCAAACCGATGCGTTTAAACAGCAACACGACGTAGAAACAACACCACAAACGTTTATAGATGATAAGCGCATCGGTGGCTACGATGAGCTTAGAAGTTTCTTTAATAAATCGCCTGCCGGTCAGCAAGGTACAACCTATACCCCTGTGATAGCGATTTTTGCGGTTACCTTGTTGCTCAGTTTAGCCTTTTCGTTGAGCGGTGCAGGATTAAGCATGTATACACTTGAGCTTTTCGTGGCATTAACCATGGCGGTACTAGCCATTCAAAAGCTACAAGATTTAACCAGTTTTTCAAATTCCTTTATCACTTACGACTTACTTGCCATGAAAGTGATTCCTTACGCTTATGTATATCCATTTTTAGAAGCCTTTGTTGGCGCGGCCATGATTGTAGCACTTCCAGTTTACTTGGTTGCACCTATCTCTTTGTTTATTGGTAGTGTCGGCGCAATATCCGTGATTAAAGCCGTGTATATAGACAAACGCGAACTTAAATGTGCCTGTGTTGGCGGCGATAGCAATGTACCACTTGGCTTTATTTCACTAACCGAAAACCTATTTATGATAGCAGCCGGTATCTGGATGCTAGTTAAATAATAAAAAGGCGCGATAGGTTTAAAACCTACCGCGCCACTATTAAGTCTGTATTTATAAAGTAAAATTAACTCTCACTTATGGAGATATTTAAACCGGCCTCTGCATCGGCTAGCATAGCAAACTCTTCATCTGCACTTTTGGCCACTAAATGTTTAGAACTAAAGCCAAAGTAATACGCAGCTCCCACTATAAATAACACCATAGTGTATAAAAAAGCGCGGGGATCAAAGGCGTACACACCGGTCAGTGCAATCAACGATAAGCATAATGCAATACTTGAAGTCACAGTCCCGCCAGGCGTTTTATAAGGACGAGGTAAATCTGGCTGCTTATAGCGCAGTAAAATATGACTTAACGCCATTAACGCATACGATACGGTTGCACCAACCACCGCCATAGCTAACATTAAATCGCCCTCACCACTTAGTGAAGCTAAAAAACCAAATACAGCAGGTACAATAAGCGCTCGTGCGGGCACTTTACGCGCGGTAGTAATTGATAACGAACGGGGTAAATATCCCGCACGCGACAGCGCAAACACCAATCGACTATAACCATAAATAATAGAGAAAAATGAAGCCACCAGCCCTGCTAACCCTAATATATTAACCACGGTTGCTAAATCGTTATTGCCCGTCGCATTTAACGCATCCACCAGCGGAACTGCACTTGCGCCCATTGCTGTTGCACCTGCTGCCCCGGGTACTAACACAACCACTAATAACGCGGTAAACAATAAAAACACCATAGCGCCAATAATGCCTTTAGGCACATCTTTCGCCGGATCTTTTGCCTCTTCTGCCGCCAATGGCACCCCTTCAACCGCTAAAAATAACCACATAGCAAAAGGTAATGCTGCCCATACACCATACCAACCCAGAGGTAAAAATTCACTCGCGCCAGCAGCATCGGTTACGGCAACATCAAATAAATTTGTCGCATCAAAATTGGTGATTAACACCACAGCGGTGGCAACAATAGCAAGTACCGCCAAACCGCTTATTACCATCATTACTTTTAGCGCTTCACCAACCCCAGCTAAGTGAATACCCACAAACACCAAGTAAAAGAGCGCATAAACCCAAGGGCCATTAAACCCCGTTAACGCCTCCACCGCAGAGCCAATAAAAATAACAATAGCAGCCGGTGCTAACGCATATTCAATTAATACCGCAAGGCCGGTTAAATAACCCCCCGTTGGCCCCATTGCTTGGCGAGCAAAGCTATACCCTCCTCCCGCAGCGGGAATAGCAGCCGACATTTCAGCCAGCGATAACACTAAGGTGAGATACATAATAGCCATTAATACTGCCGCTATGGCAAAGCCGCCCCAGCCTGCTTCTGCAATACCAAAGTTCCATCCAGCAAAGTCTCCTGAAATCACATACGATACCCCTAACCCTGCCAGCAATAACCAACCTGCAGTGCCACTTTTAAGTTGCCTTTTTGCTAAGTACTCTGAATTATTAGTAGACATAACATCCTCTTTATCGATTTTTTATTTTTAGTTACCGTTATTCCGCATTTAAAAAATGACGGCTCGATTGTTGATGCTCAATCACATCATCCTGTGTACGATCTTTTAAGTTCACTCCTGTTAGTTTTAATTTTTTTGCCTCACGTAATAAATAAACTGCACGCCTTGCAGCCTCACAGTAAGGCAAGCCCGCAGGGCGAATATTTGAAATACAATTGCGACAGGCATCGTTAAGACCTGTTTTAGGTGCCCAAGTTAAATATAAACCAAGGCTATCTGGCGAGCTAAGCCCTGGTCGCTCACCAATTAACACCATGACTACTTGTGCATTTAAAAGCTCTCCAATGTCGTCACCAATTGCCACCCGACCTTGTTCAACCACACTAAAAGGCGCAATGTTTAACTCACTGTTATCACCTAGCTGCGCTAATAATTCATTAATAAAAGGATAAGCATTTTTTTGCACCGCTAGCGACGATAAGCCATCAACCACAACGATGGCTAAATCATATTTTGCAGCCGTATTTTGCTGCCCAGCGGTGAAATTAAGTAGGGTTTGTCGGCCGTTTTCATCTAACCTACGTCCTAAATCGGGGCGTTGTAAATACGTCATTCGGTCAACAGCCTGGCTATGTAAGCGCAAAGGAGCAGCCAGCTGTTTCTCAGCACTGAGTTTGCTAAGCTGTTCGGTTATTGCATTAATATCGAGCGGAAAGTTCACCGCATCACGCGCTTGTGCATGGGATAATTGAAACGCCAGCATTTCACTGGTCGGTAAGCTTATTCCTGCGCGGCCAAGGCCAATCCGTGCATCGGTAAAACGGCGTAAATCGCGCCATGGGTTATGCACCACGTTGCCATTATTTTTATGTGTATTATCGCTGTTGTTTGTAACAGACGTTGCGTTAAAATTTGATTTCATACTCAGCCCCCTTTAATCGCATTCAGTGGTTTAGCAAAAGCGGCAGGTAACGTATCAGATAAAATAATATCGTGACTGTTGCGCATAATATTCATATCAGTAAGCCACTTTTCAAACTCTGGCGCGGGGCGCGCGCCCAGTACTCGGCGCACATATAATGCATCATGAAATGAGGTGGTTTGGTAATTAAGCATAATGTCATCAGAGCCCGGAATGCCCATCACAAACGAGCACCCTGCAACTCCAAGTAGCGTAAGTAAGTTATCCATATCATTTTGGTCGGCCTCGGCATGATTGGTGTAACACACGTCGCAGCCCATCGGAATACCCAATAACTTGGCACAAAAATGATCTTCAAGCCCTGCGCGAGTAATTTCTTTACCATCAAACAAATATTCAGGACCAATAAAGCCCACCACGGTATTAACTAGTAGCGGATTAAATTTTCGTGCAACGGCATAAGCACGGGTTTCGCAGCTTTGTTGATCAAGTCCATGATGTGCGTTAGCCGAAAGCGAACTGCCCTGCCCCGTTTCAAAATACATCACATTATCGCCTACAGTTCCGCGCTTTAAACTCAGTGCGGCATCTTGTGCCTCAGCTAAGGTATTTAAATTAAAACCAAAGCTCGAGTTGGTTGCTTCTGTTCCACCAATAGACTGAAACACTAAATCAACCGGCGCTCCCGCTTCAATGCATTCAATCGTGTTAGTAACATGAGTAAGGACGCAGCTTTGGGTAGGAATTTCATATTTTTGAATCACCTCATCCATCAATGTCATCAACTTAATGGCCTGCGCTACGTTATCGGTTGCAGGGTTTATACCTATTACCGCATCACCATTACCGTACAAAAGCCCATCTAAAATACAGGCGGCAATACCGTTAATATCATCCGTAGGGTGGTTAGGTTGCAATCGCGTGGATAAGTGCCCTGGTAAGCCAATGGTATTTCTAAACGCACTGGTTACATGGCATTTTTTAGCAATTAAAATAAGATCCTGATTTCGCATTATTTTGCTTACAGCCGCAGCCATTTCAGGGGTGATCCCTTGCCTAACACTTGCCAACACAGCGGGAGTTGCAAAGTCACTTAATAACCAGTTACGAAAATCGCCTACGGTTAAATGAGCAATCGCCATAAATGCATTGGTGTCGTGATCGTCCATAATTAAGCGGGTTATCTCATCGTCTTCATAGGCAATCAGCGCCTCATTTAAAAACGTTTTAAGCGGAATATCTGCCAGTGTCATTTGCGCCACAGCTCGCTCTTGTGCTGAGCCTGCTATCACTCCTGCAAGACGATCGCCCGATCGCCCAGGGGTAGCCTTTGCCATTACTTCAGCCAAGTTTTTAAAATTGTACACCTGCGTGCCTAACGTATATCGGTACCTTTGCCCCATGATCTACTCCACATAACAACTAGTTCAAACCTTGGTACAGGTTTTGCTGACCTATAAGCTATAAATCAATTTTGTTTAGTTTCAAGAGAGCTTAATTCGTACCAAGACACTATCGAATTTTGGCAAATCATCATTTTTGGCTTTATTTCATATAGTTAACTATAGTTACTGGTGGTAACTTAATCTTAATAAAAATAAAAAAAGCAAAGAGTAACTCCATTATGACGCAGCAAGATTTAGCTAGCGCACCACAAAAGAGCATGGTGCATACCCAAGATATAGATGAGCAAGCGAATAACCTAACGCAGTGGCAGCAAAAATATGATCAGCTCAGTGAAGGGCGATTTTTTGGGCGTATAGAGAGCGTGGATTATTCTAATATTCATGCATTTGAAGAATACACAGAGCGTGCTCTTCACCAACAATGTGCAATAGCGCCGCAATCTATTTGGCTTGGGATCCCAAAGCAGTCTCAGCAGAGCAAAATTAATGGCTTAAATGTGGCAAGTAATCAATTTATGTGTCGAACCAGTGAGAGTAACTTTGAGCTTATTACACCTGAGCAGTTTAATATTTATGGTTTAGTAATAGACACGCAATCGTTAGAACATATGGCTCAGATACAAGGGATATACTTAAAAAATATAACCTCTTCAGGTACTGAGCGACATACAACAAGCAACGCCATGTTAAAAAGTGCCCGGGGTATAATAAACAGTATGGTTAGCAGCAACGCTTTTGGCCTAAATGCCGATTTACAGCAAGACATGCTTAATATGTTGGCATTACATTTACTAAACGAACAGACTCCGTGTCAACGTATCGCTCCCAGTTATAAACACCGAAAAGCGGTGGTTGATAAAGTTAAAGAGTATGTAAATGCAAACCCACAAAGTAGCGTGACCATTACTCAGCTATGTGAGCTCACTTTTGTTAGCAGGCGCACGCTACAATACAGTTTTGAAAGTATTTTAGGGATTAATCCGCTGCGATTTTTACGTTTAACCCGATTAAATAACGTCAGAAGAGAACTAAAATTAGCAAAACAAGATAAGCCAATTTCTGTCATCGCAGCCAATTGGGGATTTTGGCATGCAGGGCAATTTACTAAAGATTACACCCAATTATTTGGTGAAAACCCTTCGCAAACACTAAGCAACCATGCTTCTTATTTGGCGAATTCTAAATCGATAATACACGGGTAAATAAGAGATGGGTGTCGGGCTAAGAGCTACGGGAAGAGCATTCCTGTTTTTATATTTTCTCATTAACCCTCACTCACTTCTCATTGTGCAAACATGTTTTAAGTGATTTATTCACAAAGAGGTTATGAGACGCTGCGCTGAAAGAGAAGGCTAAAGGTTCTGCTTTCAAGAATAGTATGACTAGGTAGTAGGCTGTTTTCACAAGCTCGCTCCTCGTCACTCGAAGCCCGTTGTCTTCTCATTGTCGGAGTTTTTCAAGTTAGTTGTCGCCTCAAGTTAAATTTTATGCCGCCCGCATTTCTTCTTTTTTCTCAGGGTTTAAATTTACTTCATTTATCATTGACCAGTCTCGTGACTTCCCTGACCAACGACTTGGGTTATTCAATTTAGCTGCGTCGTTTACCTGCTGACGCTTAGCTAATATTTCTTTATCTAAACCTGAATGACGTTGGTTTGGCGTCACAAATTTTATACCACTGTGTAGGTGCTCATTATTGTACCAATCAACGAACCCACTTACCCATTCTCTTGCTGCGCTTATATCTTCAAATGCCTTTTCTGGGTATTCTGGGCGATACTTTAACGTTTTAAATAACGACTCAGAGTATGGATTATCATTACTTACTGACGGTCGACTAAATGATGGCACAATCCCTAACTCCTGTAATGTTGCCAGTAATGTCGCGCCTTTCATTGGGCTACCATTATCTGAGTGCAACGTGACTTGCTCGCGCTTTATTTGCTCCCGACTGCAAATATCCTTCATTAAATCTGCGGCTAATTCACTTAACTGTGTGTCGTAAACTTGCCAGCCAACAACCTTTCGACTAAAAATGTCCATCACTAAATATAAGTATAAAAATTGCCCTTTTACGCTCGTTGGTAAATAGGTGATATCCCAAGTGTAGACTTCATTTGCACGCACTGCTTTCAATGCTCTTGGCTTTTTCATCGGCTTAGCTGGCTTTACTTTTTCTCTATGCGTTAATAAGTTATGTGCCTTCATGACACGATAAAACGAACTTTCAGACGCTATCCATATGCCCTTATCAAGCAGCTTAGGGACTATTTTACTGGCCGGTAAATGCCCATA
>NZ_JQFL01000022.1:0-12012 GCF_000764215.1 Pseudoalteromonas sp. ND6B
ACTCAAATTACAGGCACAAAAAAACGGCGCTTAAACAAGCACCGCTTTTAAATGGTTTAGGCTATTTCTTTAACCTTTAACCTTTAACCTTTAACCTTTAACCTTTAACCTAGCTCTTAAGCTACTTTATTTTCTTCGCAGCTTGCTAGGTATTCATCAAACGTACCTTGGAAGTCAATTACCTGCTTGTCTTTAATATCAACAATACGGGTTGCCAGTGACGATACAAACTCACGGTCGTGGCTTACAAAAATAAGCGTGCCTTTAAAGTCTTTTAGCGCATTGTTAAGTGCTTCAATGGCTTCCATATCCATGTGGTTAGTTGGTTCATCCATTATCAGTACGTTAACGTCTTGCATCATTAACTTACCAAATAACAAACGGTTTTTTTCACCACCTGAACAGTTACGCGCTTTTTTATTTGAATCGTCTGCGGTAAACAATAAACGCCCTAACATACCACGTACCATTAAATCGTTGTGCTTAGCGGTGCGCCACTGTGACATCCAATCAAATAAAGTTAAGTCGTTATCAAAGTCTTTGGTGCTGTCTTGTGGGCAATAACCAAACGTGGCGTTTTCTGACCACTTAACTTCGCCTTCGTTGCTTTTAAGCTCGTTAACTAAACAGCGTAAAAAGGTGGTTTTACCCACGCCGTTTTCGCCGA
This sequence comes from Pseudoalteromonas sp. ND6B, assembly GCF_000764215.1. Taxonomy (NCBI): domain Bacteria; kingdom Pseudomonadati; phylum Pseudomonadota; class Gammaproteobacteria; order Alteromonadales; family Pseudoalteromonadaceae; genus Pseudoalteromonas; species Pseudoalteromonas sp. ND6B. The sequence goes on from NZ_JQFL01000022.1 coordinate 668, forward strand.
TAACCGCCAGTTTAGCACCGGCTTCGAGTAGTAAATCACCACCAGTAAATAACGTTTCACCGTCAAACCCATGGCCAAGCTTAGTTAGCTCAAGCGCTTGGCGATACATTTTTTTGCCCTCATCAAAGTTGAGTGATGGGCTCATACGACTCGATGATTTAACTTCATCAAGCTTAATTTTATCCATTTTTTTAGCGCGCGAGCTGGCTTGTTTCGCTTTAGAGGCGTTAGCACCAAAACGGTTAACAAAGTCTTGGAGCTCGTCTATTTCAGCGCTCTTTTTCGCGTTTTCAGCAAGTAATTGCTCGCGTTGTAAGCCTGAAGCTTCAAGGTACTTTTCGTAGTTACCTGGGTAAATACGCAGCTCACCGTAATCAATATCGGCCATGTGAGTACATACCGAGTTTAAAAAGTGACGGTCATGGGAAATAATGATCATGGTGCATTTACGTTGGTTAAGCTCATTGGCAAGCCACGTAATAGTATGAATGTCCAAGTTATTAGTAGGCTCATCAAGTAGCAAAATATCAGGGTTTGCAAATAACGCCTGTGCTAACAGCACACGTAATTTCCAACCTGGGGCTACGTTTGCCATTAAGCCATAATGAAACTCTTTATCGATACCCGCATCAAGCAGAATTTCTTCTGCGCGGCTTTCTGCGGTGTAACCGTCCATTTCAGCAAAAATGCTTTCAAGCTCGGCTACTTTCATGCCGTCTTCTTCGCTCATTTCAGGCAAAGAGTAAATACGGTCGCGCTCTTGTTTTACTTTCCAAAGCTCCACATCACCCATAATTACCGCATCAACTACGCTGTATTGCTCAAACGCAAACTGATCTTGGCTTAGGTTACCTAATTTTAGCCCCGGCGTAATAGACACATTACCTGCACTAGGCGTAAGCGCACCGCTTAAAATTTTCATAAATGTCGACTTGCCGCAGCCGTTAGCGCCAATTAAACCGTAACGGTTACCGTTACCAAATTTAGCTGAAATGTTTTCAAACAACGGCTCTGCGCCAAACTGCATCGTAATATTTGCGGTGGAGATCAAAAAAAGTAATCCTAGAAAATTAATGGCAGGGTTAAGCTGCAGCAAGGCGCCGCATAAATAAACAAGCAATAGAGTAAATAATAGGCCGCGAATTATACAGATCCGCGCTTCAAGATGAAAGGTAAAAGAATAATCTACGGGTTCAGTAATGTGGGTAAATGGCTTGTATTGCGGATTTATTTTGCTTAATTAACTCATTTATAGCTTGTAACTCTATTTGGCTAATGGTTTTTTTACTTAGCATTAAATGAATAAAACTCTTATTGATGGCCGCCATATTAGTAACCGCTTCTATTGCTGGGTATTGGTTTATAAAATATTGCGCTGCTAGTTCGTCTTCAATTGCGTAATCAACTCTGTTTTTATTGAGCATTGCAAAACGTTTCTCGGCGGTAGGCATCATAATAACGTTAGCGGGGTGGTTCTGTTTAAACAGCTCAAACGCAACGCCATAATAACTGCCACGGTTAACCGCCAAGGTTAAATCTTTATAAAAAATATCGCTAATGTTATTTAAATCAGGCGATTCGGTGTATTTATACAGGCGAACTACTTCATCACGATAGGCAGCGCTAAAATAGGCAAAATCAGCTCTTGCTGATGTTTTACTCGCGGCAAAAATAACATCAATACGGCCTTCTTTTAATTCTTCAAAAGCGCGCGATGAGGTAGGCAGCAACATAAATTTTAAACAAAAAGATGAGCCGTTAAAAATCGTGTTTAACACGTCAATTTCAACGCCCGTCAGGTTACCGTTAACGGCAATTACATAGGGTGGCCAATTGTTTTCATTTGTGCCTACTTTAAGTGTTTTAAAGCAAGCAAATACGTTACAGCTGCTAAGCAGTAATACAACAAAAGCGATTTTAAGCATTTTATTACTCGAGGCTACAGCGTTATCATTACTAAAGTATAAACCAGACTACAAATTTAGCCCGTTTTACATCAATTAAAGCAACAATGCTGGCTTCCTATGTTTTATTTAATAGTTGGCAAATATAGGAAATTAGCTCTTGTTATTCACGAATTTAGGAATCGTGTTTGGTATAGGCATACCGCATAGCCAATACGTTAAATAACACTATCACTAAGGGGTTGGTACTAATCCTAACGACGCCCTATAAGCTTTTAGCTGTTTGTCGCGGCCAATTTCATCGGTTAATTTATTCCAGCCGGCCTCAATGTTTTCAACCGTTTGGTCTACGGTTTGGGTGTGCCTTAGGTATTTAGCCACTTCAGTGTCGAGTATGTCTCTAAAGTAGCGGTTGTTTTCAAAAATTCTCAAATCAAGAATAATATTGGCGTTATTAACGGTTTTAGAAATAGAGCCCAAGTAAAAATGCAGCGTACTTTTACTCATGCCTTGTTTAAGCCAGTTTTTGTGGTTAACTAATTGAGAGGTGCGATACGGGTTCATACCGGTGGCACCTATGGTTACATCTTCATTCGATTGCAAAGGCTGAGTAACATACGACAAGTAGTTATAAGCGAGGTTTTTTTTGTGTTTTGAGCTGGCATTATTAATTGAGCCTACCCAACCACCAAAAGCAGCATAAGGAGCATAATTAATATCGCCAATGGCAAACGGGCATAAGTTAGCATTGCAACGTTCAAGCTGGCCTGTTTTACGGTTTAATACCTCAGTAGCTCCGGGCAATATACTCACCCCTGTTTTGTTTTTCACTTTAGACTCAGGTAATACGGCCATAGTACCAATGTCGCCCCACTCAATGGCTAAGGCGCAGCGACCGCTTATAAACGCATACCTTACATCATTGGTATCAAAGTTAAGCTCATCAGCAGAGCCAAATTCAGTGGTTTTTTTATAAATTTTTAAGGCTTTTTTAAAGGCATCGTTATTCACTAATGGCGCCATAGTTCTTGTATTAAAAAATATGCCTTGAGAAGTGCCTTTGCTTTGCAAAAAACTGCCCGCAATCGAAAGCAAAGACCAATACGATTGCTCATTGGCTTTTTTAGAAATACACGAGCCAAAATCGCCCTCGCCATCCCCGTTCATATCAACGCCATTTAATTGCTTAGCAATAGCAAGGTAATCATCCCAGGTTCTAGGTGGAGCCAAACCATATTTTTCTAAAATATCGAGGCGGTAATAAAGTAAATGTATATCACCATCGAGCGGAATCGAGTAAATTTGGCCGTTATATTTAGAGCTAAAGTCTCTAAAAAAACGTGATACATCATTCCATTCAATTAAAGGGTCGGAGGCAATGTAATTATCTAAACGTACTAAATAATTATTTTCCGCAAAATCCACCATCCAGAGTGAGGCGTAGGCAATAATATCGTATTGGCTCGTTGGCGAGCTTAAATCTTTGTTTATTTCGTTATATAACTGGCCAAAAGGCACTTTGGTGACATTAACTTTAATACCAGTTTGTTGTTCAAACTCTAGGCCTCGTTGAATTAAAGGTTTACTAATGAGGGTGCCTAAATCAACTGTAAGCACATTGAGCTGGGTAGTAGCTTGTTGCGGTGTGCTTGGTTGGCTTTCTATTTTAGAGTGGGGCAGGGTAATTTGTGCAACGCATTGAAAAGCCAACATTAAGCTTATAACTAAAGCAAATACAACTCTCATAAAAAACTCAACCACAGCAATATGTAATTACTACTCTAGTCTATATTTTGCGGAAAGGGAAAAGGCAGGTAATTGTAAGCAATAAACAACGCCTCTAACTCACCGCTGGCAAGTAATTTTGCAAATCCGGCGTCAAAAATTTGTGCTAACTCACGACCTTTAGCGTTATCGGTAAAGGCAATGTATTGTTTTACAGGCACAATGTTTTCGATTTGATACTGCTGTGGGTCAAAATTCATTTTTGATAACTCAGTGGCGTTAGCAATCAGGGTTTGCTGCAGCGCTTTACGGTTATCTAAAAAGAAATCAAGCCTATCGAGCTTAAGCATTTTAACGCCTTCAATTCGCTGGGTAACCTGCTGCAAATCAATCGGCACATACAAATAATTATTGTAGTTAGCGCCCCTTAACGTACCCACCGATCTGTTTTGTAACGAATACTCGCCTTGCCAATTTTTAAACCGGCTTTTTTTAAACATCGCCGACACAAAGGTAATATCGTAATGCCACACCGGAAAGTACAAGCCTTCCACTTCATTTTGCCTTGCGCTTAACATGGCATCAGCATTGCCATTGGCCGTCCATCGATAAGCACGAGACTGAGGTACAATCATAATATTAAGTTCAATCGATTGCGCAGCAAAAATTTTAGTAAGCATATCAACATAAAGGCCAGAGCCGTCTTTTTCTACCAGCCCGTCAATGGTGTCGGTAGCCAGTACAATTTTTTTAATATCGCTCGACGCCCAACCACTGCTAGGCACGCCTAAACAAAGCGCTAAAAGTACAGCTAAAAACCACCTAAACCTAACATTCATTGTAAGTAACACCTCGGTACTTAAACACAGCAACACCAACAGTATATTCATACTAGAAAAAGTTGAATAACGATCTTATGGGTAAACATAGCACACTATAATGACCAATAAGTGAACGGTGTAAAATAGCATCATTTTAACTCTAAAGTGGTTAATTAATAACCCTGTTTTTAAGGGGATTAAAGCAAGTGTTTGCAGAGTTTAACAAGCGATAATGATTTAAACAGCTGCGCGTATTTTTTATACAACCTAAACCTTTTCAAAGGTGTAGAGCTATTAGGTAAAAGTGTAAATAACATGATTTTATAACATTAAACTGTGCTTTTTTGTAATAAAAACATACTACTTAGGGCGTATATATTGCCGTAGCTCTATATTTTTAAATGTTGATACTGTAGATTAGTTATAAATGAATACCAGATTAATAAATAAACCAAGGAGCGGTGAATTTAGTGCCTACTAAAACACTCAATTACTACAATCAAAACGCACAAAGTTTCAGCGATTCAACGCTTAATGTTGATATGTCGGCGCTTTACGTTGATTTTTTACCGCTTATCCCTAAACACGGCCATATATTAGATGCAGGCTGCGGTAGCGCCCGCGATGCCATGTATTTTAAACAGCAAGGTTTTACTGTTAGCGCATTTGACGCAAGTCCCGAGCTTGCAAAGTTAGCCAGTAATTACTTACAACAAGCTGTAGAGGTTAAAACCTTTCAGCAGCTTAATTGTACCAATAAGTACGATGGCATTTGGTGTTGCGCCAGTTTATTGCACGTACCAAAAGTAGAGTTACCACAGGTGTTTTTAAAACTACAAAATGCCCTAAAACCAAACGGGGTTTTGTATGTGTCGTTTAAATATGGCACGCAAGAGCGTGTGCATAATGGCCGTGAATTTACCGATTTAAATGAAGATGGCCTAACCGCATTAATTGCCCACCACACCGAGCTTAAAATACTAAAACAATGGCAAACGGTCGACCAACGACCAGAGCGCGAAAGCGAAGTGTGGCTCAACGCATTATTAACGCGCAGCGAATTAATAAATGAATAGCTTTAACGAACAGCACCAATTGCAAAGTAATAAGCAGCAGCTTATTACGGGTGCCGATGACCCGCTATTACCTAATCTTGTACATGCAATAAATAATGCCACAGAGATTGAAATCACAGTGTCATTTATCCAACCCAGTGGCTTGGCTTTGTTATTTGACCCACTCAATGAGGCTTTACAAAGTGGCGCAACACTAAAGCTGTTAACCTCCGATTACCTTGATATTACTCATCCTAATGCGCTCAGAGAGCTAATGGTATTAGTGGATCGTGGTGCTGATGTGCGTATTTACCAAACACAGAGCAACCAAAGCTTTCACATGAAGTCGTATATTTTTGTCAAAACAAATGACACCAGCGAAATTATGTCTGGTTGTGCCTTTATCGGCTCAAGTAACATTAGCGCCAGCGCACTTACTAAAGGTCATGAGTGGAATTTTAGACATGATTACATGCAGCCAAAAACAAGCCAAGCAGCGCAGCAATTTTTAAGTATTCGGAATGCTTTTTACGCTATTTTCAACCACGAGTTTGTCAGCAATTTAAGCCATGAATGGATTAATAACTACATTGCTAGGCGCAAAACACAGCAGTTTGTAGCGGTAAATCATGCCGATACAGCGGAACAAATTATTGAACAAAGCGAAGCTAAAACACCAAGGCCAGCTCAAATTGAAGCGCTCAATGCTCTAGCGCAAACTCGCGCTGAGGGCTTTAAACGTGGCTTAGTAGTGTTAGCAACAGGCATGGGTAAAACATGGTTAAGCGCGTTTGATGTTAAACAATTCAAAGCTAAACGGGTATTATTCGTCGCGCATCGTGAAGAAATACTTGTACAAGCACAGCGTACTTTCGCTGAACTACTGCCGCTTTCAACGGGATTTTATAACGGTAAACACCGCGACAAAAACGCCGACTGTTTATTTGCCTCTATTCAAACAATTGGTCGAAGTAATCATTTAAAGCAATTTGCACCAACGGCGTTCGACTACATCATTGTTGATGAGTTTCATCATGCCAGCGCACGTGTTTATCGTCAGCTATTAAACTATTTTGAACCACAGTTTTTACTCGGTTTAACCGCCACGCCAGAACGAACCGACCAAGCCGATATTTTAGGATTGTGCGATAACAATTTAGTGTTTGAGAGAAACTTAACGCAAGGAATTGATCAAAAAACGTTAGTGCCGTTTCATTACTATGGTATTTGGGACGAAAACGTAAACTACCAAGCCATTCCATGGCGCAATGGTCGATTTGATCCTGCAGCACTAGAAAACAAATTTGCGACACAAAAACGTGCCGATCATGCGCTTGCACAGTGGCAACAATATAAACAAAAACGCACCTTAGGATTTTGTATTTCCACTAAACATGCCGATTACATGGCTGATGCGTTTAATAAAGCGGGTGTAAAAGCACTATCAGTACACAGCCAATCAAAAGTACGCAGAAATGAGGCGCTTAAACAATTAGAACAACGCCAAGTTGAAGTGCTATTTACCGTTGATCTGTTTAATGAAGGGACTGACTTACCCAGCATTGATACTATTTTAATGCTGCGCCCAAGTGATTCTAAAATCCTGTTTTTACAGCAATTAGGGCGTGGTTTGCGTACGCTAGAAGGTAAAACGCATTTAGTGGTGCTCGACTTTATTGGTAACCACCATAGCTTTTTAAATAAGCCTTATGCGTTACTCCATGAAACTACGCCAAGTGGTGTAGTGAAAAAGCTTAAAAAGCCAAATCTAGCTGATGGCTGTTTTATAAATATTGATTTAAAAGTCACCGACTTCTGGCAACAGCTAGCTAAGGCGCAGCGCACCACGGCGCTTGAAGATATAACACAACTTGCTGAGCAACTTGGGCATTTACCCACCTTAAGTGAGTTTTACTACCACTATGGGGATATAAAAAAGGTAAACAGCAATTACACTAGTTGGTTTGAGCTAATTGCTAAAACACAAAACATTGATGATGAGGCACAACAAGGTGCTGAGCAACTAGCGCGGTTCTATGACTTTTTACATAAGGGCATACAAACAACCAGTATGACCAAATGCTTTAAAGCTATTTTGCTTGAAGCTTATGTGGCATTAAATGGTTTTACCATTCCCCCAACAGTTGCAGAACTTGCAGCCATGAGTGCTAAAGTATTAGCGCGCCACCCAAATTTAAAACAACACGATTTATCAGCCAAAGAGCAGCAAGCTGCCGCTGATTCACAAACATGGCAAAGCTACTGGCGTAAAAACCCAATCAAAGCTTACACCAATAAAAATAAAGATGGCACGCAGTGGTTTACGCTAGAAAACGACACAGTAAAAGCCACGTTTGACGTACCCGCAGATAAGCTCGAATTATTAAACAACGCCGTGTTAGAGCTGGTTGAATACAGCTTAGCTAAATACAGTCAACGGCTAGAAGTAAACCTAGCAACAACTGAGCAAAATACCGAGCAACAAGCTGACAATGTTACTCAGCTAGCGTTTAAAGATCGTACCGATACAACAAAAGAGCGAGATAACACATTAAAGCTGCCGTACTTCCCCAATATAAAAATAGCCTGTGGACATTTTAAAACAGGGGATGAGAGCGATATGGAATTGATGGACGCGCCATTTGGCGCTGGCAAGCTCGACCCACAAGTACACTTTTTAGCGCATGCGTCGGGTAATTCTATGAATGGCGGTAAGCACCCAATACTTGATGGTGATTTACTGCTACTTGAGTTTATAACGTCCGATAAAGCAGGATCGTTACGCGGCCAAATAGTGGCGATAGAGCGAGATTATATAGGCGGGGAAGGGCAGTATTTACTGCGCAAAGTTAATAAATTACCTAATGGGCAATATGAGCTAATTGCTCAAAACCCAGATTACGAGGTAATGATTGCTGATGAAAGCATGCGAACCTTCGCACGGTTTAAACAAGTGGTTGTGTAATTTTAATTGTAGGCGGGAGTTTACCTCGCGCTTTTAAGTGTAGGAATTGGCTTTAGCCGTGAATTTTTAAGTGATTTAAAAAGGGAATTTATATGAGTTTAAGTGAGCAACTTAGAGCACTAGCAAATGGGTTCAACCCAGAAACAGGTGAAGTTTTAAATAAGAATTCAATTGTGAATACACCCGAGGTTATTAGAGCCTTATTTTCACTCGCAGATGAGTTGTCAGACAGTAAAAAGAATAAAAATAAAAAGAAAGTTAAACTAACCGCGGATGAAAAAATCGCGAAAAATTTACAAGAAGGTAAACCAGCAAGATCTCATTTCCCATGGGAAGAACGCGAAAAAGAGCTATTAACTTCATTTTTTAAAGCAAATAATAATATTAAAGAGGCAGCACAAAAAATGGAGCGCTCTGAACTTGCAGTAGCAGTTCAATTAGAAAAGTTAAGTTTAATAAAACCAGAGGATGTTGAGCGTTATCGTTAATGGTTTTGCTAGGTTGCAGGCATGCAAAGCGAAACTTTGAAAATGTAGATAAAATTATACAGCGCTTATAAATGATGCTTTTGTGTGTGAATTTAAGGGATTAAAACCTCTATTTGAGGTTTTATCGCGTTGGCGATGGCAACCAAAGAGAGGCTGCCGCCGACCTCTCTCTGGACTCTCTCGGCGCGCCGAGGATCACACTGTGTCCTCAAGTTAAAAATTGATGTGAACGTAACCGCCGTGTATTCGCCATCCATGGCGAAGTCACGGCTTAACTTGCATCCATGCAAGTGATTACTCATCAATTTATAACTTTCGGGTGTGATCACGGGGAGTTGGAGTGTGTTGGTAGATTGGTGATTATGAATTTAGGCGGGAGTTTACCTCGCGCTTTTGGCTTGTATACGCAGCTTGCTCGCGCGAAAAGCGAAGCTTTTAAATTTGTAGGCTTTAGCCATGAATTTTATGGACAAAAAAATATAGTACATGTAGGCATGACAAATTCATTAAAAGAATCGAAGAGCTGGTTACTGCAATTTAACTGTTTCATTATTTTGTATTTTATAGAAGCAAAAATTGACGCTATTAAAAATTAAAATCAAGCACTTTTATGCATTATAAAGTAAGTAAATTATCGGGAATATGCAGTAAAGCGTATTAAGAATTTCAATAACAAAAAGGAAAATGAGATGCCAAATGTAAATTTGGATGCGTTGATCTCAAGAGAAGATTTTGAAGTCATCGAAACCAACTCCAGAGCCTCATCATTTAATCAAAATGTTAGTGTAAAAGATTTAGAAAAAGGTGAGTTTTTCTATGCTGGGCTAAGAAAACCAGATTTTCAAAGGGAAACTTCTGACTGGACGGATGATCAACTTTGCGAATTCATTCAAAGCTTTATTGATGGTGATTTAATACCAGCTGTTATATTGTGGAATTCAGGTCCTTACAACTTCGTTATTGACGGAGCCCATAGGCTTGGGGCATTGATAGCGTGGATAAACGATGACTATGGGGATGGTGCTATCTCAAAGCAATTTTTCAATGATGAGATTGATGAGGAGCAGCGTGATATCGCAAATAAAACCCGAGAAAAAATTAAAAACACAGTTAAATCTTATAGTGAATATAAAAAAGCTACGGCTGATAGCAAGAATACTGAACGTGAAATATTGGAAAAAGCTCTTAGCCTAGGCCGTACTTCTATTCAATTGCAGTGGGTAAGCGGTGGAGCAGAAAAAGCCGAACAGTCGTTTTTTAAAATAAACCAAAAAGCATCTAAGATAAATGATACGGAGATCGAACTTCTTCAATCAAGAAGAAAAGCATTTGCTATTGCCTCTCGAGCTATAATGAGAGCTGGCGCAGGACATCAATATTGGTCAAAATTTGAGTCTTCGTTAATGAAAGAGATTGAAGACATTGCCAAGGAAATAAATGGGTTAATTTTTCAACCTAAGATATCTGGTGCTATTAGGACATTAGACTTACCCTTAGTTAAAAAATATAACTCCCCTCAAACTAATAGTTTTATTTTTGATTTGGTAAAAAAATGTAACGGAGTTCCTAATAACACAAAGAAAATAGATGATGATCCTGATGGCAAGTTGACAGTTACGTATCTGAAAAACACCAGGAAGTTCCTAAGAAGAATAAACTCTTCTCATCCATCATCACTAGGCTTACATCCTCTAGTTTATTTCTATAACAAACGTGGTAATCATATTTATTCAGCAATCTTAGCTTGGGTGGATATTGTTAAGGAGATAGAGAAGTCACCTCAATCATTAAAGTCCTTTTGTTTCATTCGTAATGACTTAGAAAAGCTCTTAATTAAGTATAAACACTTTATCTCAGGGGTTAATGCAAAATACGGTAGTGGTACAAAGAGTTACAAGCATATAATTAAAGTAACAATGTTGATAATCAACTTGTTGCAAAAGCAGGAATCGGAAAATACCATTGTTAGTATGATATTGGATGAGTATAAATTTCTAACTAAAGATGATGACATAAATGTCAAGTCGTTGAGGTTCTCAACGGATATTAAATCCCAGATTTACATCCAAGAAGCTTTGCCTAAAAGTAGCACATGCTCATATTGTAATGGTTTTATTCATCAAAATTCTATCTCATTCGATCATATTGTGAGAAAGCAAGATGGAGGTAAAGGTAGTGTGCAAAATGGTGCTCTAATGCACCCTTACTGTAATACGTCAGCAAAAAACTAGGTAGTGTTTAGAAATCTGTGTCATTTCAGTATTATTAAGAAAACAGGAGTGACACATGACTCAATCTTTCGACTTCAACAAAGCATTAGCTGAACTTCAAGCTGGTAAAGGTCTTACTGGCGAAGACGGTGTTCTAACACCATTAATCAAACAACT
>NZ_JQFL01000023.1:0-73366 GCF_000764215.1 Pseudoalteromonas sp. ND6B
ATTCATTATAAGATTAAAGAAAATGGGCGCTACGTGAGTAAGGCTATTTATACCGTACTAGGTGTCAATATCGAGGGCCGCAAAGAGTTACTTGGTTTATATATCTCTGAAAGTGAAGGGGCTAACTATTGGCTATCAGTATTAACAGATTTACATAATCGTGGTGTATCCGATATTTTAATTGCCTGTGTTGATGGACTAAAAGGCTTCCCTGAAGCAATAGCAACAATCTATCCTGACGCCGAAGTGCAGGAGTGCGTTATTCATCAAATTCGTAATTCGATGAAGTATGTTGCTTCAAAGCACCAAAAAGAGTTTATGGCTGACTTGAAACCCGTTTATAAGGCAGCCACTAAAGATGCAGCAGAAGCCGCTCTCGCCGAATTAGATGCCAAATGGGGCAAGTTATACCCTATCGTTATCGAGTCTTGGCGTCGTAAGTGGGGCAATCTGTCGGTTTACTTCAAGTATCCAGATTACGTGCGTAAAGCTATTTATACCACAAATGCAATTGAAGCTGTACATCGCCAGTTTAGACGACTCACCAAGACTAAGGGAGCATTCCCTAATGAAAACAGCTTGATGAAATTATTGTATGCAGGCATATTGAATGCCTCGAAGAAATGGACAATGCCAATCCATAATTGGAATCTGACATTGTCGCAATTGGCCATCCACTTCGAAGGTAGGTTAGATGGTGTGCTAGATATTTAGCAACTTAGGCTGACACAGAATTCTGAACGCCCTCGGTTTATTTGACGAAAGTGATATAAAAGTTAGAATAAATCCATTTAGTACTTTCTCTGTGGGGAATAAGCGTGAAGACTTTATTCATGTGTTTGCCCATATAATGCAAGGAAGAACAACAGAGCAAAAAGCGAACCTCTCACGAGCAATTGTTAGTAAGCTTGTTACCTTATTTCCTGAAATTTCGAACATTGCAATAAACATTAGTGATTTTGAAAAAGCGACATATTGCAATCGCACGATGCTTTAGCCAGCTATTATCTGCTATTTAACATAGTTTTGGATGTTTATAAAACGTATGAGTAACTCTCAATTACAAAAAATAATATCTCTTTATACTGCTTTTGTTTTTGTACCTACGTTATTGCTTTATTTGATTTATAGTATATTTGGTTGGGTTGTATTTTCAGTTACATTAAACCCTTTATTGGGCTATTTTTTGCTGGGTGGTGCATATGGTTTATGGTCACTACATTCATTAATAAAAACGATGAAAAAATTAACGGTATTAAAGCATCCTATTATTGTGATAGTTGGATTGTTATTAGGTTGTAGTTTTTGTCCTGTCGTTTTAACTACGACTGAATTTAGTACGATGAAACCGCAAGAATTTATTTTTATATATATTATTATTGCACCCTTTATAGCGACCTTTCATTTATTTTATTTTCAGCCCCTAAACCACCTACTTCAGTAGGTGGTTATCATCAAATAGGCTTTGCCTGTAAAAAGTACTCATGTTAATTCCTTAGTTGATTTTTAGCGAAGTCACAAAAGGAAAAAACATGAGTAGATACGAGAAAGCATCGCATGTGTATTGACGATGTCAATATCATATAGTTTGGACACCTAAGTATAGATTTAGGATCCTTAAAAATAAAATAGGTAGGGATGTCTACAGGTGCATTCAGGTTTATTGCGAACAGCTTGGGTGCAAAGTTGTTGAGCTGAATGTACAAATAGATCACGTACACTTAGTAGTAAAAGTGCCGCCAAAGCTGTCAATTTCAAAGTTAATGGGCGCATTGAAAGGTAAAATAGCGTTAAAAATGTTTAGTAAATATCCGTACTTAAGAAAGAACAAGCTATGGGGTAATCATTTTTGGCAGCGAGGATACTTTGTTGATACGGTAGGCATAAACGAAGAAATAATACGAAGATATGTCAGGCATCAGCAGAAGGAGGAGAGACAAGAGCAAGCTCAGTTAACTCTGGAGTAAACAACGCCCCCTTTTAGGGGGCTAATTCAAAGCCACCTTCTTTAGAAGGTGGATCTTTTACTTATATAAAAAACAGTCGACTAGCGCCTCATGAGCGATACTTTAACGAAACTATTTCTCAGTGGGCTTTATTAAACAAGGAGAACACAGGTATGGAACCAAATTACTCAGAATATTCAATTTCAGAGCTAGAAGAGTCATTACGTGCTATCGATCAAGAAGCGTATCCTGAAAGAACAAATGAACTAAAGAAAGAGTTAAATAATCGCCTTGAAAATCCAACAACGAGTCATGAAGTAGAGGATGGTTTTGAGGCGAATGAACAATTTTATAAATGTCCTAATTGTGAAGAAAAAATTGGATTTTTTTCTAAAGCGCTACAAAGTTGGAGCAAGATAAGAGAGTGCCCACAATGCAAAAAACCATTTGCAGTAACCTTTAATGTAAAAGTGTTTTTCGTTGCGCTTTTACCTATGGTTATTTTTAATTATTTTATGATAAAACCTGTTTTAGGATCACTGGGATTAAGTAAGTCCATTGGTTTGGGGATAGTTTGTGGTGTGTTAATTATTATATCAACCCGCTTGATCAGAGTTCGTGATGAAAATGACACTAAAAAAGAGGTTTAAGATAAATTTTGAAATGTTTTGTCTAGGTTTATACGTTTATAGAAAAGCGTTTTTTGTTGGGAGTATTTTAGTAAGTTCGTTCAGCGCTGCTGCACACCTTAGTAAACTTAACCACTAGTTGTACATTTAACTGAGCTATATTTTTAGGAGTAGTCTTTGAAGTACATAACTATATTTTTAGTTCTTTTACTGGTTGGTTGTAATAGTACTGATAAAACGGCAAATTCAAGTATTGTGTATACCAATACACAAACAGATTCACCTGCTAAATGGGTTGTGGGTTTACGGGCTTTAAAACTATGGCGATTTAAGCTTGCGTTATTAAATGGTAGGCTGGTTAAGGCTGAGTACGCTGGTACTCTTGAGTGGAGGTTATAATGTCTCTAGGTATGAGCATATCATGGAGATCTAAGCAACCTAAACAAAAGCGATGTGATAGGTGTGAACTGTATTATTCTGAGTTCTTGGATAAATGTACGCATTGTTCCGATTTAAACGAAGCACAATTACTTATGCTTAAGGCTAAACATCAAGAATCTCTTAAACACAATGCTAAGCTTGGTAAATACTTATTTATAGCTGCTGTAGTAATTGGTGCATTACTTTTTGTTAGTTTTTTATGGTAGCGTTGGATTTTTCCTTAAGTGGAGTAGGGTAAGTTAACAGAGAAAAAACCTCAAATACATTCAGCCTAAAAATTTATATCCATCCGGTAACTTTTAAATTAATCACACTGAACTATCCGTCCACGTAACATTTGTTGTTATTTAATTAAACCAATAACTCCTTCATTAACTAAATGAGTCTGCGCTTCATCTGTATGGGGCTTAAAATTCTTCCAGCGGCCTATGGCCTTGTTGTTAAGCGGTTGGCGCACTTGCATTTTGCTGGCGGTTGAAACCGGTGCGGTGTTTAAATGAAAATCAAGGCACTGTGGTTGCCAGTCTAAGTTGCAATAGCTCACTAACTCTTTTATCTTTTGCTCTGGTGCGGCTACAAGTTCTTCGTATTTTACTAGTTTAATATTGCTGTGCAGGGCGCTAAAGTGCTGTATTAGTTTATAAAAGCGGCTGTAAAATTTAGCTGTGTCGAGTAAGTCTAACGAGTAAGCATAATACGGGTTGTTAATGGTAAATAGCTGACGATAGTTACCAATGCAGGTGTCCATGGGGTCGCGAAGTAGACAAATTATTTTGGCGTTTGGCAGGGCTTTGGTAATTAAATCGATATAAAAAAAGTTAAACGGTAGTTTATCAATAAAGTGTTTATGGCTGCCGGTTACAACACGGGTTGCTTCAAGGTAAGTGCTGCCAAGTTTTGCAAAATCAAGCTGGTAAGCTTGGTTTAAGGTGTCTGTATCGAGTACTTGAGGCGTGGGTGTTTGGCTAAGTTTTTTTACACTTAGGCCAAAGTCTTGCAGTTCGCCCGCTGATTGTACGTCGCTATGGCTTGATAAAATGCGTTCAACTAATGTGGTGCCAGAGCGCGGCATGCCTAATACAAAAATTGGCTCACTGCTTTGGTTGCCAGCTGTTTTTTGGTTTTTGTATTTATCACTGAGCTGTTTAATATGTGCAAATAATGCCTCAGACGCTTGATTATCAAACGTCTTATTAGCGAGTTTTGCTGTTTTACCTTGTTGTAACGCGGCAAAGGCTGCTGAAAAGTCGCCTAGGTCTTGATATTCTTTTGCGAGCGCATGACCTATATGCAGTTTAGCGTCGGGATGATTGACCTGTTCAAATGCGTTTTTTAGTCGCGCTATGTGGTTATTTTGCTCAGTGACTTTAGTTAAATCAGCTAAAGCAAAATGACTTTGATGATGAAGCGGATTCAGTGCAATGGCATTTTCAAACGCGTGCTGCGCCTTTTCAAACTGGCCTAAAAACTTAGCGCATACTCCATAGTTATAATAAAACTGCGGTTGGCTGCTGTTACTCGCCGCAGCTAAACTTGACGCGCATTTAAAATAGTCAGCAGCATGCTGATGTAAACCCGCTTGGGTAAGCGCCACGCCTAATGTATCGGCATCAAGTGCTTTACTAATATGTTCAGGCTTAACGCCGAGGGCGGTGCTTTTCGCTTTTTGTAAATCGCCGGTAAGGGCGTAACACTTGGCAAGTTGCGCTGTATATTCAACAGACTTCGTAAAGCTTAATGCTTTTTCAATTAGCTTTATCGCTTTATAAATTTGACCAACCTGTAAATTAACCATAGCGAGCAAAAAGTAGCCATCAGCAAAGTCAGGCTGCAGTGTCACTAGCTCAACCAGTGCTTTATGCGCTTGCTGAATGTTGCCTTGGTTTAAGTTGTTTATAGCGCTTTGGTGTAGTTGCTTTAAGTTTGGCTGCATGAATACTCTTATAAATAATGTACTTACAAATAAAAAGGCTCAAAATTAATTTGAGCCTCTTGATTGTACTTAAACTTATCGTTGGGCCTGTTGACCTTTCAAGGTTAAATTTGCAGTAGTCTGTTTGGTATTTAGGCAAGGCAGAGCCTATGTAGTGTGGTTATTCCCCATAAATAGGTGATAACGCAGCATCAATGCCAAACAGGCGCTGCCCTTAAGGGTTCTGCCTAGGGGCAATTAACTCTTTGTTGCTCGGTTTTTACTTAGCCCACTAGGTTACAAACCTTGCGCCTCGATTAAATCGCCCCTAGTTTGAACAAATTTTAATCCATAAAGAACAGCAGGCCCTAATTATATTTCAAACTTATAGTTAAATTTAATGCCAACAGTAAGCGGGCGATTAATATAGTAACCATAGTTACGTTGTATGTCTGCGCCATTGGCTGTTGTAATATCCGCATCTGAGCGACGAACAGAGGTAACCGCATATTTATTAAATAGGTTATCTACATATAAAGTAGTCGACCACGCATCGGCGGTTAATTTAGCTGAAATATTACTTAAGCTATAACCTGGGAGTGCTTCACCGTTGTCACGTAGGCCTACTTTTGAAATTACATCACTTTGTGCGGTTAAACCATAGTTAATATCAAGGGTTTTATCATTTAAAACTTCTGTTTGGTAGTTAATACCCATAGAGAACTGGTGCTCAGGTGAGCCCGGTAAACGGTCGCCATCTTTTGCGTCATCAGTGCCATCGGCATTAAATAAATACGGAGCGTCTGAGGTTAGTTCTGCTTTTGTATAGGCATAAGTTGCATAGGCTGTAAATGAGTCTGATAAAATTGCACGCGTGGCAATTTCAATCCCTTTCGCATTTGCGCTACCAGCATTTGATAAGTAAGGTAATTGGCCTACTGTTGTTGCACCGGCAATTTGTGCGTTATCCCAATCTACATTGAATAGCGCAGCATTAAAGTGTAATTGGCTTCTAAACCATGTACTTTTAAAGCCTAGCTCATAGTTAGTTGTGGTATCTGCTTCATACAGCATTTCATCAGGTGTACCGCAGCCTGTTTGTTGATCCTCAGGTAAGGGCACAGGACAAGGGACTAGGCCATTTGAGCCGCCAATTCTAAAGCCTTCGCTAACAGTGGCGTATCCCATTACAGTATCAGTAAACTGATACTTAGCATTAAATTTAAATAGATTACCGTTGTCACCTGCTTTATTTTCTTCAAAATTAATTGAGATTGCATCAGGAGCAGCACCTTCATACAAGGTATTTGCTAATGGGAAATCAAAAGCCGCTTTTGATTCTACGTCGTATTCGTAAAAACGCGCGCCAATGGTAATGTCGAGTTTATCGGTTACCTGGTAACCCACTTCACCAAAAAGTGCAGACTCAGTGACTTTGCTGCCAGTAATTTCTAAATACTCTAAAGAGTCAGGTCTAAGTTGTGCGCCATCGAAATTATCAACCGCGAACTGATCAAAGCCTGGTGTGTACTCTCTGCTTGATGCATCGGTGTCGGTTTTGTTGTAAAAACCACCAACAATCCAGCTTAAATCGCTATCGCTTTGTGAGACTAAACGCAGTTCTTGGGTAAACGTATCTTTTTCGTCAATTTCACGGGTATAGGCTGAAAACGAGGGAAACTCTTCGTAGCCATAGTCTAAGCGAATTAAAAGATCAGTTTGGTCGCGTTGACCATCGGCGTCAAACTGTGAAATACCGGTAGCTGATACTAGCTCGGCAAAACCTAAGTCGGCTTTAAGTTCAAGGCTCAGTAATTGGTCTTCTTTTATTCGTGGCTCTTCATAACGGTACGCTGACTCGTATTTGCCAATGCGATCACTTAAGCCATTGTTAGCATTAAGGCTGTTGTGATGAACAATAGAACGACCCTCAGTATCTTGCTTTTGATAGAAGTAGTTTAATGTACCTTCGAATGACTCATTTACTTTGTAACGCAATGAAATACGCCCAGTTGTGGTTGTTTCACCGTTGGCGTCTTTTACATTTTTAAGATTGCTGTTGACTGCATCAAGGTTTGTCCAATCAGGGTCGGTAATCGATACACCTGGTTCACGAACTGTGTAGGCGTAGTCAATAAACCCTGGGTCTTCATAAATATTTAAGCTGGTACGAACAGCCAGTTTGTCTTCAATTAATGGTAAATTGAAGATAAAGCCCGCTTCACCACCGATTGAATCACTTTCTTGAGTTTGAAAAACATCACCAAATACTTCACCTGATATGAAATCAAGCTCTGGCTCTTTAAGCATGTAGCGAATAGCACCACCAAGTGTGCCAGCCCCATATAATGTGCCTTGCGGCCCAATAAGCACTTCCACACGCTCTACATCAACTAAACGCATATCAACTGAGACAGGAATTTCATTAATATAAGTGGCAACAGTGCCACCGTCTGATGAAGGCCCTGATGAATTAGTATTTAAACCACGGACTATAATAGGTGAACCGGCACGGCCACCTTGATCTGTAATTGTTAAGCCCGGTACCCAACGTGCTACATCGGCCAGCTCACTGATGTTTTGATCTTTCATTACATCAGCATCGAGCGCGGTAATGTTAAGAGGCGCAGCTTGAATTGAGCCACTTCGGCGCGTTGCTGTAACCTCAATAACTTCAAGCGATTTGTTCTTTTCAATAACTTGCTCTTGAGCCACTGCATTACTGCTAAATAATACACCGCTCAGTGCGCTTGATACAGCCAAGGTTAACAGGCTTGGTTTAAACATAAAAAGTGATCCTAGTTCAATAAAATGTGTTTATAAATGAGCGCTAATAGTATAAGGGTGTTTTAGTGATGGAAATAAAAAATGAATTTTAATTCACTTTTTTAGAATAAAAATATAAAAGTGAGTTTGAGTGTTTCGCGCTGTATATTAAATAAACAAAGGCGTTGCTTTAAAATCAACCAAAATATTAATTGTGCTTAATAGAGATAAAAACTGGATAATGAATAGTTTAAAACGTCATTACTTATATTTTTATAAACACTATAAAAATGAATATTCCCCCCCATAACCTTTATAAATACACGTTTAATTATTGATAACAACAGCACAGTTTAGCTGTGGCTGTGAGTCAGTTATATGAGGATTTATAATGTCAAAGCTGTTTTCACCATTGTCACTTGGTAAATTAAGCCTAGAGAATAGAATTATTATTGCACCCATGTGCCAGTACTCGGCCAACAATGGGGCTGCAAGTGACTGGCATACCATTCATTTAGGGCAATTGAGTTTAAGTGGAGCGGGTTTACTTATTTTAGAAGCGACGGCCGTTAATCCCGGAGGGCGAATTAGTTACGCCGATTTAGGATTATGGGATGATACAACCCAAGCTGCATTAGCAAAAAGTTTAACGGCTGTAAGACAATACAGCCCAATGCCTATTGGTATTCAATTAGCCCATGCAGGTCGTAAAGCGTCAACCGATAAACCATGGGATGGCGGTGGGGTACTTATGCCCGATCACCTCAATGGTTGGCAAACGGTTGCGCCATCAGCCATTGCCTATGATGAAAACAGCCCCATTCCCAAAGCGATGAACCAAGATGATATAGATTCGCTCATAAGTGACTTTGTTAATGCGGCAAAGCGCGCTGACGAGTTGGGCCTTGATTTAATTGAAATACATGGCGCACACGGTTATTTGCTACACCAGTTTTTATCGCCGCTGGCAAACAAACGTGATGATCAATACGGTGGTAGCCTAGAAAATAGAATGCGATTATTACTCGACGTATTTAAAGCTGTAAGAACGGCATTTCCAAGCAATAAAGCGGTGGGTGTACGTATTTCAGCAACCGATTGGGTTGATGGTGGTTGGGATTTACCGCAATCAATTGAACTGGCAAAAGCGCTTGACGCGTTAGGGTGTGACTTTATTCATGTAAGCACTGCGGGTTTAAGCCCTGAGCAAGATATACCTGTTGCTAAGAATTTTCAGGTGCCGTTTGCAACCGCCATTAAACAGGTTGTGAATATGCCAGTGATAGCGGTGGGTTTAATTACCGAGGCGCAGCAAGCTGAAAGTATTCTCAGTGATGAACGTGCTGATGGTGTCGCTTTAGCGCGGGGTATTTTATATAACCCACATTGGCCTTGGCATGCTGCGGCCGAGTTGGGCGCGCAAGTACAAGCACCAAAGCAATATTTGCGCTCAAGCCCACATGGCAAGCCATCCCCTATAAAATAGTGAATGACTTAACTACAAAACCCAAGCAAATAGCGTGGGTTTTGTGTGTCTCGGTAGCTTAATATTTAATTAAATATTAAGCAGCGGGCTGCTTTTTACTGTTTGATGCTGAGCTGCCAACCGAGGCAATAATAACTAATAAAATAGCAAGCCACTGCCAAATGCTAAGTAGTTCACCTAAAATAACTAAGCCAGCGAGTGCTGCAATAGCGGGTTCAAGGCTCATCATAATGCTAAACCCTTGCGGCGACATATTCCGCAATGTGATCATTTCTAAAGTGTAAGGTAGGGCACTTGAAAGTACCGCAATAGCAATACCTAACGGAATAATATCCCAAGTAAATGCGGCACTTTGTGATATGCCTCCATAAGGTACAAGCACAATAGCTGAAATGGTCATGCCCATCGCTACCGTTGCGCCACCAGAGCTTTGGCTGCCGGTTTTTTTACCAAATAAAATATAACCTGCCCAACACGCACCCGCTGCAAGGGCTAAAATGACGCCAATTGGGTCTAAACTTTCTTGGCCTTTCATATCGGGTAGCAGTAATAATATTCCGGTTATTGCGCAAGCAACCCAAAATAAATCACGCTTTCGTCTTGATGAAAATAACGCAACGGCAAGTGGCCCGGTAAATTCAAGCGCAACACCAATACCCAGTGGAATACGTTCAATGGCGTAATAAAATAGAATATTCATGCCGCCTAGGCTCAAACCATAAATTAAGATGGGTAAACGCTGGCTTGCAACCGGAAAGTGTCTCCAAGGTTTAAAAATTAAACAAAGAATAGCGGCAGAAAAACCTAAACGTAAGGCCGTTGTGCCCTCAGGGCCAACAATAGGGAAAAGCTGCTTAGCCAGTGAAGCCCCAGACTGAATAGTGATCATTGCAAGCAATATGCATAAAATAGCCAGTAATAGCTCTTTGGTTGATTTTTGCATGGTCGTCCTTAAATATTGCCATTTTATTGCGGCGCATATTACCTGCTTTTACCTACGCAGGTAAATGTAAATTAACGTTTTACATGGAGTCCCCAGTGATGAGAGGCTATCACTGGGCTGAATGAAAAATAAGCGTTACTCTTTTTTAAGATTGAGGTGGCGGGTAATGAGGGCTGACTGATTGAGTAAAAATTTATAGTTTAGCTTTACTATCTGCAGGGTATATAACGCCTAATTGTGCGCGGGCGGTATCGAGTACCGTCATCACATCGCGTGAAAGCTGGTGGTTGTTAATATGTGACTCTAATGTGTTTTGCTCAATCATTTCAATAAAGTGCGCCACTTCATACTTCATAAAATGCTCATCAAAATCTGTACTTATTGTTTCTTTTTGGCCATTATTAGCGATGAATTCCACTTTTTTAAGTTGCGATACAGCTTCAATACGAATACGGCCTAACTCACCTTGTATTTCGGTGATGTTCTCGCCTTGCGATATTTTTGAATAACTAATTACCGCTTGTTTATCTGCATAATTTAAAAGTACATCGCCGGCACCATCAACACCGGTTTCTAGTAATACGCCACTGGCGTGCACACTGTTTGGTGCGCCCCACAGTGCTATAAGTATATAAAGCGGGTAAATACCCAAGTCTACTAATGCGCCGTTAGCAAATTCAGGTAAAAAGGTATTAGGGCGCTCGCCGTTTTTGAGCTTATCGTAACGTGACGAGTATTGGCTAAATTGACCAATAAATTTACGCGGTGTACCGATTCTTTTTAATGCGTTTTTTAAAACAGCAAAGTTAGGTAAATGCGTTGTCATCATCGCTTCCATGTACAAACGTTGATGTTTTTGAGCAGCCGTTAAAATAGCAGTAAGCTCATGACTATTTGCTGCTGAGGGTTTTTCGCCAAGTACGTGTTTGCCCGCAGCTAAACATTGCACAGCATAGTCTTTATGCAGGCTATTTGGTGCGGCAATATATACTGCCTCTACAAGCTCGTCTTGGCAAACAGCGTCAATGGAGGTAAATATTTTTGCTTGAGAATGAGTGGGGTGATTAGCTAAAAATCGCTCAGCGCTACTTTCTGCCCGAGAACACACACCGTATAAATTAAAATTACTCAGAGTACTTGCCGCATCAAGTAGGGTGTCGCTAATAAAATTGGTACCTACAATCACAAAATTCATGTTTAGCCTTTTTATGTATTTTACACAGCTTTGCAGTTTAACAATATTTTGCTCTAAATGCGCGGGCAGAGCAGTTAAACCAGCGTTTTACACTGGCACTTAATGTGGCTTGTTCTTGATAACCTAACAGCTCGGAAATATGTGAAATAGAAAATTGGTTTTGCATTAAATAGTGTTCACATAATGCGCGGCGAGTGGCATCTTTTAGTTTTACAAAGCTGGTGTTATGTTTTTTAAGTTCACGATGTAAGGTGCGAGGATGCATATTAAGTGCCGTTGCTATCGTTTGGTTTGAGCATTGAAAAAGGGGCAGCATGGGTCGAATAAGTGCACTTACTTGCGAAGGTAACGACTGAGTATGCGCATTATTAGCGGCTAAAAAGTTTAATGCAGCTTGTACTTTGTGTTGATCAGAAACATTAAGTGGCAATAATAAATCGTTTTTGGCGATTAAAATACCGGCGCTGTTTCTGTGTTCAATAACGTTGCAGCCAAAGTGCTGATGGTAAGCGCGCAGATTTGCATCAAGCTTTTGCGGTAAAAATACCTTAATGGGTTTACATTGATTTTGGCTCACTTTTTTTAAGGTAGCGAGCGCCAGTGCAATTGTTAATTCAATAACTTGATTTATAACAGGTAAAGGCTTGAGTTTTATTTCGAATGATAAAAATATATTTTGGTCATCTTCAAGTGTATGCGTGGTTAAATTAAGTGCGGGTGTATGTAAGTGCAGGTATTTAATTACCCATGTAAGCGCTTCACCTAAATCAGTTCCACTTTTAGCGGCGATAGCGATATGCCCTAAAATATCAAAACTTTGTTTGCTAGCGAGTTTAAGACCAAAACTTGGGCAGTTTAAGCTATGAGCGCAGTATTCTAAAAGTTCGGCATAATGGCGATAAGTTAAGCTTTGGGTTTCAAGGGAGTTTAACGTTACCTCAATGGCGCAATGGCGCATAATGCTTGCTGTATCACCACCTAGTTCGGTAATTAATGTATCAATTCCCTGTAAAGAAGTGGCTTTAATTAGGCTGCTCATAACAATTGCACTAGTGAAGAGGTGTCTAAAAATATCAAGTTTTTAGTAGATAATCCATGCAAAGTAGTTTTTTTAATGGGAGATATTTTATGCATACCACCTCATTTGATTACATTGTGATTGGCGCAGGCAGTGCTGGCTGTGTTGTTGCCTCGCGATTATCTGAAAATAAAAATGTGAGTGTGTGTTTAATTGAAGCCGGCGGCCGTGACCAAAGTGCCATGGTGCAAATGCCTGCGGGAGTTGCAGCTAGTGTGCCTTATGGCATTAATAGCTGGCATTACAACACGGTGCCACAAAAAGAGCTTAATAACCGCTGTGGGTTTATGCCCAGAGGTAAAGTGCTTGGTGGTTCAAGTTCAATCAATGCCATGGTGTACATTAGGGGGAATAAAAAAGACTACGACAACTGGGCCGCTATGGGAAATACCGGCTGGGATTATACCAGTTTGCTGCCTTATTTTATCAAAGCTGAAAACAACAAAACCTTTATCAATAGCCCATATCATGGTGTAAATGGCCCCTTACATGTGCAAGAGCTAAGTTTACCAAGCCCAGTTAATCAGCTGTTTTTAAAAGCATGCCAAGAGCAAGGCGTAGCCCTTAATGACGATATTAATGCGCAGCAACAGCTAGGTGCGCGGTTATCGCAGGTCACTCAACATAAAGGGGAGCGTTGCAGTGCGGCAAAAGCGTACTTAACACCTAATTTAGCTCGTAAAAACTTAACCGTGCTCACTGATGCGCAGGTGCATAAAATTAATTTTTGCGGGAAATCTGCAACTGGTGTAACAGTTGCAGTTAATAATAAAAGCTATGTGCTAAATGCCCATAAAGAAGTTATTTTAAGTGCCGGTGCGATTAACTCCCCCCAACTTTTAATGTTATCGGGAGTGGGGCCTGCAGATCATTTAAAGCAGCATAACATTGAGCTTGTAACGCCATTAGAAGGTGTAGGCAGTAATTTGCACGATCACTTAACCGTTGTGCCATTATACAAAGCAAAATATTCGCAAGGCACATTTGGAATAAGTGCCAGCGGTGCGTTTAATATTGCAAAAGGATGCGTTGATTGGTTTGCCAAACGCGAAGGAAAGCTAACCAGTAACTTTGCCGAGTCGCATGCGTTTGTAAACTTATTTACAGATTCTATTGTGCCCGATGTGCAACTTGAATTTGTTATTGGGCTGGTGGACGAGCACAGCCGTAAACTGCATTATGGCCATGGATACAGTATTCATAGCAGCATAATGCACCCTAAAAGCCGCGGCACTATTCGTTTAGCGGATGCCAACCCTTTAAGTGCGCCACTCATTGATCCTAATTATTTAAGCCACCCCGATGATTTACAGGTTATGCTACTTGGGCTTAAAAAAACATTGAGCATAATGCAAAGCAAAGCGTTTGATACTATTCGTGCAGATATGGTGTATCCGCTTGATATTAATGATGATGCGCAGCTTATTGAGTTTATTAGGCAAACAGCCGATACAGAATATCACCCCGTAGGAACCTGCAAAATGGGCCAAGACGATATGGCTGTGGTTGATAGCGAATTACGTGTTCACGGTGTGCAAAATTTACGGGTGGTAGACGCCTCTATTATGCCAAGTATTATTACCGGAAATACCAATGCTGGGGTAATAGCAATTGCAGAAAAAGCAGCTGACTTAATAAAGCAAGCTACACTTTGTGACTAACTTGACTTATAAAACGCTGTTAACCATTGCTGCCAGTCTTGCTCTAGTTTGAGCATTTGCTGGTGCTTTTTAGCGGAAAAATGTTTGTTTTTATCTTCATCCGCTAAAAACGGCCCCACACGACAAAGCGGGCAATAATCATCAGTTAGATAATTAGGGGTTGTTAACATATCACTTAGTTCGGGTAGTGTATTTTCACTAAATACATAAGTAATACCGCTGGTGTCTTTGACGTGTTTGTCACGGTCGACATTGCGAATTTTATAGCCATCAAAGCGACTGATATCGAATAGCATTTGTCCTTGGTATGCCGCGTTTAAATGGGTATTTAAACTCCCCTCAATATTCCACTCACGATACGGTTTAACATCTTTTGAGGTTATATAGCATAACCCAGGGCCTTGTGGGTTCAAGGCAAACTCATTGGCATATTTTATAAATTGATGCAGTAACGCACGGTTAAGCACGTTCATGCTGTTATTACGTGTATTTTTCTCAAATGCGTCGCGACCAATAAACGCAGGAATAAGTGGAAATTGAAAAATCACTACATCAAAGCTGTTTAGGTGCTCGGCTAGTTGTTGCCAACATTGTGTGTTGGTGACATCAAATTCATTAAGCACATCAATTTTATGTGCTTTAAGTGAGGCAAGCGCGTTATCGGGGTATTTTTCTGTAAGAGTTGCAGCTGCATCATAGGTTGAGGCAACTAACTTTTGCGGTTTAATGTGGTTGTAAAGCGCGTTTGAAAACGATAAGTCGCCATCACCTACCGTGAGTATGTTCCAATTTGGGTTTAAATACATATTAAATTATATGTTTTTATTAGTAACAGGCGATGTGCCAGGATGCGGTGTATTAATCAGCTGTTGATGCAACCTATACATAGCTAAACGCGTTTTTAACCCTTCAATGGCAACTTGTTTAAGAATTAAGTTAAAGGTAATCAAAATAGCAAACACAATATGAATAGGGCCATGAGTAAAACCGGCTTGAGGGTCGTAAATGGCTAAGCCAAATAAAACAAACAACACCACCATAAATATTTCAATGAGCTGATTTGAATAAAAAGAAAGACGCCCCTCACTTTTATGATCTTTTTTTATGCTAATAGCGCAAAAAAACGGGATCACTTTAATTTTAAAAGCCGCGTTTTTTTCTACAAAATTCTCACCAAGGTCAGTAAGCTGTTGGCGTAATTGGTCTATCATGGTGTGTCCTCTCAATACAGTGCGCGGATGTTACCCTATTACAGACCAATGGTTAAGCCATGGCGTGTTATTTAGGGTAAATACTCATACCAATAATTAAGATATGACACACAAATACCACTGATGTGAGCACAAAACGCATTTTTTGATAATCTTTATGATAACCCTGCCACTGTATTGTGGCCTTTTCAAAAATCAGTACTAACCAAAAACTCGCGCCTAACCAAGCAAGCATCCACTCAATCGGTAAGAATGATAGAAACGGAATAGGAATAACCGGTAGCACTGCTTTAATCGCATCGGCAAAGCTTTGTTGGCCTGCATGCCATAAATTACCCGCCATAAACGCTAAAATAGCAATGCTGTAAAAACTAAAAAACTCTAAATTTACACTGTTACTGCCAACCATGAGCGGCCAGCCCACACAGCCTAAAAATGGCAATAAGCCTAAATAGCCTAGTTGAATGTGATTGACGAATTTTTCCATAAATGAAATGCCTTTGAAGGTTGTGTAATGTAAACCACGTTATTGTAGCAAGGATGTGCAGCGTAATCTTATTAAAATCTATATAGCGCAACTGACTATGAGTGGTAGTTGAGTTACAACTGCTTTAACGCTTAAAAGTAAGCAGTAGATCACTCCTTGGATTTGCAATCTTAAAAATCGATTGTTTTAATCTAAACAATCAATTTTATTTAATTTCTCAATGGCCTTATTGTATTAATCAAGCCAACGCATACAGCGTTAACTTTTTATAAATACACTAAACATAAATGAGGAATACTATGAGCACTTCATTGATTAACACAAAATTACAACCTTTCAATGCAACAGCTTACCACAATGGTGACTTTGTAGAACTCACTGAAAAAGACGTATTAGGTAAGTGGTCTATCTTTTTCTTTTACCCAGCTGACTTTACATTTGTATGCCCTACAGAGCTAGGTGACCTTGCAGATCATTACGCACAGTTACAAGAAATGGGCGTTGAAGTTTATTCAGTATCAACTGATACACACTTTACGCACAAAGCATGGCATGACACGTCAGACACAATCGGTAAAATTACTTACCCAATGATTGGTGACCCAACAGGGCGCATTACACGCAACTTTGGTGTAATGATTGAAGATGACGGTTTAGCACTTCGCGGTACATTTGTAATGAACCCTGAAGGCGAAATTAAAGTTGTTGAAACACATGATTTAGGCATTGGTCGTAGTGCTAAAGAGTTAGTTCGTAAAGTACAAGCAGCGCAATACATTGCAACACATGATGGCGAAGTTTGTCCTGCATCTTGGCAGCCAGGTGAAGACACATTAGCACCTTCACTAGACCTAGTTGGTAAGATTTAAACCTTACCACTATCTAAATTTAGAGTAGAACATGACTCTAATACCAGTGAGCCTGTATAGGTTCACTGGGCACTCTCCCACGCCATCACACGTTTCTAAAATTTCGCACATGCACTGATGGCATGGGAACCTTGCTGTTTTAATTTTCCTTAAGGGGCTAAGCCATGTTAGACAACAACATAAAGAACCAACTAAAAAGCCATTTTGAATCGCTGACTCAGCCTGTTGAGCTGCTTATCGCCTTGGACGACAGCAAAAAATCAACAGAAGTAGAAAGTCTAGCAAACGATTTAGCGTCACTAAGCGATAAGTTTAGTGTAATAAATAATCCCGATACTAGCGCCCGCAGGCCTTCTATGGTGGTGCATTCACCAGAAAAAAACACCCATATTACCTTTGCAGGTGTACCTATGGGACACGAATTTACTAGTTTAGTGTTAGCGCTATTACATACGGGTGGTCACCCTAGTAAAGCAAGTAAAGATGACATTGAACAAATACAAACACTTGAACAAACACTCAATTTTGAAGTGTATATTAGCTTGAGTTGCCAAACCTGCCCGCAAGTTGTGCAGGCACTTAATACTATGGCAGCAACAAATAGTAATATTAAAGCCACCATGATTGATGGGGCGTTATTTCAAGATGAAGTAGAGCAAAGAAACATACTGGCGGTACCGGCTGTTTATTTAAACGGTGAACCCTTTAGCCAAGGAGCAATGAGCCTCACTGATATTTTAAATAAAGTGGATAGCAAAGGTGCACAGCGCCAAGCAGCATCACTCAATGAAAAGTCGGTGTTTGATGTACTTGTCGTTGGTGGTGGGCCAGCTGGTGCTTCGGCAGCTATTTATTCAGCACGTAAAGGGCTCAATACTGGGGTTGTAGCAGAGCGATTTGGCGGTCAAGTTGCTGATACATTAGCGATTGAAAATTTTATTTCAATT
Organism: Pseudoalteromonas sp. ND6B; assembly: GCF_000764215.1. Taxonomy (NCBI): domain Bacteria; kingdom Pseudomonadati; phylum Pseudomonadota; class Gammaproteobacteria; order Alteromonadales; family Pseudoalteromonadaceae; genus Pseudoalteromonas; species Pseudoalteromonas sp. ND6B. Next base: position 17,572 of record NZ_JQFL01000023.1, read on the forward strand.
AAAGCAACGCAAGGGCCAAAAATGGTGGCTCAGTTGGAAGAACACGTTAAAGAATACGATGTTGATGTTATGCACAACCAACGCGCGGCAAACCTGCAAAAAGGCAGTAATGGATATGATATTACGCTAGAAAATGGCGCTGTATTAAAAGCAAAATCACTCGTACTAGCAACCGGTGCACGCTGGCGCGAAATGAATGTACCCGGTGAGCAACAGTATAAAGGCCATGGCGTTGCATACTGCCCGCACTGTGATGGGCCTCTATTTAAAGGTAAACCGGTTGCGGTTATTGGTGGTGGTAATTCAGGTATTGAGGCGGCAATTGATTTAGCCAATATAGTTGAACACGTTACTGTGCTTGAATTTGCTGATACGTTACGCGCCGATGAGGTACTTATTCGTAAAGCTAATAGCTTAAAAAACATCACTATTATTAAAAACGCCCAAACCACGGAAGTACTAGGTGATGGCAAAAAAGTAACGGGGTTAAGTTATACCGACCGCCTTAGCGGCGAGAGTAAACAGTTGAACTTAGCCGGTATATTTGTACAAATTGGTTTAATACCTAATACCGAATGGTTGAAAGACAGCGACCTTGAACTGAGCCAATTTGGTGAAATACTCATTGATGCCAAAGGCGCAACATCGTTACAAGGCGTTTATGCTGCAGGTGATGCAACCACTACGCCATTTAAGCAAATTATTATTGCGATGGGGGCGGGCGCAACAGCAAGCCTAGGTGCGTTTGACTATTTAATTCGTCAAACGCCCGATGCAGAGCAAAGCGCTGCTTAATAGTGTTTTAGCTTAAAGTCTCTTGATATAACAGCTCTCACCCATAGCTGTTTGTTCACCCAAGCCGCCCTCTCCAAAGGCGGCTTTTTTGAGCGCTATTTAAGTCGGGTAATACCCACTAAAATACAGACAGCGGCACCAATAAAGCCAAGCCAGGCTTCCATAGGTGTTTCGCCGTTTAATGCGCGGGTAACCTGAGAGGCTGCTGAGTCATAAACGTCATAGCCCCATATTGCCAGTGCGATACCAATAACAATAAGTACAATACCAATAATTTTATTTGTCATAATGATCCTTTGTTTTCTAGTGCAAGTTAATCTGAGCGACACTCGTTATTATAATGTGGCTACGCTCAGCCTTTTTAATGTATTTGTAATTGCTTCTTCTATTGCTGGAAGCTTAAATGGTTTGGCTATAAACATATCCATGCCCGCTTGTTTACAGCTTAGTTTATCTTGGGAAGAAGCATTAGCCGTCAGAGCGACGATATATGTGCTTTTGGGGCTACAAATGTTATTAGATCTTAATTGTTTGGTAGCCTCAAAACCATCAAGTATTGGCATAATACAATCCATAAAAATAAGATCGTAATGCTTTTGTTTGCACTTTAAAATTGCGTCTTGGCCGTCTATGGCAAAGTCTGATTTTATATTAAACTTATCCAGCGCAGCTTCTAATACAAGGCGGTTTATTTCGTTATCATCAACCACCAGTACTGATAATTTGGCACCATGATTATTAATCGATTTAAGACTCGGTGTCTGTATTTGTTGTTTGCCAAGTTCAATCGGGATAGTTAAGGTAAAACACGTACCCACATTAACCTCACTCGTTACTTCAATTTTGCCATTCATAAAACCAACGAGTTCTTTAACAATTGCTAAACCTAATCCGGTGCCGCCTTTATTGTTGTTAGCATCAACCTCTTGGGTAAAAGGCTTAAATAATGAGTTTAAATACGCTTTACTCATGCCGCGACCCGTGTCGGTTATTTTAATGGTAAGTAAAGGGTGTTTTGTGTCTAATGCTAATTGCGAATAGAGAGAAACAGATCCATGCTCTGTAAATTTTAACGCGTTACTTAGTAAATTAGAGACAATTTGGCTTAATCGAGAGGTGTCGCAGTATACCCAAACATCATTAGGAATGAGATTAGTGGCTAGCAGTTCAATGTTTTTATTACTAAACAAAACCGAATATAAAGAAACCAAATCGGTAAATACCGTTTTAAGTAAAGAGTGGTGAGGCTCCAGTTTTAACTCACCATGATTTATTTTTGAAAAATCGAGTACTTCATTAATAATATTCAATAAAATGTCAGCACTTCGAAGGGCGACTTTAATTTTTTCTGCCCGCTTGTCATAATCATGTTCATCAATGAGAGTCGCTAACATTCCCGTAATACCATTAAGCGGGGTTCTAAGCTCATGACTAATTTTGGCAAACAGCATACTTCGGTCTTGGAGGAGTTGTTCTGCAAGTGCTTTTTTTTGTTTTAACTCTTCGCGTAACTTAACGGCTTCAGTTATATCTTGAAAAGTACCAAATAATCGCACACATTTGCCGTTGTTAAACTCGGCCTCTCCAAAGGTTGAAACCCAAATGTTCTGTTGCTTAGCGGTAACTATTTCCAGCTCTAAATGCCATTTTTCACCCTTAGATACCGCATTTTCTACCGCTTTATTAATGCTATCTCGACTTTTACCCGCTTTATAAAATTCAATGGCTGTTTCCATGTTTGGAGTATAGCCTTCTTCGGCTTGATGAATACGTCGAGTTTGCTGGCTCCAAAAAATGCTATTGTCTATTAGGTCGACTTCCCATGTGCCTATATTTGCAACGCTTTCAAGTTTCAATAAGGTGTCACTATTTTTAGTGAGATTAACTTTATCCTGATTGCGCGCAAATTCTGAGCCCAACCACTGAGCCAATAATTCAATATAATCATAAGCTTCATCGCTAAAAGGGGCGCATTCTTGAGCTGATGAAAAGTTAACAGTTCCAAATACGTCTGTACCTATTCGTATAGGCGCTCCAATATACGCCTCCAATTGGAAATTAATATAGCAAGGATGATTTGCAATACTACTTTGCGACGCATTATGAAATGCCAGTGCAGAGTTGGCCAACAAAGTATGTGTACAATAGGTGCCGTTTAACTCAAACTCAGTACCAATAGCAAGAGAATTGTCAGGGGTAATAGCATGTAAAACAGTGTAAGAATTATTTTTTACGCGGCTGATAATAGCCAAATCGAGCTGAAAAACATCGAGCCCAAAAGCAAGTAAGTCTGCAATTTTTTGATCAAAGCTAAGCTGTTGATCAGAGACTATATTATGAAAGCATCGAAGAAAATTCACAAAAAACCTTAATTTATTTAGTACGTACACAAGAACACAAGCAAGCACTATGCCTAAACATAATCTATTTTTTGACAATAAGCCATTAACACATAATTCCTTACTACATTAACTCGCGGGTTTAAAAATTAATAGCTTGAATTAGATGTAAATTCAGGGTTATATCACTATGTAGTTCTTCTTAGTCCACGCTGTTTATTAATAACCCTTCTTGTATTACCTGTGTATGCTCAAGCACGTTGAGTAACGTTCACCATAAACATATTTTATAATTTCAATAGCTTTGGGTGTATGAGTAAATGCAATTTTGACTTCGAGCAATCTGTTTGGAATGGTTTTATCGCTCATAACCATTGCTACCAAATCTAGGTTTATCCAAGTAACTTTTAGCTTCACTTATGCCCATTTGATAGCCTGAATTGAGTATAGCTCGATTTTTAGTGGTGCGGCCGACTTTAAACCCTGTTGGTGGTGCAATAATATTTATTTTGCAATCTGACGGAGCATTGTGCAAAAAATCAATACTGTCATTATAATTTTTAGAACGCTGTATGGCGGCCTCTGCAAGCGCAGGGCTCTGTTTATAGAGTTGTTTAGTTAACCACGGTACTTTGTTGTCTTTTTTACGATAGCCTAAAGGTTGGGAAAGGATAACTGTTATTTCTGATGCACCCATTTCATAGGCTTTTTTTACCGGAATAGAATCGGCAACGCCACCATCGGTCATTGCGATCCCGTTTATTGTTGGGTAATCCCGATAAGCGATTGGGATGGCGCAAGAGGCTTTTAATTGCTCAACCATTTCATTGCCCGTTGCTTGCAAATAGTGAGCTTTACCTGAATCTATTGCTGTTGCAACAATATAAAAATCGTAACGAGATTGTGAGAATTCGTCGGTATTCAAGGGGATTTCACGAACTGTTTCTTGCCACAGCCAATCTAAATCAAATAGATGGCCGCCTTTGATAAAACGTGCGAGATTAATAAATTCTGGCCTGCAGGAGTAATCGGTGATCACTTTGTAGTTGCGTGTTGGCTGCTTACATAAATAGGCTGCCACATTTGTAGCACCAGCTGATACTCCAAAATACCGATTAAAGGGTTGATATCCTTGCTCTAAAAACTCATCAAGCACACCTGCAGCAAAAATACCGCGCATTGCACCACCTTCAACGACTAACGTATGATTATTGTTCGTCATGCTCATTTCCATCCTTTGATAATACCTCATGCTAACAAGTGATTTGCGTATGTGCGAGTAACTTTTTATTGCGGCTCGCTACTTTTAAATTGCTTTCTGTAAGCGGAAGGTGAAATAGAGAAAGCGGCTAAAAACTGCTGTCGAAAGTTAACACTCGATGAAAACCCAGATTGATTAGCAATTCTATCTATATTGTGGTTACTTGTTTCTAATAGCTGCTGCGCGATGGTTAGACGTTGACTCAGCAGCCATTGTGTAAATGTAGTGCCCATTGCTTTTTTAAAAAGTCGAGAAAAATTACGGCGACTCATACTTGCTTTACTGGCGAGTTCATCGATTGTTAAAGGTTTAGTTAAATTTTTTAGTGCCCAAGTGATAGCCGGCTCTAAACGGTTACTATCGATGTGTCGAGGAATGGGTTTTTCTATATACTGTACTTGTCCTCCACTGCGGTGAGGCGCCACAACCATGCGTCTGGCCACGCTGTTGGCAATATCTGCGCCGTGATCACGACGTAATAAATGTAGGCAACAATCAATTGCGGCAGCGGCGCCTGCTGAGGTAAAAACATTTCCTTCATCAATGTACAGTACATCGTTATCAAAGTTTACTTTTGGGTATTTTTTTGCGAAGTCGTTAGCCCATACCCAGTGGGTTGATGCTGTTTTGCCATCCAATATACCTGCTTCAGCAAGCACAAAAGCGCCTAAACATAAACCTACCATTCTTGCTCCACGAGCATGTGAACGGCGAAGTGCATTAAGTAAAGCTGTTGAGGCGGGTATATCAGGATCGCACCACGCGGGTACTATGACAGTATCAGCAGTTTCAAGTATTGACAGGTCTTGTTTTATTTCTATGGGAAAGCCAGAAAGTGTTGGCACCAGACCTACCGTTTCTGTACATACTGTAACTTTATATGGACGAGCGCCCACGCGGTCTAAGTCTTCACCAAAAATACTACACGGAATAGATAGGTGAAACAAACTGATATTGTTATAAGCAACAATCGCAACGGTATGTTCATAGAGTAATGTCATTTTGGCCTAATATCATCGACTACCGTCCTTTAGGACACTATTTGCAACCGACTATAAAGTATAAGCTGTCACGGTGCAAACGCAGCAACACGGCTGTCACAGCCGTGATAGCTTATAAACTTAAATTTAACTCGGTATTAAAGGATAAATTATGACGACGACACTTCGTGAACTTAATGGGCTTGACTCAACACCCGCTTCACTTACAAACGCCACACTTATATTTGTTGATTATCAAAATACTTATACACAAGGTGTTATGGAGTTAGAAGGGTGGCAAGATGCTCTTAATAATGCGGCAATTTTACTGGCTGATGCACGTGCTGCTGGTTCTAAAATTATTCATATTATGCATGATGGTGGTGAAGGCTCGCCTTACGATATTAATGCCGAAATAGGCCAAATACACTCAAGTGTCGCGCCAATTGCGGATGAAAAAGTTATCGTTAAAACAGCTCCCGATAGTTTTGTAGGAACAGACTTAGGCGAACAAGTAGATGTAATTGGTAATAATAAATTGATCATTGTTGGGTTTATGACCCACATGTGTGTGACATTTACAGCGCAAGGTGCATTTTTAAGAGGTAACCACGCAACGGTAGTCGCTGACGCGTGCGCTACAAGGCCATTACAAACTTCAGTGAGTGATGTGTTGGCATCTGATCTACATAAAAGTGCCTTAGCAACCATTAATGACTTATATGGCGTGGTTATCCCAAGTGCTGATGACTTAAGCTAATAAATAAAAAATTTTAAGGGCAGTAATAGTGATATTACAGCCCTTAAAATCTAATGTGATTCTAGTTGGCTAAATGGCTTCAACCCACATAGTGCCTACTTCTTTTTTTACGACCTTAACATGTGTACCTGCAGTTAAAGTAAATAATCATTCCAAAGTATGCCCAGGCTGGCTTACTGTTTGGCATTCAATAGGCTTAAATAAAAATGACAAGCTATTTTAAGGCTATTTCAGATTGCTTTTTTACTTATAGTTTGAGATATTAATTATAATATAATATTAACAGGAAATAATGACAGATGACTCTGCCTAGTTCTCAATCTGCAAATGCAATCCGCATGCTTGCTGTCGATGCCGTTCAAAAAGCTAATTCAGGTCACCCAGGTGCACCAATGGGGATGGCTGATATTGCTGCTGTTCTTTGGCAAAACTTTCACCGCCATAATCCATTAAATCCAGATTGGCCTAACCGTGATCGTTTTGTATTGTCAAACGGCCATGGTTCAATGTTGCAATATGCACTATTACACCTAAGTGGTTATGATGTCAGTATTGAAGATATTAAACAGTTTCGCCAATTACATTCTAAAACACCGGGTCACCCAGAGTACGGTTATACACCTGGGGTTGAAACAACTACAGGGCCACTAGGCGCTGGTATTGCCAATGCGGTTGGTATGGCAATTGCCGAAAAAACCTTAGCTGCACAATTTAATAAACCACACTTTGATATTGTTGATCACTTCACTTATTGCTTTTTAGGTGATGGTTGTTTAATGGAAGGTATCTCTCATGAAGCATGTTCATTAGCGGGTACATTAAAGTTAGGCAAACTCATCACTTTTTGGGACGACAATGGCATCTCAATTGACGGGGAAGTAGAAGGTTGGTTTACTGACGATACCCCAAAACGCTTTGAATCATACGGTTGGCAGGTTATTAGTGATGTTGATGGTCACGATATGGCCGCGATTACCAGTGCTATTGAAGCTGCGCAAGCTAACACAGAACAGCCAACGCTTATCTGTTGTAAAACGGTGATTGGTTTTGGTTCGCCCAATAAATCGGGTAGTCATGATTGTCACGGTTCACCACTGGGTAATGATGAAATTGCAGCGGTTCGTGAGCAACTAAATTGGCCACATCCAGCCTTTGAAGTTCCACAAGACGTATACAATGAGTGGAATACGCAAGCTAAAGGTCAAGATTTAGAAAGTGCTTGGCAACAAACGTTTGCCGCTTACAGCAAAGCGCACCCAGAGCAAAGTAAAGAGTTTAATCGTCGTGTAACAGCTAAATCATTACCGAGCAACTTTGCAGAAATTGCTGATCAATACATCGCAAAGTGCCAAGATGAGATGCAAAACATCGCTACGCGCAAATCATCACAAAATGCCATTACCTTCTTTGCTGAGCATTTGCCTGAACTTATGGGAGGCTCCGCTGATTTAGCCGGTTCCAACTTAACCTTATGGCCTGACGCAAAAGGCTTGCAAGATGATGTTGCCGGTAACTATGTATTTTATGGCGTACGTGAGTTTGGCATGAGCGCGATAATGAATGGTATTGCATTACATGGGGGCTTTATCCCATTTGGTGCAACTTTCTTAATGTTTATGGAATATGCGCGTAATGCTGTGCGTATGGCGGCATTAATGAAAGCGCAAAGCATTTTTGTGTACACCCATGATTCGATTGGTCAAGGTGAAGATGGCCCAACTCATCAGCCGATTGAACAAATTGCCAACCTTCGTATGACGCCTAATATGACGACGTGGCGCCCATGTGATGAAGTTGAAACAGCGGTTGCTTGGCGTCAGGCATTAATCAATGAAGCAGGACCTAGTGCGTTGATCTTTAGTCGCCAGGGCACAAAAGCAATGCCGCGTGCAAAAGAGCAATTAGCGAATGTTGCAAAAGGTGGCTACATCTTAGTTGAGTGTGAGCAAACACCAGAGCTAATTTTAATGGCGACTGGTTCTGAAGTGGAATTAGCGGTTAATGCGGCAGCTGAACTAACAGCTCAAGGCAAGCAAGTTCGTGTTGTCTCTATGCCATCAACCAATCAGTTTGACTTGCAAGATAAAGCTTACCGTCAAAGTGTATTGCCAGCAGGTGTTGCTAAAATTGCCGTAGAAGCCGCACACAGTGATTTTTGGTATAAATACGTTGGTGAAGATGGCGACGTATTAGGTATGACTACGTTTGGTGAGTCAGCACCGGGTGCTGTATTACTAGAGCATTTTGGTTTTACCGTAGAGAACCTAGTTGCTAAGGCAAATGCGTTATTAAACGACATCTAGGTTAAAGTTTTACCTGATAAAAAGCCCGCTGATTTAATTAAATCAGCGGGCTTTTTTATGTATTTAATTCGAGCTCTTGATAATGATTGATGATCAAGAGCCCAATCAGTTAATGATTTAGACTAGCTCAGCTAAAATGGCTTCAAGCTTTTCTTGGTCAATTGCAAACTGACGAATGCCTTGGCTTAGTTTATCTGTTGCCATTGCATCTTGGTTCATTTCCCAGCGGAACGCTTGTTCGGTCATAGGCTCAGGGGCAGCAACTGTTTCAGTGGTAGGAGCAAGTTGACGCGCTAAAGGTGAATCTGTTGCGGCTAGTTCTGATAATAGCCCTGGGCTGATGGTTAATCTATCACAACCTGCCAGTAATTGAATTTCGTTGATGTTTCTAAAACTTGCGCCCATAACAATAGTTTTATAATCATGCTTTTTGAAAAAATCATAAATATGAGTCACTGATTGCACGCCTGGATCGTTAGCACCGCTAAAATCAGTATCAGTATTATTGGCTTTATACCAATCCAAAATACGCCCTACAAATGGCGAAATTAAATAAGCACCTACTTCAGCACAAGCACGAGCTTGGGCAAACGCGAATACCAGCGTTAAGTTACAACGAATACCTTGTTGTTCGAGTACTTTTGCAGCTTGAATACCTTCCCAAGTAGACGCCACTTTGATTAGTACGCGCGAGTTATCAATATCTTGCTCTTTATACAGGGCAACGAGCTCAAGCGCTTTATCAATCGTTGCTTGCGTATCAAACGATAAGCGCGCATCTACTTCGGTAGACACTAACCCTGGCACTTGAGCCATTAAATTTGCACCAATTAGTACCGACAGTTTGTCAGCAGCTTTGCTGATCACCTGTGCATTGTCACTTGTTTGTTGCTTAGCCCAAGCAACGGCTTCAACAGCCAGTGGGCGGTATTTTTCAATTTTAATCGCATTGAGCAATAACGATGGATTGGTAGTGGCATCTTGCGGCTTATATTGGTCGATCGCTTCAAAATCACCGGTATCAGCAACCACAGTGGTCATGGTTTTTAATTGTTCTAATTGGCTAGACATAGGCATCCTATTTTATCATACAAAATAAATTAATGGCTTTTAGCATTGCTTACAACATGGTTTAAGCCCTTTTTTAGTGCAAAACATTAGTTTAAAGGGCACAGGTGTCACGAATATTTCAGAATTAATCTGTTAATAATATTTTTATAATACCTTTACAACCCGTCATTATTGATATTATCATACAAATAACAGTAATGACTAACATTGTTAGTATCCAATTAGTGAAAGGTATTTATGTCTCGTTATACATTGGGCTTAGATTATGGCTCTGATTCAGTAAGAGCACTGCTTGTTGATGTAATTACAGGTAAAGAGCTGGCTAGCCATTTAGTGAATTATCCGCGTTGGGCGCAAGGTTTATATTGCGATCCAAGTAAAGATCAATTTCGCCAGCATCCACAAGACTACATCGACAGCTTGATTGAGGTCGTCAATGGTCTATGGCAACAAGTACCTGCGGGAACTGCGGATAAAGTAATAGGTATGAGCTTTGATACCACAGGCTCAACGCCAGTGGCGATTAATAGCCAAGGCACGCCTTTAGCGCTGACTGAAGAATTTGCTGAAAACCCTAATGCGATGTTCATTCTTTGGAAAGACCATACGTCGATTAAAGAGGCGAATGAGATCACCAAAGCCGCGACCAATAACGAGGTTAATTATCTTTCACATATGGGCGGTATCTATTCATCAGAATGGTACTGGGCTAAAGCACTACATATTTTTAGAGATGATGCGGCTGTCAAAGCGGCAACTTACTCATGGGTTGAGCATTGTGACTGGATGACTGCATTAATGTGTGGCACCACTCACCCAGAAGTATTAACGCTGGGACGCTGTGCAACAGGCCATAAACAAATGTGGAATGAGAAATGGGGTGGTTTCCCACCAAATAGTTTCTTCAGCAATATTGACCCATTATTAGATGGTGTGGTTGATACGCTTAATGCAGCAACCCAACCAAGTGACCAAGTCGCTGGTAAATTAACAGCGCAATGGGCTGATAAACTTGGTTTATCACAGAATGTAGTTGTAGGTTACGGTGCGTTTGACTGTCACATGGGGGCAGTTGCTGCCAATGTGCGTCCAGGTGTTTTAACTAAAGTAATGGGTACTTCAACTTGTGATATTACTGTTACTTCAAAACAGCAACTTGGCGATACCTGTGTTAAAGGTATCTGTGGTCAAGTAGATGGCTCAGTGATCCCAGGCATGATTGGCCTTGAAGCGGGGCAATCTGCGTTTGGCGATTTATACGCATGGTTTAAAAACCTAATGCTGTGGCCAACTCGCCAGTTAGCAAATTTAAACGACGTTGAACAAAGCTTGATCAATAAAATTGAAGACTCAATTTTAGTTGATTTATCAAAAGCTGCCAGTGCGTTACCGGTTAAAAATACCGATGTAACAGCACTTGACTGGGTCAACGGTCGTCGCACACCTGATGCAGATCAAAGCGTAGCAATGGCCATGACGGGCATGAAAATGGGCACTGACGCGCCGCAGTTCTTTAAAGCATTAGTTGAGGCGACGGCTTTTGGTGCTCGTGCCATTACTGAACGTTTTGAAAATGAAGGCGTGCCGATTGATTCAGTAGTGGTAATTGGCGGCATTTCAAAAAAATCAGATTACGTAATGCAAACCTGTGCGGATGTATGGAACTGCCCAATTGACGTACTTGAAAGCGAGCAAAGCTGTGCACTTGGCGCTGCCATTATGGCTGCTGTTGCTGCAGGTGAATATGCAACGGTTGCTGATGCGCAACAAGTTATGGCGTCTGCCGTGTGTCATCAATATTTACCTAACCCTGAGCGGGTTGCTGTTTATGATGAGCTATACGCTAATTATCAAGCGCTGGCACAGTATGTTGATGGAGCAAAATCATGAGCTACACAGAGTTAAAGCGTGAAGTATTTGAAGCTAACATGGAATTACAACGTCGTGGTTTAGTAATTTATACCTTTGGTAATGTGTCGCAAATTGACCGCGACAAAGGCGTGATTGCGATTAAACCAAGCGGTGTGTCGTATGACCAAATGAAAGCTGAAGACATGGTGATTGTTGATTTAGAAAACAACATTGTTGAGGGCAGTATGCGCCCATCTTCAGACACCAAAACGCATATTCATCTGTATCGTCATTTTAATGAGATTGGTGGCGTTACCCATACTCATTCAACCTACGCAACAGCATGGGCACAAGCAAAACAAAGCATTCCGTGCTTTGGTACGACACATGCTGATTATGTGCACGGTGATATTACCTGTACGCGTGAGCTTACTGATGTGCAAGTAAATGGTGATTATGAGCTTGAGACCGGTATTCAAATTACCGATGCGTATAAAGACCGCGACCCAAAAGCAGCACCTATGGTGATTGTGGCAGGGCATGCACCGTTTACGTGGGGTAAAGATGCTGCGCAGTCTGTTTATCACGCGGCGCTGCTAGAAGAAATTGCTCGCATGGCTTACTTAACTCGCACGCTAGATCAAAATGCGGGTGCGCTTAAGAAGTCTGTGATGGATAAACATTATTTAAGAAAACACGGTAAAGATGCCTACTACGGCCAAAGTAACCGTGGCTAACCAGTACAAGAGGAATTTATATATGCCGTCGTCAATGAAAGAAGTTTGGTTTGTAACTGGGTCACAACATTTATATGGCCCAAAAGTGTTAAACACCGTTGCAGATAATAGCGCTGCAATTGTTGCAGGTTTAAATAGCGAAGCTAATTTACCGATTAACTTAGTGTGTAAGCCAACGGTGAAAACGCCTGAAGAAATTCATGCCGTGTGCCAAGCAGCAAACACCGATCCTAACTGTGTAGGTCTAGTATTATGGATGCATACGTTCTCACCCGCGAAAATGTGGATAGCTGGATTAAACGAGTTACGTAAACCATGGTTACACCTTCATACGCAATTTAATGCCGCGCTACCGTGGTCTGAAATTGATATGAACTACATGAATACCCACCAAAGTGCCCACGGTGACCGTGAATTTGGTTTCATTGGTACTGTAATGCGCAAAGAGCGCAAAGTGGTTGCTGGCCACTGGCAACGTGCTGACGTGCAAAAGCAAATTGATGATTGGTGTCGTGCTGCTAAAGGCTGGGCTGAAAGCCAAACACTTAAAGTGGCACGTTTTGGCGATAATATGCGTCAAGTTGCGGTTACTGAAGGTAACAAAGTTTCAGCACAAATCACCTTTGGTTATGAAGTACATGCCTTTGGCGTAGCGGAGCTCGTTAAAGTTGTTGATACCGTAACGGATGCCGAAGTAGATGCACAGCTTGAAGTATACAAAACTGACTATGTGATTAGCGATGAAACGCTGCAAGATGATTACAAAGTATCGATGCTACGCAATGAAGCACGTTTAGAGCTTGGTATGGAGCGCTTTTTAGAAAAAGGTGGCTTTAAAGCATTCACTAACTGTTTTGAAGACTTGTCTGGTTTATCAGGTTTACCAGGACTTGCAACGCAGCGCTTAATGGCGAAAGGTTATGGCTATGGGGGCGAGGGCGACTGGAAAACAGCTGCCATGGTACGCATCATGAAAGTAATGGGTGAAGGCCGTGAAGGCGGTTGTTCATTTATGGAAGATTACACGTATAACATGGGTGATACTGACCAAGTATTGGGTGCTCACATGTTAGAAGTATGTCCATCAATTGCTGCGCAAAAACCACGCCTTGAAGTTCACACTCATACCATTGGGGTGAAATGTGATGTGGGTCGTTTATTGTTTACTGCTAAAGCCGGTGCGGCAATTAACGTTTCGCCAATTGATATGGGTAATCGCTTTCGTATCTTAATTAACGAAGTAGACACGGTAACACCACCGGCTGAATTACCGCACTTGCCAGTGGCGTCAGCGTTGTGGGAGCCAAAACCTAACCTATCAGTAGCGTCTGCTGCGTGGATCCATGCAGGTGGTGCACACCATACTGCGTACAGCCAAGCTGTTACCACCGATATGATCGTTGATTTTGCTGAAATGGCAGGTGTTGAAACCATGATTATTGATGCTGATACCAGTATCCGTGGTTTCAAAACAGAACTACGCCACAATGCAGCGTATTACATGTTAAAACGTGGGCTTTAATCACCTATAACAGCAGTGATCTAAGTTAACTAAATAAGCCAACTTTATAGTAAAGTTGGCTTTTGTTTTCTCAGAATTTGGAGTACAGATGCTCGATCTCACAAAATACCAAGGTATTATTTTTGATATGGATGGCACACTTATCGATTCGATGGGCTCTCATTTAAAAGCATGGGAGCTAACCTGCTATGCGTTTGATTATCCGTTTGATTATGATTATATGTATGGCTTAGGTGGCGTACCAACACTTGCCACAGTTGATATCCTTAATGAAAAATTTGGACTTAGTCATGACGCAGATGACGTTGCAGAGCAAAAACATCAGTTTTGGCTAGGTTTAGACAGCAAACCAGAAATCATAACTGAAACAGTCGATGTATTAAACTATTACCATGGCAAAATGCCAATTGGGGTAGGTACAGGTGCGGATCGTGCGCATGCTGTTGACCATTTAACCCATACCGGGTTAATTGATAAAATTAAAGCTTTAGTCACCGCCAGTGATGTTCGCCACGGTAAACCTCATCCTGAAACTTTCTTAACAGTAGCAAAGCAAATAGGCATTCAACCACAAAATTGTGTGGTGTTTGAAGACACGCAAATAGGTCATCAAGCAGCGACTGCGGCAGGTATGGATTGTATTTTAGTTAAAGACGGCAAAATACAACTAAAAACTTAGGCGAATAAATTTGCAATTAGCCGTTAAATTGTATTATAAAAGTATAAATACAATTATAAAAAGGTTATTGGTATGTCATTGCAATGTGTAACTCAGCGCCTAACAGCGGTTCATCAGTCGTCAACATCGATTAAAAAATTATCTCGCGGTATCTTTGCAATAGCAGTGTCCTTTGGGATTGCTTTAACCCCCGCGTGTGCTCACCAAGGAGACAATATGACCAATTCACCTTCTGCATTACTACACGCTTATGGCAAGCTGGCAGACCAAACTCCGATCAACCAAGTTACCCTAACCAATAGTAATGGTGTGAGCGTTGATGTGATCAATTATGGTGGCATCATAACGCGCATCGAAACACCAGACAGCAATGGAAACATGGGTAACATTGTATTAGGTATGGATAATTTAGAAGATTACACTAATGCAACTACTTACTTTGGCGCGATCATTGGCAGATTTGGTAACCGTATTGCTAATGGTAAATTTAGCTTAAACGGCACAGACTATCAGCTAGCAACTAACGATGGTGCTAACCATTTACACGGTGGTGTGCAGGGCTTTGATAAAAAAGTCTGGACCATGGCGCCATTTAGTACAGAAAACAGTGCGGGTGTTACACTTAGTTTAGTGAGCCCTGATGGCGATCAAGGTTATCCAGGTACCTTGACAACGCAAGTAACTTACACGCTGACCAACAAAAATACCCTAGATATGCAATTTGTGGCAAAAACAAATAAGCCAACCATCATCAATATGACCCAGCACAGCTATTTTAACTTAGCCGGTAAGGGCGATATTCTCGATCATCAAATGCAAATCAACTCAAACGCAATCACCCCTGTGGATGGCGGTTTGATCCCAACGGGTGAGTTAATGCAAGTGGCGGGTACACCATTTGATTTTAGAAATCCAAAAGCGATTGGCAAAGACATTAATATTGATGATGAGCAGCTTAAGCTTGGCAAAGGTTACGATCATAACTTTGTACTTAAAAACAAGCCAAATCATGATTTAATTGAAGCTGCTAATGTGTATGAGCCAAGTTCGGGCCGCACTCTAACTGTGTATACCGAAGAGCCAGCGGTACAGTTTTACTCGGGCAACTTTTTAGATGGTAGCAGCAAGCAAGCCTCTGGATTAGTACATAAATTAAGAAGTGGTTTTTGTTTAGAGCCACAGCACTTTCCTGATGCGCCTAATCAGCCTACATTCCCAACTACTACACTGTTGCCAGGTGATGTTTATTCAACGCGAATCGTATATGAGTTTGGCACTAAGTAATGCACTTCGTTAATCAAATAGGGCTGCTGTTTGCAGCCTTAGTGATAACAACTGTGGCGCAAGCGACTGAGGTTGCGACTATTCACAGCCCAGATCAGCAGTTAGCCGTATTGGTTGATTTAGATGAGCAAGGGCAGTTAAGTTATCAAGTACAGTCAGGTAGCGATAAAGTAATTGAGCCATCTTTATTAGGTATCACGCTTAATAATACCGATTTTACTAAAAAGCTTAGATTATTAGCCGTTAAACAACAGCCGACAGTGAATGATAGCTACCAGCTTTTTACTGGTAAGCAACAGTTTGTTGATTACCAGGCTAACAGTACGGTTGTTAGTGTGACTAATCAGCAACACGAAACATTAAATGTTCGCTTTCAAGTGAGCAACGATGGGGTTGCTTTTCGCTACGAGTTAGATGGGGAGTCCTCGGATACGCGGGTCGTTATGAGTGAACAAACGGGTTTTAACTTCCCAAGTGAAACCGTTGCGTGGTTACAGCCTAAAGCGCAAGCACAATCTGGCTGGATGAATACTAACCCTTCTTATGAAGAAGAATATTTACAAGCGACAGCATTAACGACCCCTGCAATAACCAATAATGGCTGGGTGTATCCGGCATTATTTAAGCACCAAGAGCAGTATATTTTAATCTCAGAAGCTGGTGGTGAAGACTATTACAGTGGTACTAATTTAACCAATAATAGCCAAGGGCAGTTTAAGGTTCGTTTTCCTGATCAGCGTGAAGTTACTTCTAATGGTGGCTATTTACCAGAGCATACACTGCCGCTTTTATCGCCATGGCGTTTATTGGTAATTGGCACGTTGCAAACGGTTACTGAGTCTACTTTAGGGACTGACTTAGCCCGACCAAACCAGCTAACTAACACTGATTTTGTTAAACCGGGGATTGCTGCTTGGAGTTGGGGGTTATTAAAGGATGACTTTACAACCTTTCCAGTGCAAAAGCAGTTTATTGATTATGCAGCAGATATGTACTGGCAATATGTATTGATTGATGCGGATTGGGATCAAAAAATAGGCTGGGAGAAAATGCAGCAGTTGGCAGCCTATGCTAAGCAAAAAAATGTTGACTTATGGGTTTGGTATAACTCATCAGGGGCTTGGAATAACACGGTTTATTCTCCTAAAAGTGCATTACTAACGCGTGCTGATCGCATTAAACTTTTTGCAAAACTTCAAGCTATGGGAATTAAAGGCATTAAAGTCGACTTCTTCCCGGGTGATGGTTCATCTGTGATGGCCTATTACGAAGCTATGCTGAAAGACGCGGCAGCACATCAGTTAATGGTCAATTTTCATGGCACCACTTTGCCAAGGGGCTTGCAGCGAACTTATCCTAATCTAATGACCTCCGAAGCAGTAAAAGGCTTTGAGATGATAAGCTTTTTTCAAGCATTTGCCGATAAAGAAGCGCAGCATGCAGCGACCTTAGTGTTTACTCGGAACGTATTTGATCCAATGGATTTTACACCTATGGTACTTGGTGATATTCCTAATATTGAACGCAAAACCAATAATGCCTTTGAGCTCGCGCTGCCGATTTTATTTACATCAGGGGTACAGCACTTAGTGACAACGCCTGAGCAAATGACGAAAGTTTCAGAGCCAGTAAAAGCTTATTTGAAATCGCTGCCTACTCTGTGGGATGAAACAAGGCTCTTGCAAGGCAGCCCAGGTAAGCATGTGGTGATGGCGAGACGTTCTCGCTGCAACTGGTATGTTGCAGCTATTAATGCGCAAGATAAAGCTATTACGTTAGATATTGACTTAAGCTTTAGTAACTTCAGTTCAGCCCAGCTACTTAGCGCAGGTAAAAAATTAACACAGGTTGAGGCGCAACAGCTCAACTCAAAACTGTTTTCTATAAAATTAACCCCCAATAGCGGGTTTGTTATAATAACTAAGGGTGATAACAACAATGAATGCACAACATCACTTGCGCACTAAATTAAAGCGTACTGCTAAAGCAACAGGCCTTGTAGGCTTATTCGCTTTGTCATTAAGCTCACTTAGTGGTTGTGAATCTACAACCCGCGCAGACACACAACAAACACAAGATGCAGCACCAATCGCGAGCGCAAAAGCACCCACGCAAGATGATGGCGTGTTTACTAATCCATTATTTCCTAATGGTGCCGATCCATGGCTTGAATACTGGGATGGTAACTATTACCTAACGACGACGACATGGACATCTGAATTGGTGATGCGTAAATCACCTACTCTAGCAGGACTTGCCGATGCAACCCCAGTCAATGTATGGTCAGCGACCGATCCTGCGCGTTGTTGTAACTTTTGGGCGTTTGAATTTCATCGTGTTAAAGGCCCTGACGGCTACCGTTGGTACATGATGTATACAGCAGGGACTGATGGTACTTTAGATAACCAACATCTTAATGTATTAGAAAGTGCCGGTGACGACCCAATGGGTCCGTATGAATACAAAGGCGCACTCATGCCTGATGTATGGAATATCGATGGTAACTATTTAAGCTATAAAGACAAACTCTATGTTATTTATTCCCAGTGGCAGGGCGATCAACAGTTAAACATTATTGCTGAAATGGAAAACCCGTGGACGCTGAAAAAAGGCACTCCACATACAGTAATCACACGCCCTGAACTTGATTGGGAAATCAGCGGCCGTAAAGTTACCGAAGGCGCTGAGATTTTACAGCACAACGGTCGTACGTTTATGACTTACTCCGCAAGCTTTTGTAACACGCCAGATTATAAGTTAGGTATGTTAGAGCTGGTGGGTGATGATCCGCTAGATGCAAACAGCTGGAAGAAGTTTGACGAGCCGGTGTTTGAACGTACTGATGAAGTATTTGGCCCTGGTCACAATGGTTTCTTCACTTCGCCAGATGGCAGTGAAGATTGGCTGGTATACCACGGTAATGACTCAGTAGAACATGGTTGTAGTGCCACACGTTCTTTGCGTGCGCAAAAATTTACTTGGCATGATAATGGCACACCAAACTTTGCAAAACCAGTAACACCGGGTGTTGAAGTGGCTCCACCATCAGGTGAATACGGCCCGCTTGTAACCCGCGTACAAGGCCAACGTTATAACTTAGTTAATGCGACCAGTGGTTTATGCTTAGACATTGCAGCCGATCCTCAAGATGCGCGTGCTGTGCAACGTCAATGTGCAAGCACTAATGGGCAATGGGTGATTGATGCCACTACGGATGGTTTTGTACGTTTAGCAAACCGTGAAGACAGCAAGTTTTTAGATCTGGCTAATTGCAGTGATGCTGATAATGCGAAAATACAATCTGCAGCGTGGCGTAATAACTTCTGTCAGCAATGGAAAGTAGCACCAAGCACTGATGGTAATGTCACTATTACTAACCGTTACACTGAAAAACCATTAGCCGTAGCAGGGTGTTCAGCCGCGCAAAATCAAGCGGTTTTACAACAAGGTAAAGATACTGCATGTGCTGATTGGCAGTTACAGCCTGTAGGTAGTGTCGCGGTAATGAGCCAACAAAGTGGTAAAGCATTGAGCGTTGCAGGAGCAGTTAAAGCGGGTACTAATGTTGAGCAACAAGCGTTTACTCACAGCGATGCCCAGCAATGGTTCTTTGCGCCAACAGACACAGGCTACGTTGCTCTAAAACAAGACCTTGATAGCGATTACTGCGCTGCTGTGGCAAACAATGCTTTAGTGCCTGGCGCTAACGTTGAAATGGCTTCGTGCGAAACTAAAACAGCACAATGGCGTATAACCCCTGTTGAAGGTGGCGGCGTGATGTTGATCAACCGTTACACAAAGCAAGCACTGGGTTTAAGTGATTGTGGCCTTGCAGATAAAACTAATTTTGCACAACAACCTGATTTAGGAAACAAGTGTCAGATTTTCCACCTTCGAGAACCTAACTAGTCACTAAACATGTTCGACTCTTACCAAGCCACTACTTTGTTAGTGGCTTTTATTTGGTTTGCTGCAAATTAGTGAATTTCATTAGCCCATTTTTCACCAGCTGGTGTCCGGCGCCATTTAAAATACTCATCAAGTGTTTCTAAGGCTTGTTTGTCTGGTACAGGGCCAACTTTCGCTTGCTGTTGAAAATACATAGTGCTGGGTTTGTCATTATTAAAAGCGGGCCAATTAGGCAGTGCATCGCCATTTGGGTTGCCGGTTTTAACAAAGTTAGTCCAATAGGTTGCCATTATATCCGACATCTTTACATCATTTTCCGTTACATTCGGATCTGCTTTATTTAGGTTTTTAAACATATAGGCAATTTCATGACCGTGAGCAGAGCCATGATCTTCGTCTTTGGCATCAGGTGTACGTTTAGGGTGGTGATCGAAGTAATAAAGATATGCTGGGGCTTTACCATACTGAGTTTGTAATTTAGCCCAGCTCCAGGTATGCCAACCAAATGCGGCATCACGTACTAGGTTTCGAGCACTGCGAGGGATGCTATTTTTTGCAACAGGGTAAGCTTCAAGTAAGCTAGGCGCAAATTGACCGAAACGAGTCTTTACTCCATCAACAAAATTATTAACATCAGGGTCCCACACAAAGCTGACGCCTTCATCGGAGTTATAACCAATTAAAGCGGGTACATCATTAAACTTGCCTTGCTGATAGAGCTTATATTGGTCGCCCTTGATCACATAGTCGTCAACAATAGGCCAGCCACCTGGTAGCGACCAACCTTTTGGTATAAAGGTGTCTGCGCTCATTTTACGCAGCTGTGCAATTGAGGTTGTGCCAAACTGTTTTACATAGTCGAAACCTTCTGCTTGAGCCTGCTCTAGGGTCGACATGTTTTCACCAGAGTAATTTTTTATGCGAGTAGGGCCAAATGAACCGCCACTTTGAGAAATTACTTTGTTAAATAGACCACTTGCTAACGGTGACGCTGCAAGCATACTCACTGAAATACCGCCTGCGGATTCACCGGCAATAGTGACATTGTTAGCATCACCGCCAAACGCAGCAATGTTCTGTTTAAGCCACTTTAACGCGGCAATTTGATCGAGTAAGCCGTAATTTCCAGAGACACCTGCTGGGCTTTCTTTGTTAAGCTCTGGGTGAGCTAAAAAGCCAAGTTGACCAACGCGATAAGCAATCGAAACAACTATCACGCCTTTATTCGCAAGTTCAGTACCATCAAAAATAGGATCGGATGAACTGCCAAAGCTAAAGCCTCCTCAGTAGATCCATACCAATACAGGGAGTTTAACTGCGTTCGATTCTGCCGGTGTCCAAATATTTAAATATAAGCTATCTTCACTGATCCCAGATACTGGGTTGCCTGCTTGTATTGGTGCAGGGGCATACTCTTGTGCTTTAAGTACACCTTGCCATTTTTCAGCCGGTTGCGGGGCTTTCCAACGTAATTCACCAATGGGTGGTTTAGCAAACGGCACACCTTTAAAAACTGCCAGGTTTTGCTGGGCGGTGCCCTGAAGTTTACCTTGTGCCACAGTCACTTGGGTGAGCGGCTCTGCGCTGACAGCGGTCGTTGTTGCAGTAAAAAATGCAGCATATAAAAGCCGCTTAAGTGTTGATGTGTTCATAATCATTCCTTTTAAAATTGTTTTGCTTTTATATCCCAATTAACAAAGTCAGCTGTATTACCCTGCAAAAATAGCGTTGCATTGGTTTGCTTATCTTTTAATTGCCAATCCAACCATTTGATAGCGAGCTTTGAGAACGAACCACCAAACGGCTGTTCAAACGTTCCTGAATGCCCCGCGGTTTTATGATTAGCAAACACAATTGGCACATGATTTACACGCTGATAATCAAGCTTGGCATTTTCTGTGGCAATATCGGTTGGCCCACCGACAAGATAAATAACAGGAGCATGTAAGTTGTGCAGTGAGTCAACATCGGCGCTTGCCATGGTCATATCACCAATGCCTGAATTAAACATTAAATAGCTGCTGACTCTTTCATCTGCTGCAGTGGTAAGTAGTTGCGCGCCGCCACACGATTGACCTGCAATAGCGATTTTCTTAAGGTTTGCGCTTTGGTAAAATTCACTTAACGGATTTGCAGATTGCGCCGTTATCCAATCAATCGCGTGAGGGATCATGCTATTACTGGCCTTATTTAAGGGCCTGTCATCAAGGCTGTTTTGCATTTTGCCTAATGCAATCACTAAGTAACCATGCGAGGCAATGTCTGAGAGCATATGCTCAAAGGGATAGGAGGTATCCATGCAACCGCCGTTCGCAAATACTACAACGGGTAGTTTTATTGACTGATTTAACTCGTTCGGGCGGTATATAACATAGTTACCTAACGAGGTTTCAGTGGCTGCAATGGCGCTAAATGGGCCACTGCCACCTTCGTCTATCACTTTATAGTCGGCTGTTTTAGCAAAGCATAGCGAGGGTATCAAGCATAGTAAGGTGATGAAAAGACGTTGCATAGCTCCTTCCTTAGTTAATATTGTATTATAAATCCCACTGTATACGATGTTGTGTTTGTTGAAAATAAAAAGTTAAAAAAAAGCCAGACTCTCGTCTGGCTTTTCACGACAACAAACTATTGGGTAAGGCAGCTCACCCTAAATAGTTTACTCTTGTGCAGTAGCTGCATCGTAGAGTGCTTTGATTGCGTCAGCATCGATTGCCCCGTTAAATATTTTTAACTCATCAACCGCGCCGTTGAAAGTTGTATCCCAGTAGTTTACACCTAACGCAAATTCATTGGTTTCGCCCTCAACAGTAAATACGCGAGGGAAGCCACCTGCTTCAATTTTAAGCTCACCGTTTACATACATCTTCAAGGTGTCACCGTTGGTTCCGTCAACAGTGAAGGCAATATGAGTCCATTCTTTTGCTGGCAGTCGCATGCCTAAATCACCATTATCAAAGAACGCACCGCCGCCATTTGCCCAAAGGCGAGTCGTATTCGAATCAACCATTGAGGGGACTAAGCTTATCCATGCAGACGAGCTTGCACCTGCAAAAAATGCAGTGGTGTAATCTGAGAACATTTCAGGTTTTAACCACATAGATACAGAATAATCATTGGTGGTTATCAAGTTATTTGGCAAACGAACCCCTGAACCTTGAAGGAATACTGCTTGGCCTTTAATACCTTCAACAAAAGTGACGTTACCGCCAGTGTTATCAATACGGTCTCCAGTAGGCTTGGCGTTTGCATAAGCTGCTTTAAGTTCAGTTAAGTCGCCTTCAAAACTATATTCTGCAGGGGCTAATGACTTAACGGTTACTTCAAAAGTTTTGGTATCGGTAAAGTCTTTATAGTTAATTGTTGCTGTTAAAGTAACAACTTGATCACCCGCATTAGCGCTTGGCTGATTAACAACGGCAGTGCCATTAACCGGTTTTAAGAACTCCTCATTATTTGATGTCCAGCTAATACCTGACACAAATGGCCCAACACGCGGTAAGGTAAAGCTTTCACGGATAGCCGTTGTATCACCTAAATCAAGTGCATCAGTAATGAAGGTTTCAAACTTAGTTGGATCAGTTAGGTTGTTTATCGCTGCACCATTGATATCTAAGCTGTTTAATGCGTAATCATAGACGATAAATTCATCAATTTGACCTTGGAATGGAGTATCCCAGCCAAAATTTACACCAAGTGCAAATTTAGCTGTATCAGCGCTAAACATATCAGGGCGTGGCATTGAGCCAACAAGTGAACCATTAGAGTAGTACTTCATTGTGCCGTTAGCATAAGTGATAGTTACGTGACTCCATTGTCCAGCGGTTGCACCTTGAGTCATCTCAATTTGATTCCATTGCTCTACCTCTGGTTCAACTAGGTAGCGACTCCATAAAATTGTATTTGTGGTGAAATGAGGTGCACCCCCAGGGATATAACTTACCCAACGATCAGCATTCTCAGCTGCAAAAAAGGCAGGGCTATAGCCAGTTACAACGTCAGGTTTAGACCAAAATGAAACTGTGTAGCTATCTGAGTTGATTATGTCATCAGGTAATCGAACACCGGTCGCACCATCAAAATCGAATGCTTGACCTGTTTGTCCTGCCGCATAGGCCGGCGTACCAACACCTGTATTGTCCAAGTTGTTATCAGTGGTCATGGCATCAGCAAGGTTGCTTAAATTATCTGTTAAGCCGTTTTCAAAGCTATAGTGCGCAATCGCATTTTTAAATACGGGGCGGGCTTTTAGATTAACATTGAACGTTTTGGTGATAGTTTCACCATTAAGTGACATATTAGCGGTTAATGTAACTGCTTGATCGCCCCGATCAGGGGTGGGAATAAATACGGAGCCATTTGCATCAATGTAATATTCATTACTTGATTCCCAGCGAATAGTCGTACCCGCTTTCCCTTTGGTTGGCAATGAATAACCTTCATCATCAATTGTCAGCTCGGTCTTAATATTTAATGCATCGCTCACAGTTGCTAAAACACTGGTCGTTTCATCAATTTCAGCGACTTTACTGCCCCAGACTGTGGCATTTTCTAACGATACAGCAGAAAAAGTGACGACAAGATCTTTTTTACCATCATCCCATTGCCATTTAGCCACACCGTAGTAAGTACCAGACTCAAGTTCAAGTTTGACGTTTGAATCATCAACCATGTACCAAATACCAGTTTCATAACCTGTTACTGAATGATCGGCATTTAAAGCAATATGAGTAGAGCGCACTGCGCTGGTATTAACATCAGTCCCATGGTTTATAAATTTGTAGTAACCGTATAGTTGCTCAGCCACCACTAAATTATCACCCTCTAGAGGCACATAACGTTGCGGTGAGGTTACCGGCCAACCGGTTGAATTAATGAACATCTCATGCACGCGAACTTGGTGAGCTTCACTCGCTGTTGGAAACTGTGTAGAGGTTTGTGGGAAACGCGTGTGGGTAATCAATAAGTGACGGCCAGTCGCTTCGTCGTAATGGGCAGAGTTATGGCCCGGTGATTGATAACCCCATGCTGGTGAGGTTTCCCCCAGCTCTTGGGTGTATTCAAAGCCACCTAATAGTTTTTCACCGATCTCTAAACCACCAACAGCGGCAATATCATTGCCTGCGGTATCTAAGTATGGGCCATCCGGAGTTTTTGAACGTGCTACACGAATGTTATAGCCACCGTTTACATCAAAACCAGCTACTGAGTAAAATAAATAATAGTAGTCACTTTCAGGGCTATACATAGCAAAGGCGCCTTCAATAGCTCTAAAGTCACCACCCACCAAATGTTTACCATAGCCTTGCTCTGCATCTGGCATACCCGTTTCTTCATCCATTGCCAGTACAAAGATACCGCCAGAATATGAACCATAAACCATCCATAATTGCCCGTCTTTATCATAAAAAGCGGCGGGGTCAATGGCATTCGGGTCAACGGCGCCATTCCATGTTGTTTGGCCATTATCTAGAGGGTACTGTGCAAACTCTTCATCGTTGCGATAGCCACTGCGTAAAAATACGCCTTTATTTTTATATGGGCCTTCAATATTATCAGCTTCTGCGAGGCCTAAGTATGAGCGGTTCCAGCATACTTCATCGACTACATCGGGTGTATCTGGGTTGTCTTGTGCGCAGTGGTTATAATAAAACCAAAATTTACCATTGGGTGCTTTAACAACATCAGCAGCCCAGTTACCGGTAAAGCTATCTGTCCACTGAATACCCTCTGCAATTTCGCTCGTGTAATTAAAGTCAAAAAGCGGGCTTTCATTCACGGCTTCATTAGCGGAAAGGCTTGAAATCATTTCCCAGTTTAATAAGTCAGTTGATTTAGCTGCGGCTAAATGTGAGCCAAAAATATAGTAGGTACCGTCTGTTTTGATTACAGAAGGGTCATGTACGCTAACATAAGTAACAGCAACATTACCAAGCTCATCATATGTAACGCTATCACTGACGGTTGGTTTTGCACTTTGTGGCTGAGCAACTGCTGGCGATGATTCTAGCTTAGTGCCTTCCTCGGAGCATGCTGTAACAGCTAAAGCGCAGGTGATCACCATCGCTAATTTGGTTAGTTTCATTTTTGTGTGTCCTCTTTATATCGAGATATTGTTGTTATTTAATTATGTGTTCAATGAATGCCAGAGTCTGAAATGCAAACCAACATACTATTATCATTTTATAGTACTATTCAAACTGTGCAAGTTTATTACATAAGTAAATTTATTGTTAACTTTGTTGTGTGTCTAACTTGTTAATTTATAAATTATTTTATTTTTTTAGGTGGGTTGGATAAATATTTAGCTGACTAAAGAAAGCAGTGGTTAACATAAAGTAGATACAAGGGTTGTTTTATGATTTTATTTTTAAATAGTTAAAGATTTTGATTCTGACAGATTTAAGTGAGGAGCATTTATGGTTTTAAAAATGCTCCTTCGCGAGTTATGTGCTAGCTAGTTTTGGCTTTCAATCCCTTCGGTAGTCATTATTACGCGTTTTAATGAACCATCTTTATTGTAATATAGCGGGTCTATTGCCACCGAGCGGCGAAAGCGTCCGCCACTGGGCTTACCGTCTTTTGGTGGTACTGCGCCAGTATGATAAATAAAGTAACTTTTACCTTTAAATTCTATAATTGACTGATGATTAGTTTCACTGTTTCCTGCAATTTCATTTAAAATGCCTTTATATTCCCATGGACCATGAACACTTTTACTCATGGCATAACAGATTTTTTCAGGGAATTCGCATGCATAAGAAACATAATAGTATTCATCTTTCTTATGAACCCACAGTGCTTCGGTAAAGTTTGGTAAATCAATGGTTTTAATTTCACCATCGAGATGAAGTAAGTCATCACTAAGTTTTACATATTTAGGTATTAAGTTGCCAAAAAATAGGTAGGTATCACCGTTCTCTTCTTCATAGATAGCCGGATCAATATCATCCCAATCATTAGGAGTGTGTTTAGTCATGTCATCGGTAACAAGAGCGTGACCGATAGCATCTTTAAATGGGCCTGTGGGTGACTTTGATGTTGCAACACCAATAGCAAAACCGGGTTTAGTATCATCATGGCGCACAGTGGTGAAAAAATAAAAGGTACCGTTGCGCTCGATCATATGCGATGCCCATGCCTCTCCTTTCGCCCATTTAAAGTCAGTAGCTTTCATAATTGGGCCGTGTTTTTTCCAATTCACCATATCGGTTGAGGAAAATGCGAGCCAGTCATGCATTTCAAAAAAAACATCGTTGTTGGGAGCTTCATCGTGGCCGGTATAAAGATAAACCGTGTTGTTGTGTACAAGTGCAGCAGGATCAGCAGTAAATATATCTTTGAAAAGTGGATTTTGTGCAATAGCCAAGCTACTCGAAAGTAACAAAGGCAGGGTAAAATATTTAAACATATGTATTCCTCTAAAAACTGTAAATTATTTTGTATTTATTTGTTTTATGGTCATTAGCTAGCATCTGTCAGTGCGCTTGTAATTTTGCGACATGACGCTAGGCGCTTAAAATACTAGCGTAGCAGAAAATAACATTATTTATATTATTATATTTTTAATTGCTTGTTTAGGATAATTTAACAAATAGTATCCATATTTATGTTTTTAAAAATAATGATTGAAGTCAAAATCAATAAATTCAAGTTATTGTTTTTATTTGTATTATTTTTAGTTTGAAATTTATTTCGTTAGAGGTGTGTATTTTCACTCATCGGTTTTTAGATCCAATAATTATGTTGACTGTTAAATAATCATACAATACTATTAAATTGAAGGCAGCAATAAATTAACATAATTAAACGACACACAAATCAATATTCTCAACTGACAACAAGCATATTGAAG
This sequence comes from Pseudoalteromonas sp. ND6B, assembly GCF_000764215.1. Lineage (NCBI taxonomy): Bacteria > Pseudomonadati > Pseudomonadota > Gammaproteobacteria > Alteromonadales > Pseudoalteromonadaceae > Pseudoalteromonas > Pseudoalteromonas sp. ND6B. Next base: position 44,918 of record NZ_JQFL01000023.1, read on the forward strand.
TGGTAAACCAGAGGTAGATGCATTAAGTCATACTGCCAATATAACTATAATTTGGAGAGCACCGCTAATGTTAAAAAGAACACACATAGCTAGCGCAATTGTTATGGCAATTACAAGTCAATTTGCCTATGCACAGGAAGAGCAAACACAAGCTCAAAAAGTCGATGCTGATGCGATTGAGGTTATTCAAGTATCGGGAATACGAGGTAGCCTAAATAAGGCCCTAGATGAAAAGCGCGCTAGCGTGCAGATTGTAGATGCAATTGTTGCAGAAGATATAGGAAAGTTTCCTGATAACAATGTGGTAGAGGCTTTACAGCGTGTTACTGGCGTGCAAACAACAGGTCGTGGGGCAGGTGAAGTGAGCCAAGTGTCTATTCGTGGTTTAACTGATGTACACACTACCATTAACGGTCGTAATATTTTTACAGGCTCTGGTCGCGATGTATCACTGCAAGATATTCCTGCTAGTTTATTGTCAGGTGTAACGGTTTATAAAACGCGTTCTGCAGATCAAGTCGAGCGTGGTATTGCGGGTTCAATCGATATTAAAACTAATCGCCCGTTTAACTTTGATGGCAAAAAAGTTGTTTTAGCAGCACGTGGTATTTACTCAGATCAACCAGACAAGATTGATCCAAATATCAGTGCACTGTTAAGTAATCGTTGGGAAGTTGATGGTGCTGGTGAATTTGGGGCGTTATTTAATATCTCTTATGCTGAAACTCATTATCGTGATGATACCATCACCGCAGGTGCGGCTTTTCCATTTTTTACTGATAAACCAGCAACCGGTTACTCACCTTACTCACGTGTTCCAAATAATGATTCACAAGGTAACTTAATTTGGCAAGCGGGTCTTGAAGGTGGTCTTCCCACAGCGCCAGGTTCTACACTGAATGTTGATGGTGTACCTACAGAGTATTTAATTGCTCGTGATGCAATATTCGGTACTTCTTTCTCAGGTATACGTAAGCGTCCAGCTGCTTCGTTATCGTTGCAATGGGCACCAATTGATACGTTAGAGATTACTGCTGAAGGTTTTTATACTGGATATGAAAACGATTCACAAAATGCGATGTGGTTTTCTAATACTTTTGAAAACGGTAATGGCAATATTGAAACTCCAACAATCTTTGATGGCACTAATGTTATCAAAGAGAAGCAAGCTATTAGAGCTGGAGGCTTCCAAAGTGGAGACTCTAGCGCTGAGAAAACGGATAGTTACCTTTATGCACTTAGCTCAAAGTGGCAAGCGAGTGATTATTTGACCATTAATACGGAAGTTGTATACCAAGAAAGTGAATTTGAAACTGACTTTTTTGCTATGCGTTTTGACCGTGTCGCAACTGGTTTAGATGTTGATTTTAATGATAATGACGGTATGCCAGGGATTGCATTTTGGGATGACCCTAATACAGCAGTTAACGAAGCTGACATGGCTGCAATTGATAATTGGAATGCCGGTACGCTATATGATAATGGCGGGGGGAACCGTGGTGACTCTCTTTCATTTACATTTGATGCGGAATATTTATTTGGCGGCACTTATTTAGATAAAATTAAGTTTGGTGGACGTTACGAAAGCCGAACTGCTGAAGAGTTTACGCGAACCCAAGATAGTGGTATTGCTAACACATCGTTGGCACAGCTTATTGAATTACTTGCTGACAATGGTGCATCAGGTGATGGCTCTGGTGTGGTATATAAAGTAGACGACTACTTAGACGGTCGTGCAGATGTATTCGATAGTTTTATTTCTGCAGATGGTGGTTACTTACTTGATAATGCGAATGTAATCCGTGGTATTTATGGCCTTGAGGGTGAAGATAAGTACAAAACTTTTGATATAGACGAAACATCATATGCACTTTATACAACGGCAAACTTTTTCTTAACAGAAAACATTAGCGGTGAGATAGGTGTCCGTTATGTCAGTTACGAACAAGATATGTCATTTACAGCTGAAACCGGCACGAATACAAATATATTTGATTCAAGTTCAGCAAATGCAGATGTAAGTAAAGTACTGCCTAGTTTGATGCTAAATTGGAACATTACTGATGAGCTTGTAGGGCGTATTGCATACACAGAAACTCTACGTATGCCTAACTTTGCTGACTTAAATGCATTGCAATATTGGACTGATCCGTTGACAGAAGGTGCAATATACGGCGAAGGAACAGGTGGTAATCCAGAGCTTAAGCCTACCGAGTCAAAAAACTATGACTTATCATTAGAGTGGTATTTTGCAGATTCTAGTTCTATTTATGCTGCATATTTTAAGCGTGAAATAGAAGGGCTAGTTGTACCAGGTCGCAAAACAGTCGTACGTGAAGGCAACGATGGTGTAACTCGTCCTTATGTTTTAAGTGCGCCAGTAAATGCATCAAATGGCGAGTTGTCAGGCTTTGAACTAGGTGCGGTTTACTTCCCTGATAACTTACCAGATATGCTTAATGGTTTAGGTTTACAAGCAAGTTTTACCTTACTTGATTCATCTCAAGATACACCTGATTTTGACGAAGCTGGAAATATATCAGGCTATATTGATTCAAATATGGCGGGTGTGTCGGATGAGTCATACAGTATTGTTGGTATATATGAGCGTGAATCGTTCGATATGCGTTTATCTTATGTTTGGCGCTCAGAGTTCTACACAGGCAATGAAGCTGCTATATTTGCAAACCCTTTGCAATTTTGGAGTCGTCCAGAACAAAGCTTAGATTTCCAATTTAGCTATGACGTAACCGATGATTTCGTAGTTACATTTGATGCGACCAATATCTTAGATGACGTTTATCAAAGCTACTATGGCAAAGGTAACGATAACTTATTTAATTTTAGTAATGGCATCTACTCACGTACATTTGCGCTAGGCGCACGTTATTCTTTCTAATATTTAAAAAAGACTAAAAAGCCTCAGTATCACTGAGGTTTTTTTATTTTATTATGCAAGTCCATAATTTATTTCCCTTTTATAAAATTAATACATAATTATTTTTAGATAAACACATGCTTATAGTCGAAAATAGTTGCATGCTAATTAGTATGATAATACTATTTATCTTGTTAGCATTAAGTTTACAAAAATAACGAATTCAATGAACATCACAATGCTTTGCAATCGAAATTAGATTCGATACTTGTATAACATATTAATAATGATGGTCTTTTTTCTTTTTTAAATATGTTGCTTTATATAACATATTTTAAAAATTAGGTAGTTGTATGGAAAATCAAAAGTTATCAGTTGTTGAAAAAGTCGGTTTTGGTGCCGGTGATATGGCAGTAAACGTTATGGTTGCTGCATTATTTTATTTTATGTCGTTTTTCTACACCGACATTTATGGTCTTGACCCTGTTGATATGGGGATTTTATTTTTAGTTGCACGTTTTGTTGATGCGTTTACAGACCCATTAATGGGCGTGATTACCGATAAAGTAAAAACGCGCTGGGGGCAGTTCCGCCATTGGTTCTTATTTCTATCTGTGCCCTATGGGATTTCAATCGTTCTACTATTTACCACGCCAGATTTTGATTACAACATGAAGTTGGTATGGGCTTATCTTACCTATTTATTTGCCACCTTAATGTTTACTGGTGTGGCTATTCCTTATATTTCATATATCGGTGTATTAACCGCAGATCCAAAAGAGCGATTATCCGCAAACGGATACCGAATGTTTTTTGCCAAAATAGCGAATGTAGTTATTGTGTTTTCAGTTCCCTTACTAGCGTCTTTGTGGGGCGGTGGCGATATTGCTCATGGTTATAAACTGGCAATGATTTTAGTGTCCACTTGTGGTGTAGCATTGTTTCTATTTTGTTTTTTTACTACTCGTGAACGTATTACTCATGAACCTCAGACAGAAAGCATCGCAACACAATTTAAAACATTATTGAAAAACGATCAGTGGTTATTATTATGTGCTGCATGCGTGCTCGGTACTTTAGGTTACGCAATTCGTGGCAGTGTCGCTATGTATTATGCAACTTATTATTTAGGTGAACCAAGTCTTGCTGGAGCGTTTACCAGTGCTGGTATTGCCGCATCAATTGTATCTATGATCGCTAGTACATGGATCACCCAACGCTATTGCAAAATGAAGCTATTTCGTCAATCACAAATCGCGGTGTTATTCATATCTGTTGTAATGTATTTTGCTGTGCAACCAGGAGATGTATACCTTGCCTTCTTTTTATACATTATTCTTTCCTTTGTGGTTGATTTACATGCCCCTGTGTTTTGGTCAGCCATAGCTGAAGCCGTTGATTATGGTGAAATTAAAGACGGTGTACGTGCCTCAGGGTTATCGTTTGGTGGCATCTCATTTTGCCAAAAAGCGGGTGGCGGGTTAGCAGGTCTTGCCGGTGGTTTACTATTAGCATTTTTTGAATACAAACCAAATGTTGAGCAAACAGAATTCACCTTGATGGGCCTTGCTTTAATGCTGACTGTTATTCCAGGAGTATTTCATGCATTGCTGGGCTTTATATTAAAGAAATACAAAATTACAGATCAATATTATACCGACATGGTTAAAAACCAACGGTTACCAGAATAATTTTAGGAGCATTTATGTCAACTTTACCTAAGCCTTTGATCCCACAACGTGCTGACCCATATATTCATAAGCACACAGATGGTTATTATTATTTTACCGCGTCTGTTCCTGCCTATGATGGCATTGAACTTCGTCGTGCAAAAACGCTTGAAGGACTTGCAACGGCAACGCCAAAAATGGTCTGGATGAAGCCACAAACAGGTCCATACTCGGAGCTTATTTGGGCACCTGAGATCCATTTTAATGATGGCGCTTGGTATGTTTATTTTGCCGCAGCACCGAGTCGTGAAATTAAGCACGATTTATTTCAACACCGCATGTATGCAATTAGCTGTAAAGATGCGGATCCGATTGAAGGCGAGTGGCAGTTCTGCGGTCAAATTGAAACCCCATGGGATACTTTTTGTTTAGATGCCACGACTTTTTATCATAATGATGAGCTTTATTATTGCTGGGCACAAAAAGAACCGGGTGTAAAAGGTAACTCAAATCTGTACTTGGCAAAAATGTCATCACCAACAGAGATCACTGGCGAAATCACGCGTTTAACCATCCCTGAACTTGATTGGGAAATAATTGGTTTTTGGGTGAATGAAGGCCCTAACGTACTTAAACGTAACGGTAAAATATTCTTAACGTATTCAGCCAGTGCCACCGATGAAAACTATGCTATGGGCTTGCTATATGCGGACCTAGATAGTGATTTATTAGATATAAATAGCTGGACTAAAGTACAAGAGCCGGTATTTCGTAGTAATGAGCCTAAGTCGATGTTTGGCCCCGGGCATAACAGTTTTACGCAAGATGAAAATGGTAATGACGTACTAGTTTATCACTGTCGTCAATATACTGAAATTGAAGGTGACCCACTGTGGAACCCAGATCGTCATACCTTCACAAAATCATTAAATTGGGATGATAACGGTATGCCTGTTTTTGGTAAACCTGGCGAACAATAAAAAATAACAAAAGGACTCTGTGTATGTTTGATTTAGCAGTAAAAAAATTACCACACGTTATTAGTTTTTCACTTGCGGTAATGTTGTTATCGGCTTGCAGCGAACACCCAAATACAGATGATAAAACTGTTAATACGCATCATACACAGAGCACACCACAACAACTTTTTGCACTTGAGCAAGTTAGCTTAAGTGCAAGCCCGTTTTTACATGCCCAGCAAACTAACGTTCGTTATTTATTGGCATTGCACCCAGATCAATTATTAGCCCCTTACTTACGTGAAGCTGGTATCGAGCCCAAAGCGTCATCTTATGGTAATTGGGAAGACTCGGGACTTGATGGTCACATTGGCGGTCATTATTTATCGGCGTTAAGCCTTGCGTGGGCTGCAACTGGCGATGAAGAACTAAAGCACCGTTTAGATTACATGTTAAATGAGCTACAACGCGCACAACAGGTTAATGACGGTTATTTAGGAGGCATACCAAATGGTCAAGCGATGTGGCAACAAATCCATGATGGCAATATTAAAGCCGATTTATTTAGTTTAAATGATCGTTGGGTGCCGCTTTATAACATAGACAAAATTTTCCATGGCTTGCGTGATGCTTACTTGATTGCAGGCAGTGAACAAGCAAAAACCATGCTGTTTGATTTAGGCGAATGGTTTTTAAACTTAACCTCTAAGTTAAGCGATGAACAAATTCAACAGATGCTATATTCAGAATACGGTGGTTTAAATGCGGTATTTGCCGATATGGCTACTATCGGTAATGATAAACGTTACTTAAAACTAGCACGTCAATTTACTCACCATAGCATTGTCGATCCGCTGTTAAAAAAACAAGATAAGCTAACTGGCTTACATGCTAATACCCAAATTCCAAAAATTATTGGTATGTTGAAGGTCGCTGAGGCCAGTGATGATGAAGCGTGGCAACAAGGCGCAGATTATTTTTGGCAAACAGTGACTAAAGAGCGCTCAGTGGCTATTGGTGGTAACAGTGTACGTGAGCATTTTCACGACAAAAAAGACTTTACCGCGATGGTTGAAGATGTTGAAGGCCCGGAAACCTGTAACACGTACAACATGATGAAACTCAGCAAGCTTCTGTTTCTGAAAACCGCGGACACTCGCTATTTAGAATACTACGAGCGCGCAACCTATAACCATATTTTATCGTCGCAACATCCTGAGCACGGTGGGCTTGTGTACTTTACGCCGATGCGTCCTGGGCACTATCGTATGTATTCATCGGTACAAGATTCAATGTGGTGTTGTGTCGGTTCGGGTATCGAAAATCATAGTAAATACGGTGAGCTGATCTACAGTAAAAATGACGATAACTTATGGGTAAATCTATTTATTCCAAGTACGCTTGATTGGCAGCAACAGGACTTAAAAGTAACTCAACAAAGCCATTTTCCGGATGCTAATAATATAACCTTAGTGATTAACACATTAGATAAAAAACATAACTCATCAGCGCAGCTGCATATTCGTAAACCAAGTTGGATCACTGGGGATTTACAGTTTAAGCTTAATGGCAAACCTATAAATGCTACAGCAGAGCAGGGTTATTACAGTATTAATAATAGCTGGCATGATGGCGATAAACTCGCTTTTTCCTTAACCCCAAAGCTGTACACAGAGCAGTTGCCTGATGGCCAAGATTACTATGCGGTATTGTATGGTCCTGTGGTAATGGCAACTAAAGTACAAGCGTTTAAAAACGAGCAGTTGAATTTTGTGGCAGACAACAGCCGCATGGGTCATATTGCAGCAGGGCCTACCTGTCCACCCGAAGCACTTCCTATCATGCTCAGTGAACCTGAGCAGTTTATTGCTGATTTAAAGCGAGCGCCTAGCGCTGAACTTGCATTTACCACAGATAAAAATGTCGCCATAGCTCAGCAGGGTATAGGGAGTACACAAACAACTCAGTTAATTCCGTTCTTTAGGCTTCATGATAGTCGCTATCAAGTTTACTGGCCGCAGCAAAGTGAAGCCGAATTTACTCAGTTCGTGAAAGATTCAAAAGCTGCTGAACAAGCAAAAGAGCAATTACGATTATTGACCGTTGACCAAATAACACCGGGCGAGCAACAGCCTGAAGTTGAGCATGACTTTAAAGGTGAAAATACCCGTGCAGGTGTTAATAACGGCCATCATTGGCGTGATGCAACAGGTTGGTTTGAATATAAGCTAACTAACTTAGAGCAGCAGGCAGTTGCACTGCGTATCCGTTATTTTAATGCAGATATAGGCCGTAAGTTTACTATCACAATTAATGGTGAGGTGCTGGCAAAAGTTAGCTTACCCGCTAAGCAAACTGATGCAGAATTTTACAGCATTGATTATCCATTAACTGATGAAATGAAAAAAGCTAGCTCATTAACACTGCGCTTTAGTGCAATAAAAGGATCGGTTGCTGGTGGTATTTACGGTATTCGTTTAATCAATAATAACTAGTAGGACGAGTATGAGTTTACAGCATTATGACGATGTCCATTCTAAAGTGAGTGTTCGGCGTTACCCGCTCGCAGAGCAATACATAACACAGCCCGAAGTGCATGTAACTGGCTCGGGATTAATGTATCGTATTATTGAACTGGGAAGTGGCGAACCACCTTCATGGGATGCTACTGTTAAGGTGCAGCAACGCGTGATGACTGCAACAGGGCATGTGCTTTATGATACGCGGCAAATTGAGCAAGTGGCTGAGTATGAAATAGCAGAAGCGATAGAAGGTTTGCAAGAAGCACTCATGCTGATGCCTAAAGGCAGCCGTTATGAACTTTTGATTTTACCGCATCTTGCCTACGATATTTACAGTGTGGCACTGAATGAATCTTTAGCGATAAGCAGTGAGCAGCTTATTTTTATGGATATTAAACTCATTGATTTTAAAGAGTAATCGTGAGCTAGAGCAGTAATTTTTGTATTGAGAATGCGATATATCAAAACTAAAAACCTGCAAAAAATGCAGGCTTTTAGTGGCTGTTCTTAAGTGTTACTTCTCAATCAGCTTAGTGGTGCGCTTGTTTAGATCGCTACTATCAACCACAGGCCAGTTATCGTCCCAAGTCATCGGTAGAATACGTAATTTTTGTAAACCGTTATCAGCCGTTTCGTAAGCATGAAGTACTAAGTAATCTTTACCGTCAAAGGTATAAGCAGCATTATGACCAAGCGCGACCCAGTCTTTATTACCTTCGATCACCAGCGAACCACCGCCATTATTTAAGTCACGACCTTCTTTATCAAGGTATGGGCCTTCTACGTTTTTACTGCGCCCTACACGGACATTGTAATTGCTGTCTAAACCTTGGCAGCATTTATCAAACGACACAAATAAGTAGTAATAACCATTCTTTTTAAAGATATACGGTGCTTCTACAGGCCCGTGTTCAGTGTTAGGGCGTGCTGAAATGCTATGCCATTCTTGCGGTTGAGCAAGTCTTACCATGTCATCGTCAAGTTTAACTAACTTAAGGCCGCCCCAAAACGAACCAAAGCTCATCCATGGTGTACCATTGTCATCTTCAACAATTGCAGGGTCAATCGCATTCCAGTTATCACGCTCAGGCACAGACTGTATAACTATACCATGATCTATCCACTTATAATCTGGTGATTTAGGGTCTAGAGTTTCGTTAACCGTTACACCAATTGCAGAGGTGTTTTTACCAAACGCAGACACAGAATAATAAAGATAAAATTTGCCATCTTTTTGATATACATCCGGCGCCCAAAGGTGGCCACCAAAGTCACTGGCAATGCGTTTTGCCCAGCTCGGCTCATCTTTAAATACGCGCCCGGTAAGCTGCCAATTTTTCATGTCTTTGGACTCGTAATACGTGATCCCCATACCCGTGCTAAAGACGTAATAGGTATCGCCTTCTTTGGTCATTACAGGGTCGTGTACTTCAACTTGTTTAGCCATGGTATTACTTGCTAAACAAAGTAATGTGCTTGCACCGAGCAGTTTACATGTATGAGCGAACTTTTTTGCGTGTTTCATAGTTGCCTACCTTTTTATTTTAATCATTAAACTTATCAGCTACTATAATATATGTAATACAATATTAACAATGGAAATTAAACTATAAAAATAGGAAATACCATGGCCAAGAATCTGATTGCCACTGCAATTGTAAGCGTACTTAGTATGTCATGCTTTTACAGTGTTGCAGAGGCAAATAATAGCCCAACATTAATGCCAATTGATAACCCGATTGTTTTGCAACGCGCTGATCCTTGGTTGGTCCGCGATGAAAAAACCGGTTGTTATACCTTTATTGGTACATCCCCTAAGTTTGATGAAATAGAGCTACGTCAAGCTTGTAGACTTAATGACTTGAAACTAGCAGAGCCAAAAGTGATTTGGCATAAAAATGAAAAAGGCCCAATGAGTACCAATATTTGGGCACCAGAGCTACATAAAGTTGATGGCAGTTGGTATATTCATTTTGCAGCGGGTGATGTAGAAAAGCCGTTTAGTATTCGCATGTTTGTGCTTAAAAATGACAACAAAAATCCGATGAAGGGCCAATGGCAAGAAATGGGGCAGTTAAAAACCCACCTTGATAGCTTTTCATTGGACGCCACAACATTTAGCCATAAAGGTAAGCGTTATTTAGTGTGGGCACAGCAAAACCAACCTGCAACGTATAACTCCGCATTGTGGATTGCACAAATGGACTCTCCAACATCGATAAAAGAGCCAATAGTTAATATTTCAGAGCCAACACTTGATTGGGAAATACAAGGCTATAAGGTGAATGAAGGAGCTGCAGTGATGATCCGTGAGAGGAAAGTGCTACTTACGTATTCTGCCAGTGCGACTGATCATCGATATGCAATGGGCTTGTTATGGGCCGATGCTGATGCTGACTTACTCGACCCAGCAAGCTGGCATAAAAAGCCACAGCCAATTTTTGCAAGTAACGAAAAAGTAGGGCGTTTTGGTCCAGGTCACAATAGTTTTGTAAAAGCAGAGGACGGTGTTACAGACTTATTAATTTACCACAGCCGTGATTATAAAGAGCTTAAAGGAACACCGTTAACAGATCCAAATCGCCATGCGCGAGCGCGTATAATAAAGTGGGATGACCAAGGATTTCCTATTCTTTCGCCAGAGTTTCCGGACTAATTATAGAGCTGATAATAAAAAAGGAGCCTGTGGCTCCTTTTTAATGAATTAGGGCTGATTACTCAACAATAATCCCTACAGCATCTAAATAATAGTCTGTCCAGCTATTATATTGCCCTTGTAACCACATAATCACTTTATGTTGATCAGAGTTGACTATCATAGGGCGTAAATTTTCATTGTTTTTATCATGCGTTAACTGTTCCCATTGAATACTGTTAGTATCATCATCAAGCCCAATGTGTGCGCTAAATATTTGATGCGGCATTGCTAAAGACTCACCCGTAGTCGGATTCACATTACTTGAAATAACCACATGAGTAGGGTCGCTAGGATCCACAGTGATTAAGCCTGTATAACTGGCCTCACGGTCATATAAACGGCTTCCTGCAAACGCAACTTCACGGTCATGCCATTTTTTGCCATCCCAAGATGCAATACGATAACGCTGATCTAGATTATTTAAGTAATAAGTATAAGCAACGTGTGGGTAGCCTTTATTATCAAAAGCCACCGAGCTTGTCCATGCACTTTTTTCAACACTTAAATCAACGCCACGGAAGTTGCCGCCGCCACCTTGAAATAATTTCTCTGCTTCAGATGGTTTTAATGGCCCATCCTTTTTAAGGTTTTTAATTAATGTGCCATCCACGTTATAGAAATTACCTTTTCTAAACTCAGAATAATAAATGCTGTTACCAAAGTCGCGAGGGTGGGCATCAGTGAATGACAAACCTATGGTGTCTTTGCTATTCCCTGCATAGCGTGCATACGGTCTTTGTACGCCAGGGACTTCATTTTGAATTAGATGAACATGTTCATCGCTCCAGGTAGCACCATCGTCTTTTGATGTAACATACGTTGGATTCCAATCAATACCGCGATAAAGGTTATAAAGTGTTCCTTCATCGGATAAGTCGTATAAGTTCATGTAGGTTACGTTGGCAGGACTTTGTATCGTTTTCTCTTCGCCCCAACTTAAAAAATTGTCAGAATTTGAAATACGGTAGTAATGTACTTTTTCACTATTATGACGTGCGTAAACGGTTAATACAGTGCCATCAGGACGCGCATAAAAAACCGGTGAGTTATGATCATCATGGTCAAATTCAGTTTTTAATGTGGTACGACCGAGTAGTTGCTTCTTAACTAGGTCGTAAACACCTACTGCAGCGTCACCCACACCATTGCCAGCAACGCTACCGATAATTAATTTACCGTTTTGGATAATGGCGCGGGGATCTTGAAACCAACACCACCCGGCATTATGCATTAACGTTTGAATTGTATTGTGAGCGACGTGTTTTTTTGGTTTTTCATCTTCAAGTAGTTTATACACTTCACTACCGGCTGCTAAAAATGCCCCAACACCATACACTTCAGTGTAATCTGGAAATGAATCTCCAGGAGCTGCGCCTACAGGTTGTACGAAGGCTAGCATGCCATCATCGGTAACTGAACCTGAAATCGCACGCCATGCTTTCATTAATGCAGGGCGATACGTTTCTTTATCAAGGTAGCCATTATTGATACCCCATGCTAAACCAAATGCGTAGAATGATGTACCACTGGTTTCTTTGATGGGATAACCTTGTGTACCACCAAGTAAACCCATAGACCATGTGCCATCGTCACGTTGTATTTCAATTAAACGTGCGGCCATCTTTTTATATAAATTAATGTAAAAGTCACGTTTTTCCCAAGTCACTGGTAAGTCCGGAATCATCAGTGCTAATCCACCAAATACCCAGCCATTGCCACGAGCCCAAAAAACGTCTTCGCCATTTTTTTCGTGTTTATCAAAGAAACTAGAATCACGCCAAAATAGCTGACCTTTCTTACTCCACAATAGGTCGTATGTTGCTTTATACTCTTGGTGCATAAAGTCTAAATACTTTTCTTCACCGGTAATTTTAGCTAAACGTGCCCATACAGGCGGCGCCATAAATAATGCATCACACCAGCCCCAACGATCATGGGCATGGGTATTTTCAGCAAGCCAATCAAGAGTGCCGGTTTTTGGGTGAGCCAAAATCCAGTCAAATTGCTTACGGGTGGGTTCGAGCATTTTTGGCTGATGGAAGTCTTCGTATAAAGACAGATAAAATTGACCTACCGTGTGATCATCGGCATGATAAGGGCGTTGGTGTAGAGCCCAGTCATTTCGCTGACCAATTTCCATTAAAAAGTTTGTATATTTATCATCATCAGCAATTTTACGCCATTCGTTCATACCCGCGTAAAGGGCACCATGATGCCACTCTAAATCATGATATTGTTCGCGATTCATCCACTGGGGTGGTTTGCGTGGTAGTGCGCGGTATTTACCTTCTTCTGCAAAATTTGCAATTTGCCAGTCTGCTACTTTTTTCGTTAGTGACTTTACAGATTCTGCGGTTACTTGTGTGTTTTTATCTTTGGCTAAATAGTTACTCGCATAATCTTGCCATTGTTTGAAGGTTGTTATGTCACCCGCTTTAGACCAAGCAAACCCTCCATAATAGGTAATTTCACCCGCTTTATTCGTCTGCGCAACAAGCAGAGCATGCGAGCGATCTTTCTTATCACTTTGTTGTAAAATATAGTGAGTGTGGGTAAATTTAGGCAATAAAACAGATGTGCCTACTTGGCTGCCATCAATAGTTTCCCATGTTGTTATTGCATCACCTTCAGAGTTGACATGTGTCTGTGCTTTACCATCATGGGTAGTGACCCCCACAGCAACTTTAAGCTGTATGGGTTTACCATTGTGTGTAAATTGACTTTGTACTTTATAAAATTGGCTACCTTTTTCCAGTGTGTAGCGTTTTTTCTCGGTGATGTCTTGATCGGTATACTGGTAAGTGAGCTCAAAAACGACTTTATCAGCGGTTTTTTCTATTATTGAATAATCAGTATACACATTGGGCTGTATCAGTCTGTCGCTCTTATCGGCATTTTCATCCCATAAGGCCATTGAGCCGCAGCCTAATGAATTACCAACATGATAAGGGTCGTAACCTTCACCATGATCTGCATGATAAGAGATACCTTCTCGTTCTCCTTCATACCATTTATTAATAATTGGGTAATCAACGCGTTTAAGCCAGCAGTCAGTGCCACTATTTTCTACCGAATCTTTTAAAGCAGGCCCATAAACGCGAAATGCAACCTTGTCATTTTCAAATGCAAAGTCGTCCATACGCTCAGGAACAAAGCGTGCTTCTACGCTTTTTTGGGGCATTATTGAGGAGCAGCTACTGAGTAATACTAGAGAACTTATAGATGCAATTTTAAGCAGAGTGTTCATCATCACCTCTTTATGATTGTTCATTAATTTGCACTGAGGCTAACAACACGAGAGGAAGCTACCTTGCCTAATTAATGAGAGTCCTTATCTGTATGCAAAAAAGGGGTGATAACACCCCCTATAAACGTGGGAACAACTAATTAAGTTTTACCAAAAGCGATAGTAAATAAACGCAGTGATACCGATGATCCCCGCAGTATGAATGTAATCCCACTTATCTAATCCGGCAGCTACTTCTTTTAATGTGGCTTTATCAAGACTTGAGAAGGTTAAACCTTTGAGTTGTTCATTACTGGCAGGTTTTGTGAAAATACTCACTACAATCATCAGCACAACAACCACAACAAATAATAAAATACAGTAGTACAACCAGTTCATATCGGTGATCCACGCAAATGATGAACCAGCTAAATTATCTTTAAATGGCAGTAACACTAAGCGGATCATACCCAGTACAAAACCAGACACTAAACCAGCAAAGCCAGCTGCGGGGGTGATACGTTTACTACATAAACCTAATAAAAATACAGCAGCAATACCTGGCGCGATTAGTGACTGCACGCTTTGCAGGTATTCATAGAGCACATCTGCAATTAAGCTCATTATGGGTATCCATAATAGGCCTAAAATTACAATGGCTACGGTTGCCAAGCGACCTACTTTTAACAGGTGTTTTTCGCTTGATTCAGGTTTGAACTTTTTATAAAAATCGATAGTAAATAAGGTGGCTGATGAGTTAAATAACGAGGCTAACGAGCTCATTAATGCGGCAACTAGGCCACCAATTACGATGCCTTTAACACCTGAGGGGAGTAACTCGGCAACCAAAGTAGGAAACGCTTGATCGGCACTGTCATAGCTAATAATACCTTTTGCTTTTAATGCATAAGCGATCATTCCTGGTACTAAAAAGATGAAAATAGGCAATAACTTTAAGTAACCTGCAAACATAGTACCGCGACGCGCTTCTTTAATACCTTTCGCTGAGAGTACACGTTGTACAATATATTGGTCAGTACACCAATACCAAAAACCAATAATGAATGAACCAAAAATGATGCCCGGCCATGGAAACTCGGTATCTGAGGCGCTACGGATTAAATGCATATTTATATCATTTAACCGTTCAACCTCTGACCAGCCACCGACTTTATCCAAACCAACAACTAAGATAACCACAGAGCCAATGATCAACACTGGGGTTTGTAGCACCGAGGTCCACATTATCGCTTTCATACCACCGAGTACGGTATAGATACCGGTGATCACCACTAAGCCAATAGCGGATATCCAGAAAAAGTCGATGCCCCAAATGCTTTCGATACCTAAAATAGTTTTAAACGCGATACCACCGGCATAAACAGTCACTGCTACTTTGGTGAGTACATAACTGATTAATGAGATAACCGACAAAAAAGTACGTGATTTAGAATTAAAACGACGCTCTAAAAATTCCGGCATAGTATAAACTTTACTACTCCAGTAAAAAGGCACAAACACCCAACCAAGTAATAATATTATCCACGATTGCATTTCCCAATGCGCTAACGCCATGCCTGATTGTGCACCTGCACCAGATAAACCAACTAAATGCTCAGAGCCAATGTTTGAGGCAAAGATTGACGCACCAATGACTAGCCAACTCGCATTACGCCCGGCTAAAAAATAATCTGTAGTATCTTCTTCTTTTTGTCTCATTGAGACGATGACTACAGCTAAGAGCAAGACAAAGAATCCTGCGAGCACGAGCCAGTCTAATGTACTTAATTCGATCATTTTTGATTCCATTTAAGCCCGAAAGTAACTTTCGGTTAATTGTGTGTGATAAAAATATTATAATACAAATCTGTTAAATGAAAGAAATTTGTTAAAAATTGATGGTCGTTTTAACTTCTGTGTTTTTATAATTCAGAATTAAAGCAAAGATAAAATAATATGCAGGAAAATTGTAAAATATTTGCCTGATGACGCGGTAAATTTATAGTAGTATCATACAATAAGTATTTTTAAAGGAACTGTTTATGGCACGCATTGAAAATTTAAATTTGTCGCAACAGGTAACCAATGAGTTGGGTAAAGCCATTATTAATGGTCACTATACAGCTGAGACGGGTTTACCAACCGAAGCAAAGTTATGTGAAGAGTATGGCATTAGTCGTACTGCTGTTCGTGAAGCAGTTAAAATGCTTGCAGCAAAAGGTCTTATATCGTCACGTCCTCGTCAAGGAATACGTGTAGAGCCTGCTAATACTTGGAATTTATACGATACCAGCGTTTTAAAATGGCTTCTTGAGAGTAGTCCAACTCTTTATGTGTTAAAAGAGTTTTTACAGGTACGCTTGGCGATAGAACCACAAGCTGCGGCGTTAGCAGCAAAACGAGCAGATAAAGATGCTATTGCAGAGATTGCTGTTGCGCTAGAAAAAATGCAAGCAGCTGCTGATGCACCTGATGGTGAAATTCATGAGGCAGATTTAGCGTTTCATACTGCTATTTTATTTGCTAGCGGAAACCGTTTTTTCTTTCAATTACGTGATTTCATCCGTACGGCATTAAATGTAAGTATTCAACACACAACACCCGCAAAAGGAAGCAAAAAGGCCATTGCTGATGAACACTTTAAAGTGTATCAAGCCATATTAAATGGTGAGGCTGAGCGGGCTAAAAACATGATGACCTACATGATTGATGAAGCAATGTCATTTATTGAAAAAGAAATTGCAGAAAAAGAGTCACAAAACGCATCAAAATAATCACATTTATTAATGAATTATCTTAATACTTAAGGAAATCATGCCAGTCTCAACAACACACACAACAAGTTATCCAAGCCTCGCTGGTAAAAGTGTTTTTATTACCGGCGGTGCAACAGGGATCGGCGAAGTCATGGTAAAACGTTTTTGTGAACAAGGTGCAAAAGTAACCTTTGTTGATATAGCAAAAGAGCAAGGAAGGCAACTATGTGACTCAGTTGCCGGTCAATATTGTTATGACCCTAAGTTCATATATTGTGATATTCGAGAGATAGAACAGTTAAAAGCTGCCATCAAAACGACGGGCAAAACACAAGGGGAGATCAGTGTATTGATAAACAATGCTGCTGACGATACTCGCCATGTTGCCGATAGCATGAGTGTTGAATACTGGGATGATAAGTTAGCCGTTAACTTACGGCCTTGTTTTTTTTCGGCGCAAGCCGTAGCTCCGCAAATGCAACGAATTGGTGGTGGTAGCATTATTAATATGGGCTCAGTGAGCTGGCGTATTAAGCAAACGGGCATGCCGGCTTATACGACCGCTAAAGCAGGAATTGAAGGGTTAACTCGCTCATTAGCTGCGACTTATGGTAAAGATAATATTCGTATTAATACGTTAGTGCCAGGGTGGGTTATGACTGAACGGCAAATAACCCATTGGTTAACTCCTGAAATGATCGAAGATGTAAGACATAATCAATGTATAAATGAAACATTGCAGGCCGATGATATTGTTAATGCGGCTCTTTTCTTAGCCGCAGATGATAGTAAAATGATGACCGCACAATCATTAGTTGTTGATGCCGGTTGGACTTAAAGTTAAAGAAAAAAATTTACCTAACCTCAATCATATTATAATATTAGAATAATCTTTTCTGATAAGTAGTTTAACCCAGTGAATAAGGTAGAAACGCATTGCCCGATATCGTATTAGTTTATTTTATATTAATAGTTGGTGCATGCTTACAGTGCGTTATTGGTTTTGGACTAGGGTTATTGTGTGCGCCAATTTTATACTGGCTTATGCCAGAGTTAGTACCCGGACCAATGATTTTAAATGCCTTGTTGATCACTTCTATTCTTGCTATTAAGCATCGCGGTGCAATAGATTTAAAGCACACAGGATATTCAATTTTTGGGGGCGCCGTAGGGGTATTAATTGCTGCGAGTGTTATGTTGCAAGTAGACCCTCATCAGTATCGTATTTTACTTGGGTGTTGTTTATTAATTGCAGTTGGGCTATCGCTCACAGGTTGGTCGCCTAAGCTTACTTTTATCTCTAATGTACTTGCATCACTTGCATCTGGTTTTATTGGCACCACCACATCAGCAGGGGGCGCTCCGATGGGGCTACTCTATCAAGCGCAAAACAAAGATAAAATTAAAGCTAATTTAAGCATCTTCTTTGTGTTTATTAATCTGTTTGGTATTACGGCTTTGCTCGTTACTGGTACAGCAGACTCGAATGACTTACTTCTATTTATTAAATGCCTACCAGCTATTCTAATTGGCTGGGGATTGTCATACTTTCTAAATAATAAAATCAACGAGCAATCTATTCGAATTTTAATTATTGTGGTTGCAACGTTTTCAGGTCTAGCACTGATTTTCTTTCAACGTTAAGATGATGATATTAACTCGTAAGCTGTATTAGGTTAAGTAATGGAAGTTAATTCGGTTAAAATGATTATTCCTTGCCAATGTTTACTAGGTGAAGGACCATATTACAGCGAATCACGAAAATGTTTATTTTGGGTCGATATTTTAGACAAGTTGCTTTACCGTTTTGATCTTCAGCAGCAAACTGTTTCTCGATATCCGATGGAGCAAGCTATTTGTTGGGTCATGGAGACTACGGAACAGCGTTTGATCGCAGGTTTTGAACGCGGTATTTATTACCTTGATAACAGCACATTCCAACCTATAGAGCTTTACTCTCTTTCCAATCTTGCTATAAATAATCGTTTAAATGATGCGAAAACAGATAGAAACGGATATGTGTTTTTTGGCACCATGGATAAATATGAACAACAAAGTACTGGAGCGCTTTATCGTTTTGGTCATCAACAGGTACCAACAATTGTTGATAGTAATTATGTGATCAGTAATGGACCTGCAATAAGTAAAAATGGACGCATCTTATATTCAACAGAATCATCCACCCGAACTATCTATCAATTTGATTTAAACGAACAAGGTGAGCTTAGCAACAAGCGAGTATTTGTAAAATTTGACATGACAATGGGCTTTCCCGATGGCATGACAGTCGACAATGATAACCACTTATGGGTTGCATCATGGAATGGTTCTGGACTATATCGTTTCTCACCACAAGGAAAATGTGTTCAGTTTTATAAACTACCAGCTCCAAGGGTAACGAGCCTTACCTTTATGGGATCTGATTTAGATACGATAGCCGTAACTACAGCTCGCACTGGTTTAGAGCAACACGTACTAGAGCAGTTTCCTTATAGTGGAGGCGTTTTTATTATTGCAGCACCGGTTAAAGGAATTGCAGAAACACCTGTTCATTTATGATTGTTTATTATTCAAAAATACATATTTGATTTCTGCCAGCTTTCTTTGCTTTATATAAAGCGATGTCAGCGCTTTTTATTAGGGTTTCTGTGTGTGTATCTGCATTTGGATAACTACAAAAGCAACCAAAGCTAAGTGTTATGTAAGGGGCAATAGGAGAGAACTCATGCGTAATATTAAGTGCTTTTATTTTTTGCTCAATTAACAAAGCAAATTTATGGCATTGCTCTATATTCGTAGCAGGTAAAATGATTGCGAATTCTTCACCGCCATAGCGAGCTGCTATGTCACCCTCACGCTTACATAAACTTTTTAAAGCACGAGCAACGTGTTTTAACGTTTCATCGCCTTTGTGGTGGCCATAATTGTCGTTATAGCGCTTAAAAAAGTCGATATCACACATAATTAAACTAATTGGTTGGTGTTGTCTTGCAGAGCGTTTAATTTCGCTCTTTAGGGAAGTATCAAAAAATCGGCGGTTGGCAATATCAGTAAGTGCATCGGTGTTTGCTAACTTATTTAATTTTGTATTAGCGTTAATTAATTGTTTTTGGGCTAACTGCAGCTTTTTTTTATAGTTTATGTTTTTGAGTGCGTTATTAATAATTTCGCCTACGAGCTTGATTCTTATTAAATCTATTTTGCTCCAGTGGCGTTTTGTATTAACACAGTCACAGCCAATAAAACCAACAAGCTCCTTGTCAAAGCGCAGGCCAACACATAAAACAGACTGAATACTCTGCGCTTCAAACTCTGCTTTTTCTGAATTCGCTTCTGGCGGTAACTGAGCAACATCATTAACTTTAAATAGGTGTGTTAAGTTCATTACATCAAAAAAGTAGGGAAGCTCGGCTTTAGGGACGTTTTGCAACCTGTCTTTGTAGGCAGTTATGCCGGTGTTCACCCATTCATGCGTATTGGTTAAAGTTTCACTATCGGTATTAAATTCAAATAAGTAGCTTCTATCTGCTTTACAAACGGTGCCTATGGCTTTGAGTGCAAAGTTAATTTGTTGATCAATGTTGTCATTTTGAATATCAATTAGTTTGGTGGATATTTTTGAAATAATATGGTCAAAATTATATTGCTCTGCGTGACTATGGTCTTGCTCTAAAGTGATCATAGAAACAGAGTCATCAATAATTGAGTGGTTTACATTTAAAAGCTGAGGCGTGAATTCACACTCTAATAAAACAGCTGTTATAGTAGATGTGAATAATTGCTCAACGGTAACAACCGTATCATCATTAAAGTCGCGAAGCGTAATATTGTTAAAAACATCGCTGCTAAGCGCGTCGTCACTATTTATGTTAAGTAACGTTTTGGCATGTTGGTTTAAGATGTAATTATGTGTTTTATTGTCATAAACAATCACCGCTAAATTAATTAGATTAAAAATCTTCCAAATTGTATTGTTTGAGTCATGGCTCACGGGTTTCTCCGCATTAAAATATGATAACTGACCATATTTATGAATTAATTATTATTTTTGTATCTGCTTAGTTATTTTTAGTACAGTTTTTTGTGTTTTACTAAGTTTTTAGTGCGTTTATTTGGCCTACGTATTACAATTGTGACTGTATATCATTACGTATTTCCCAATTTGCTTTATTTCATAAGCTTACTTTATTTTTAGTGAAGGTCTATTATATTTCATGACAGAAATAACCACACATCGCGCTTCTCGTCGCCGTTTGTTAATTGCACTTGCAATTACCTGCTCATTTATGGTGATTCAATTAGTGGGTGCGTATTACGCAAACTCACTTGCAGTACTTGCTGATGCAGGGCATTTGTTTGTTCATAATAGCTCTTTGTTCATTGCTCTCATTGCGTCTAGCTTTGCTATTCATTTAGCTAAAACCTATAACGATGGCCATCAAAAAGCAGAGCTAATAGGAGGGTTGATCAACGGCGTTTTATACCTAGCCATTAGTTCACTTATTTTATATGAGGGCACTGAGCGCTTTATGCATCATAAAGGGGGACATGAGCTGGTTATTAATAGTTACTTAATGTCGGTAATTGCTGCTATTGGTTTTTTATTTCATGGCGCAGCGGCATGGGTGCTTTATAAAGGCCGTAAGGCGAGCATTAATGTGTATGCCGTGTTTTTACACTCGTTTTTTGATTTAATATCAACGGTTTCTACTTTTGCTGCTGGTGTACTTATATACATAACAGGCTGGAATGTAATTGATATTTTATCGAGCATGTTAATTGCGTCTTTTGTCTTGTTTACCGGTATTAAGGTCATTATTAGCTGTCTCAAGGGGTTGCGTTCAAATAAAGCTAAGTTACCTAAAGTGGCCGATATTGAAACAGAAATAACCACCATGGAACATGTTGCAAATGTGCACAATGTCACTGTTGTTCGTAAAAACAAAAAGGTTATTGTTGGTGCTCATGTTGTGCTAAAACAACACTGTACTATAGAAAAACATGATGAAGAGTGCCGCTTAAAGGTAATTAAACTGCTTGCAGATAAATTTAATGTGCGCAACAGCGTATTACAAATAGAAAGCTACGAATGCAAGCACATACACTAATGCGTTAAACCTAAAAGCGACTTAACTAAGTCGCTTTTAGTTTCATATCAAATCAATAATTTTTTCGAAGCATTCTGGGCTCATTAAATCGTTAGCACTCATAGGGCGAGCAAGGTAGTAACCTTGTAGCTTATGACAGCCAATATTTTTTAAAAACTCTAGCTGCTCCCGCGTCTCTACCCCTTCTGCAATACAATATAACTCTAAGTTTTCAGCGAGTGAGTAAATCGTTTTAATAATAGATTCATCCCCTTTATCAATACCAATACTATTAACAAAGCTTTGATCTATTTTTATCACATTAATTGGAAATTGACTCAAATAAGTTAACGATGAATAGCCAGTGCCAAAATCATCAAGAAACAGTTTGAACCCAGCAGCCTGTAAGCTTTTTAGTTGCTTAGCCGCTTTGTATTTATCTTCTAATAGCGTGTTTTCTGTAATTTCTAAACGAAGTTGTTGTGGTTTTATCTGTGCTTTTTCTAGTATGGAGCTGAGCTGCTGCGTTATGTTGGCCTTTAAAATATGTTTTGGAGACAAATTTAACGATATGTAAAACAACGGGTTAATGTTCAAAAGTGGAGCAAGCTCAGTAATTGCACGCTGTAATGCTTGCTCAGTTAACATATCAATTAAGCCAGTCTCTTCAGCAATAGGTATAAATAAAGCGGGAGAAACCGGTTTGCCTTGGTTTTCCCAGCGCATGAGTAATTCAACCCCACTTATTGTTTTATCTAGTGTATTAACAATAGGTTGATAGTGATTAAAAAACAGATTATCCCTAGCAGCATCTTTTAAGTCGTTTTCAAGAATAAGCTTTTGTTTAATTTGCTCATTCATTTTTTCATTAAAAAACTGAAATCCATTTCTGCCTGCTTGTTTAGCATGCATCATGGCAATATCTGCGTTACGTATGAGGGCATCGGTCGATGTTGCATCGTATGGGTACAATGCAATACCAATACTGGCTGATATATTAATAGCGAAGTCTTCAATAATAACCTTGTTAGCCAGCTCTTTGCTCATTTCGTTGAGAGTGTGTTGTAAAGAGGCCATTGAGGTAACGTTTTCAACTAACACTAAAAATTCATCACCACTTTGGCGGCCAAATGTAGCGTCATCACCTAAGTATTGGCTCACTCGCTCGGTAATATTGCACAATAGTTTGTCACCCACTGCATGGCCAAAAGAGTCATTGACGGGTTTAAATTTATCTAAATCTATAAATATAACAGCGCATTGCGAATCGTCTTTAGCGGCGCTTGTAATGGCATTTTCGATTTTTTGATTCATTAAACTACGATTAGGTAAGCCCGTTAACGCATCGTAATTAGCAAGGTAGCGTAACTCATTTTCAGCGCGTTTCTGCTCTGTTAAATCGGTAATAACAATAACATAATAACTGACTTTATCTTTTTCATTAGCAACGGCTGTGGCACTTAAATGAATAGGGTGTTTTTCAGCTTTTGTGGTCTTTACATAAGCATTTGTTCGCCAGTTTTCTTTTGGTTTAAGTGCTTTTAAAATTGTTGCAAACTCTCTACACTTAGCTTGTCCAATGGCATTAATAAATAATTTTGAGGTAACAACCCCCTCTCTGCCTTCATCAGAAAACACATCCATAAAGCTGTTATTGGCTGAAAATGGCACGAGGTCTTCATCTAAAATAAGTAAAAAGTCATTGATTTGACTAAATGCTTCGCCTAATATTTTGGCTTGTTGTTCGTTTGCCAGCTGCTCGGTAATATTAGTAAAAATACCCGACACATAAAGAGGCTCTTTAGTGTCTTCATTATAAATAGTTTGCCCCAAATCATGAAACCATAACCAGTGCCCATCTTTGTGCCGTAAACGATAAGTAGCTTGCCAATGTTTTTGCTTAGTTTGGTTTGTAAAAGTATTCCATTTACTTTGTAGCCTGCGACGCTCATCAGGATGCATAATATTAAAAAAACTACTTATATCGATGCGTTCAGGTAAGTTCTCGTAGCCAAGCTCTGCGCCTCTATCTGTATTTACTGAGTTATCTGCAAAGCTATAGTTCCATACACCGCTTTTATTACTTTTTAGTGCCAGCTCAGTTTGTGTTTTAGAGTGCACAGCGGCGCGGTGAGCTTGTTCAATTGCAATTTTACGGCTTCGGTATTGCCAGAAAAATAAAAACAAAATAACAACAATAGCAATAAAATATAAAGTATATGCAATAGGAGACTGCCAAGGGGCGTAAGCTACACTAAATTTTAACTGTATGGGGTCACTTGTGATCACTCCATTTCGCTGTTGAGTAGACACAGACAAAATATAATCACCAGGTTGTAATTTAGTAAAAAACACCTGGTTAGATTTTAAATCGTTGTAGCTCAAAGACGAAGGGCCTGTAAGCTCAACTTTGTAGTAGGTTTTATTAATATTTTTATAATCAAAATTTGAAAACCGAACCGTTAAGCCCATATCGTCGTGCTTAAGCATTAATGGATCAGTGCTGTATTTTGAAGGGGAGTAATTAAGGGCTTGTGAAAACAAACTAATATTAGTAATTGCTAAGTTATTATTGATTTTTCGCTGTTCATTATCAAATTGCTCTGGGTCAAACATTAGCACGCCGCTACGGTTACCAAACGCTAACTCGTTGTTGTGTAACCTTAATGCTGCTAGTGCTGTAAAGTGATTGTTACTTAAGCCATCTTTTATTGTGTACGTGGTGATGTTAAGCGTATCTAAATTAAGTTGATAAAGACCGTTATCAGTACTTATCCATAAAAAGTCTTTATTATCTGCAATAAGTTTAAAAATAGAGTTAGTATTTAATGAGTTGTGTTTATCAAATACATGCACTTGCTGATATGTTTTAGCGTTTACTGCAATTAAGCCTTCTTGGGTGGTGGCTAACCACAGCAGCCCTCGCTTAGCATCGTAATAATAATTCTCTACTGTATGGTAAAGATTGTTTTTTGCTGTTTTAGATTTAAAAATAGTAATTAAAGTCGCTGTTTCTTCGTTGTATCGAAAAAGCGTGTCAGAGGTACTTAACAGTAATTCGCCAGGGAAAGCCTCAGATGGGGTATGAAACGTATATGCAAGCATGGGCGATACCTGCTCTTTTAGTCCATTAATAACTCGGTTTTCGCCTGTGTTACCATTAAATATATAAAAGTTATCATTGTTTATATAAGCAAAAGTATCGGGTGCAACTTGTGCAATGCCGAACGTATAGTCGGTATTTAACTTGTACTGAGTAATGTATTTGTTTTTTTCAAATGTTGTTGTTTCTTTATTAAAGAGATCGAGCCCGGAAAAAGTTGCTAGCCATAGGTAGTTATCGCCTTTGCCATATGCAGGGAAAATATCACCTATAGCCGATAGGCCATAGACCGCTTTGCTATCTTTAGATTGTAGATATAAGTCACTCTTTTGGGTTTCTAAGTTATACTGAACAAGCCCATCGTCAGTGCCTATCCACAGTAATTTACTATTATCTTGGTAAATAGTGTTTACAATATTATTTTCAGGTAAGGTTATTTTTTTAAACTTTTTTGTTTGTGCTGCCCAAGTAAATATTCCATGTGTTCTAGAACCTAACCAAAGTAAGCCCGACTCATCAAACATAATATCGTTTATCGTGTTCTCTGTTACGTTGTAGTTACTATCTTTGAAGTTTAAAATAGGGCTAATGCTTGTGTTTTTTCTATCGAATTCAAATAACCCACTTTCTGTGGCAATAAACTCACCATACGGTGTGTTTATATAATCCCAAATATTATAGTCACTTATCAAAGTTGTTAATGCTGAAGGGTTTATATTTTTAATTTCATCAAAAGCAATCCGATACATTCCTTCAACCGTACCAATTAACAAACCGAGCTCATCATCTATGGATAAAAATTTAACATTGTTGCTATCGTTTGTAACTTCTTGAATGTCGTTAAGTGTTATTTGTTGTAGGTCGTTATTGGCAAAGTTATAAACATATAGCCCCTGATCGGCACCAATATACAATGTGTTTTGGTATAATGATAATGCTCTAATAAACATATTTTCATCGGGCAAAGATGAGATGAGTGTTAGGTCTTTTGATGTTTTACCATATCGGTAGATGTGCGAATCAATAGAAAAATAAAAATGCGCCGGTTGTTCAGCAACAGCCTGAACAGGAGAGAACTTTTCTTGATTTTGGTTTAAGTGCCCTGAATATATTAGCTCTGCTTGCAAGGTATTAGGGTTAATCAAATAACTTCCTGCAAGTTGAGTATTAACCAGAATTTGGCCGTCAATTGCTTTATAAATACTATTAATGTAGTTATTTTTTAAACCCAATTCGCTCTCGTAAGGCGTGACTTGGTATCCGTCGAATCGGTATAAACCTTCAGTTGTAGCAATCCATATATAGCCCATGTCATCTTGGAGTGATTTCACTATAAAGCTTTGCGACAATTGTTCGTTGTTAGTGACACGTTGTAATTGTTCTGAATAAGTTTGTGAAGCAAAACTATGCTGCGAGCAAACAAATATAAACATATAAACAATAAAGAAAAACTTACTCAAAAGCACTTACCCTTACAACGAACAAGGTTGGTATTAAATGTTGGCGTAATATAACATGAGTTTAATTCAAAAATTACAAAAAGCATTAAATGTAAATTATTTGTTGTATTTTCGTTGGTGTTTTACAAGGTTAATCTGATTATAACGTAAGGACATAGTATGAATTACGCAGGAAATATTAAAGCAGAGCACAGTATACTTTTAGTTATCGACTTACAAAGTAAGTTAGCACCAGCGATTGCTTCGTTTAATGACACGCTAGATTGTGCTTTGCAGTTAGCAAAAGCAAGTGCTATTCATCAAATTCCTTCAATAATTACAGAACATTATAAAAAAGGACTAGGTGAAAGTGATGAGAAAATAAAATCTGTGTTACCTAATACACGCTATTTTGAAAAAATTAACTTTAGTGCCTGTGCAGAAGAGGGGTTTTTAGATATTCTTGCGCAATTAAATCGCCCACATATAGTTGTAATTGGCACTGAAGCGCACGTTTGTGTGTTACAAACATGCTTAGATTTATTACAGCAGGGTTATGCGGTCACTGTGGCAGCTGATGCAGTAGCATCAAGAAACACAGAGCACAAAGCTATTGCACTAGAACAGCTTCGTCAAGCCGGTGCTATAGTGTCTTGCGTAGAGACCATCATATTTCAATGGACAACAAAAGCAGGGACGTCTACCTTTAAACAAATACTACCAATTGTTAAGTAGCGCATTAAAAACGGTTTTAAATCAAATAATTTGTACTTTGTTTGATTTGAAATAATAAATAGCTAGCTGTTTTGAGTTTAAATGGTAGTGTTTAGAAATCTGTGTCATTTCAGTATTATTAAGAAAACAGGAGTGACACATGACTCAATCTTTCGACTTCAACAAAGCATTAGCTGAACTTCAAGCTGGTAAAGGCCTTACTGGCGAAGACGGTGTTCTAACACCATTAATTAAACAACTCACCGAAGCGGCTCTTAAAGCTGAATTAGAGCAGCATTTAGAATCTGAGACCCAAGTTAACCGTAAAAATGGTTCAACCAAAAAAACAGTTAAGTCATCCATAGGTCAATTCGAACTTGAAACGCCCAGAGACCGTTCAGGTTCGTTTGAACCTCAGCTTGTTAAAAAGAACCAAACCAAGTTAACGCCTGAAATTGATGAGAAAATCCTATCTATGTTTGCTTTAGGTATGAGCTATCGAGATATTCGAGGCCACATACAGGATATGTATGGCGTTGAGGTATCAGAGGCCACCATCACTGCCGTAACAGACCAACTGATACCAGAGCTTAAAGCATGGCAAGCGCGCAGCTTAGACACGCTTTACCCGTTTATCTGGCTTGATGCCATTCATTATAAGATTAAAGAAAATGGGCGCTACGTGAGTAAGGCTATTTATACCGTACTAGGTGTCAATATCGAGGGCCGCAAAGAGTTACTTGGTTTATATATCTCTGAAAGTGAAGGGGCTAACTATTGGCTATCAGTATTAACAGATTTACATAATCGTGGTGTATCCGATATTTTAATTGCCTGTGTTGATGGACTAAAAGGCTTCCCTGAAGCAATAGCAACAATCTATCCTGACGCCGAAGTGCAGGAGTGCGTTATTCATCAAATTCGTAATTCGATGAAGTATGTTGCTTCAAAGCACCAAAAAGAGTTTATGGCTGACTTGAAACCCGTTTATAAGGCAGCCACTAAAGATGCAGCAGAAGCCGCTCTCGCCGAATTAGATGCCAAATGGGGCAAGTTATACCCTATCGTTATCGAGTCTTGGCGTCGTAAGTGGGGCAATCTGTCGGTTTACTTCAAGTATCCAGATTACGTGCGTAAAGCTATTTATACCACAAATGCAATTGAAGCTGTACATCGCCAGTTTAGACGACTCACCAAGACTAAGGGAGCATTCCCTAATGAAAACAGCTTGATGAAATTATTGTATGCAGGCATATTGAATGCCTCGAAGAAATGGACAATGCCAATCCATAATTGGAATCTGACATTGTCGCAATTGGCCATCCACTTCGAAGGTAGGTTAGATGGTGTGCTAGATATTTAGCAACTTAGGCTGACACAGAATTCTGAACGCCCTC
>NZ_JQFL01000024.1:0-4614 GCF_000764215.1 Pseudoalteromonas sp. ND6B
ATTCATTATAAGATTAAAGAAAATGGGCGCTACGTGAGTAAGGCTATTTATACCGTACTAGGTGTCAATATCGAGGGCCGCAAAGAGTTACTTGGTTTATATATCTCTGAAAGTGAAGGGGCTAACTATTGGCTATCAGTATTAACAGATTTACATAATCGTGGTGTATCCGATATTTTAATTGCCTGTGTTGATGGACTAAAAGGCTTCCCTGAAGCAATAGCAACAATCTATCCTGACGCCGAAGTGCAGGAGTGCGTTATTCATCAAATTCGTAATTCGATGAAGTATGTTGCTTCAAAGCACCAAAAAGAGTTTATGGCTGACTTGAAACCCGTTTATAAGGCAGCCACTAAAGATGCAGCAGAAGCCGCTCTCGCCGAATTAGATGCCAAATGGGGCAAGTTATACCCTATCGTTATCGAGTCTTGGCGTCGTAAGTGGGGCAATCTGTCGGTTTACTTCAAGTATCCAGATTACGTGCGTAAAGCTATTTATACCACAAATGCAATTGAAGCTGTACATCGCCAGTTTAGACGACTCACCAAGACTAAGGGAGCATTCCCTAATGAAAACAGCTTGATGAAATTATTGTATGCAGGCATATTGAATGCCTCGAAGAAATGGACAATGCCAATCCATAATTGGAATCTGACATTGTCGCAATTGGCCATCCACTTCGAAGGTAGGTTAGATGGTGTGCTAGATATTTAGCAACTTAGGCTGACACAGAATTCTGAACGCCCTCTGGAGGCCTGAAGCTCGTCGCTCGTAGCCCGATGCCCGTCGCCCGTTACCCTTTAACCAACTCTTTCATATGCTCAGTAAACTCATCGCCTAAGCTTTTATCGCGCATGCTGTATTCTACAATCGCTTTTAAATAACCGAGTTTATCGCCACAGTCGTGTGAGCGGCCACTCATATGAAACGCTTCTACCGTATCAATAGCCAATAATGCATCAATCGCGTCTGTAAGCTGTATTTCACCGCCTGTGTAGTGGTCAACTAATTTTGGCCACAGTTTTAGAATCTTGATATCTAATCTCAGATTCATTCGGCGCTAAACCAGCATTATAATGATGTGGTCTAACATTATTGTAATATCCGTTGATATAATCACTCACACTATATTTAGCGTCTCTAAAGTTTTCATATCCAACTTTTGACACCCATACCGTATTGGGTTCATCAACACTAAACTCACGACCCAACAAGTTTTCTGCAGTGATATGCCCCTGCTTTTTTCCGCTACCGGTATGTCGGCGTTTACCCGCGGCTGAGCGGTAACCCATACTCTGCAGTAATCGCTGCACACGGCCTTTACTACACTCATACCCATTGTCTATAGCGGCTTTCCACAACTTTCTGTAGCCCGGAATACAGTGCTCATCACTACTTACTTTTTTCAAAAACTCAAGCAATGAGTCGTTTTCTGACGCACGTTGACTTAATGAGTGCTTTAGCCATTTATAATATCCAGCTTTTGATACTGACAACCATGTGCATAATTTTTTTATCGTTTTCTTAGCTGTCGCAGCTTGGTGAATATACTCAAATCTTATTCTTTTCGGCTGTCCAAGTTGGCCTTCGCCTTTTTTAACACATCGTTCTCCAACTGCGCATCTTCCAATTGCTTTTCAAGCTTACGCACTTGGCGCTTCAAATCTTTATATGACTTATCAGGGCCTTGGTTTTTAATTGGGTTAGATGTACTTTTTGACGTCATTTTTCGTCTCCATTTAGATAATAAGACAGGGTTAATGCCCAGTCGATGAGCTATTACATTAACAGTATCTGGAGAGTCTAACGATTGTTCAACTGCTTTTGTTTTAAATTCAATTGAATGACTACGCCTAGTTTTGATTTTCATAACACTTATTCCTTAAATAAGTGTCCACTTTTATAGAGTCGTATCAGAAAAACATAAAAACACCGCGTTTAATGCAAATGCGGTGTTTTTTTATACCTGTAGCTGCGGGTTCACCCCGCGTCGGTATTAGGGTTAGGTTCGAGGGCCTAGGTTCTAGGTGCTAGGCTCGTAACTCGTTGCCCGCTGCCCTAAGTTCTAGGCTCGTTGCTCGATGCCCATCGCCCGGAGCTCGTTACCATGAACTTTAACACCGCACTTGGCTTAATCTATACCTAGAACCTAGCACCATCACTTTTATCTAAGATTCAATATCTTTATTGTATACACTCATTTCTATTTGCTTATTAAGTAGGTTAATTAACAAAATACTGCGCATATCGCCATCGGGCTCTTTGTATATTGCTTGAATACTTTTAAAAGAATCGTTATTAACGCTGACTACATCACCCGCTTTTGGCATTGTTGACTCAACGGTTTGTGAACATTTACTTTGTAATTGTTCAATTAAACTTGTGGGTACCACTTGATAACTCGCACCATAAGATACAAACCCACCAATACCGCGGGTATTTTTTACAGCAGAAAAATTTCCGCTGTTTAATTTAAGACGAACAAACAAGTAATTAGGAAACAAAGCGAGCTGTTTAACAGTACGACGACCTTTAACCAGCTTTTCTGTTGTTAATTTGGGGTAAAATGCCTCAATCCCTTGGTTGGTTAAGTTAGTTTTTGCCCTTTCCTCTTGTCGGGGCTTGCACATAACTAAATACCAATTTTCCATACTATACCCTGTAACCTTAGCTTAACGAGCAGTCGCCAGCATTTATCAAACCGAACTCGCCATTGTAAACTACTTACGGAATTGATGCGAGCCTGATAGTTAGGTTTTAGGTTTTAGGTTTTAGGTTTTAGGTTTTAGGTTTTAGGTTTTAGGTTTTAGGTTTTAGGTTTTAGGTATTTAAAAACCTTGCGGTTAACATTGCAAGGTTTTTTTATACCTGTAGCAGCGGGTTCACCCCGCGTCGGTATTAGGGTTTAGGGTTTAGGGTTTAGGGTTTAGGGTTTAGGTTCGAGGTTTTAGGCTCGAGGCTCGTAACCCGTCGCCCGCCCCCTGTGTCAGGATAGTTGTCGCCTCTAACTTTTAATAGAGGCAGATATAATGAGACGTCGATTTACACAAGAATTTAAAGTTCAAGCGGTTGAAAAAGCATTATCTCAATGTGATGATGTTCGCTTAGAAGATATTGCAGATGATTTAGGTGTCGGTTATTCAACGTTACAGCGTTGGATAGCACTCGCAAAAAAACATCAACTTGAAACACACCAGACGGGTAGCCAAATGACAGCAGAAAAACGACCACAAGACTGGAGTTTAGAAGAAAGACTCAGCGCGATTATTGACTGTGGTCATTTAGATGAAACAGCCATTAATGAATACTGTCGTAATAAAGGGCTTTACCCGCATCATATTAAGCAGTGGAAGCAAGATTTTGCCCAAGGACCTACAACGAAACTAGTTAAATCAGACAGTAAACAGCTTAAGCAAGAGATAAAACAGCTGCAAAAAGAACTGAATCGTAAAGATAAGGCCTTAGCTGAAACAGCCGCTCTGCTTGTTCTCAAAAAAAAAGCGGATGCACTCTGGGGTTTCAACGAGGACGATTAACAACACTGGCTGAGCGACATGAATTAATAAAGCTTATTACAAACGCGCAGGATTCAGGGGCAAGGAAAGAAAAAGCATGTGAGTTACTTGGGCTGACGGCAAGAACCGTTCAACGTTGGATTGAAGCTGACAATATGACTGACAAGCGAACAAGTACGATAAAACGGCCGCCAAATCGTCTCACAGAGTTAGAGCGGCAGCGTATTATTAATACGGTTAACTCAACTGAGTATGGGCATTTACCGGCCAGTAAAATAGTCCCTAAGCTGCTTGATAACGGCATATGGATAGCGTCTGAAAGTTCATTTTATCGTGTCATGAAGGCACATAACTTATTAACGCATAGAGAAAAAGTAAAGCCGGCAAAGCCGATGAAAAAGCCAAGAGCATTGAAGGCAGTGCGTGCAAATGAAGTGTATACCTGGGATATCACCTATTTACCAACGAGCGTAAAAGGGCAGTTTTTATACTTATATTTAGTGATGGACATTTTTAGTCGAAAGGTTGTCGGTTGGCAGGTTCACGACACACAGTTAAGTGAATTAGCCGCAGATTTAATGAAGGATATTTGCAGTCGAGAGCAAATAAAGCGAGAGCAAGTCACGTTGCACTCAGATAATGGCAGCCCAATGAAAGGCGCGACATTGTTGGCAACATTACAGGAGCTAGGCATTGTGCCATCATTTAGCCGACCGTCAGTAAGTAATGACAACCCGTACTCTGAGTCGTTATTTAAAACGTTAAAGTATCGCCCAGAATACCCAGAAAAGGCATTTGAAGATATAAGCGCAGCAAGAGAATGGGTAAGCGGATTCGTTGATTGGTACAATAATGAGCACCTACACAGTGGTATAAAATTTGTGACGCCAAATCAACGTCATTCAGGTTTAGATAAAGAGATATTAGCCAAGCGTCAGCAGGTAAACGATGCTGCTAAATTGAATAACCCAAGTCGTTGGTCAGGAAAGTCACGAGATTGGTCAATGATAAACGAAATAAATTTGAATCCTGAGAAAAAAGAAGAAATGCGGGCGGCATAAAATTTAACTTGAGGCGACAACTAACTTGAAAAACTCCG
>NZ_JQFL01000025.1:0-35524 GCF_000764215.1 Pseudoalteromonas sp. ND6B
ATTCATTATAAGATTAAAGAAAATGGGCGCTACGTGAGTAAGGCTATTTATACCGTACTAGGTGTCAATATCGAGGGCCGCAAAGAGTTACTTGGTTTATATATCTCTGAAAGTGAAGGGGCTAACTATTGGCTATCAGTATTAACAGATTTACATAATCGTGGTGTATCCGATATTTTAATTGCCTGTGTTGATGGACTAAAAGGCTTCCCTGAAGCAATAGCAACAATCTATCCTGACGCCGAAGTGCAGGAGTGCGTTATTCATCAAATTCGTAATTCGATGAAGTATGTTGCTTCAAAGCACCAAAAAGAGTTTATGGCTGACTTGAAACCCGTTTATAAGGCAGCCACTAAAGATGCAGCAGAAGCCGCTCTCGCCGAATTAGATGCCAAATGGGGCAAGTTATACCCTATCGTTATCGAGTCTTGGCGTCGTAAGTGGGGCAATCTGTCGGTTTACTTCAAGTATCCAGATTACGTGCGTAAAGCTATTTATACCACAAATGCAATTGAAGCTGTACATCGCCAGTTTAGACGACTCACCAAGACTAAGGGAGCATTCCCTAATGAAAACAGCTTGATGAAATTATTGTATGCAGGCATATTGAATGCCTCGAAGAAATGGACAATGCCAATCCATAATTGGAATCTGACATTGTCGCAATTGGCCATCCACTTCGAAGGTAGGTTAGATGGTGTGCTAGATATTTAGCAACTTAGGCTGACACAGAATTCTGAACGCCCTCTCAAACTCCTTTAACAGATCAGAATATGCTTTTCGGAATTCTTTAATTTCTTTAGGAGGTGAAAATGATTTATTATCTTTGATCAAACCTTTGTTTTTCTTCGCGACATCCTTAGCGCCATCGACAGCACCTTTTACATCATCAACATCCAGTTCACCATCGTCACCACCACTGAATAGTCCCATGATCTTCTGTATACCACCCATAGTTGGTATACCAGCTAATGCTGCACCACCATCCATTAGCAATCCCATCAGTCTGATCTTATCTATTCGTCCAGCAAACTCTTTTGCTTTTGCACTGAGATTTTTATCGTCTGCTGCTTTTTTAACTAAAGTAGATGCAATTGTTTCTAGTAACGCCGCTTTAGCGTCATCATACCCTTGGAAAGTCCATGCATCGAAATGTACTTGGATATATTCTTGTTCATCACTTTCCAGAGAAGCCTTAGTAAGTTCAAGAATCGTCGATTTTCCAGCGCCCCAATCACCAAAAACGCCTATACTAATAGGCATTAACTCCTTTTCTGTTATAAGATCTTTTATTGACTCAGCCGTTTCATTAAAATTTAAGAAATCAATTTTTGATTCTTTATCAGACCACATAACGTCTCCTTTTATTTATTATTTCTTTTGTTCCATTCTTTCAATAGTTCGGTGAACCGTGGGGCGGCTAACAGAATATTTCTTCGCTAATGCAGAGATCGATTCACCATTTAATTTATCTTTATATAATTCTTTCGCTTGTTTGTCTGATAAAGCAGGCAATCTGCCCATGTGTTTGCCTTTAGCTTTAGCCTCTTCACGACCTTCTGTGGTTCTGGCTTTTATAAGATCCCGCTCAAGTTGAGCGAATATGTGGCTACGCATAATGTTTGAGATTATTTCTCATCAAGCCAGATTGGGTGAGTACTAGGAAATCTTCGTCAGATTTGAGCCTGAAGCAGTCGTAAACGATGGTACAAAATTACTTCAGCTAAAATTCACTTTGATACGAAACCGGACATTAGGCTTAGCGTATCTCATGACAAGTGTTCCAACAATATAGTCGTTGCTCTTACTTTTAAATTTAAATCTTGTTTTAGATCCTCTGTACAATTAGTAACACACCAACGCGACTTTAATGTGGAATTAGGATCATCGGTTAATTTATTCTATCTAGATAGCTCTTCTATTTTTTATCTTTGATAAACATCGGTATAAAACGGGCAGTCCAAATAATGTTAGCAGTGTTTGCTGTCACTACCCCCCAACAATTATTTTCTTGGAATAGCTATTTGAGTTACTTCCCAATCTTTTCAAATTAAATAACTTTTTATTTGACTCTATAGCCACTATAGATTTTATACTTATTTTAATATTGTTTCGGAATGTTAAATATGTCAGAAAAATGTAGTGGTCAGTGTCAATCATCTCCTACCAACGAAGACGTAAAAATTGATACACAATTAGATAACTATAGTGGCGCGTTTGTCAGTACATATAAAGTGCCTCAAATGGACTGTCCTTCAGAAGAGAGATTGATCAGATTAGCACTTGACTCAATTCAGCCTTCAGTTGGATTGCAGTTTGATATTCCTAATCGCTTAGTCAAAGTTTTTCATGATGAAAATTTAGATGAGATAACAAAAAAGTTACAACAACTTAAACTCGGTGCAGAGTTAGAGTCAACTAAACAAAGTTGCAGTACAGAAGCTGCAAAAGCAAAAGACTTAGCCCAAAAAAATGAGATGAAAGAAGCATCAACCCTAAAATGGTTGTTAGCCATTAATGGAGTCATGTTTTTTATAGAAGTAATTGCTGGGATTATTGCACAGTCTGCTGGCCTAATTGCAGACTCATTAGATATGTTTGCTGATGCTGCTGTGTATGGTTTAGCTATTTATGCCGTAGGTAAAAGTATTAGCATGAAACTTAGAGCAGCACATATATCTGGTGTGCTTCAAGTTATTCTAGCGCTAGGTGCTTTGAGCGAAGTCGTAAGACGCTTTGTTTACGGTAGTGAACCGATCTCTTCTTTAATGATGATATTTGGTGGAATAGCACTAATCGCTAACGTTGCTTGTCTGTTTTTGATATTTGGCAACAAAGAAGACGGCGCTCATATGAAAGCGAGTTGGATTTTTTCCGCAAATGACGTTATCGCAAACGTTGGTGTAATTTTAGCTGGCTTATTAGTTACAGCAACAAGCAGTCGTTATCCAGATTTAGTGATTGGTTTGATAATTGCTCTTGTCGTTTTAAACGGTGCTCGCCGCATCTTACAGCTAAAGTATTAAGCAGAGAAATGAAAATAATGCACTCATCGTATATCAAATCAAATATATCATACGTGATAATGATTTTAATCGCGGTGCAGTCTGTGTTTTTTTCGCTAGAAGAGCTTGAAATAAACTTAAGTGAAAGTTCTTTTAGTTCATCACTAACTAAGTCTATTACCCCGCTAAAAGCTCCAGAAGACTCCAATATGCTTGAGGTGAATAATAGCAACTCTTCAATTGATAATTGTAATTTTTGTTGCTGTTGTCACTTATTTTTAAATGCTGATTCTTCCTGTAACATTTTCCAAGCAATAGAATATTTCCTTACCTACGCCTTAGTTTCTCCTGAGCTAAAAGGCTATATCTCGGTGCCATTCCGCCCACCTAAATACGCCTAAATTTTATAGAAAATTATGAAAGGTCAAATGTTAATGACCGAAAAAAACATATAAATTTATAGGAAAGTATACATGGCACTTAATACCTGTGTGCATCGCAAGATAGCAATTTTGAGGTGTGTAACACCTCGGCTTAAATATATCGCGTTTCTCGCGTTGTCACTTTTTACATTTAATGTTTATGCCTTTGAAAAGCAGTTAAATCTTCAAGAGGCAATTCAGTGGACGCTTAAACAAAATCCTGAACTCAAAATATTTGATTTCAAACAAACCGCATTAACAGGACAAGAACAAACAGCAAGTTTAAATCCTGCTTATGAACTAGAAGTTGAAGCTGAGAACTTTGCAGGCTCAGGTGAATTTAATGCATTCGACAGTGCTGAATTAACAGTCGCTCTATCTTCGGTTATCGAAATGGGAGATAAACGCTCAGCGCGGATTGGACTTGTTTCAAAATCAAGAGCACTACTCAATGCTGAGAAAGAAGTCTCTGCGCTTAATTTAATGGCTCAAGTCACTGAGAAGTACGTGGAAGTACTTGCAGCCCAACAAAGAGTTATATTGGCAGAAAATGCTTTGAGCTTAGCACAAGAAACGTTAGAGATTGTATCTCAGCGTAACCGCGCAGGTGCTACTCCTGAGGCTGAAGTGAAACGCTCAAAAGCAGTTATTGCTCAGGCTAACCTCACCCTTCAATCTGAACAAAAGCGCTTGGAATATTTGAAGCTCTCATTAGCAGCCTACTGGGGGGAAAACTCTGTAACCTTCTCTGAAGTACAAGGGGATCTTTTTCAGTTTGGCAATGATAGTGACTTTAACAGCCTTTTTGCGAAGTTAGAGAAAAACCCTGCTATTCAAGTTTATGCAAGTGAGCAGCGACTAAAAGAGGCCGAATTACAGTTGGCTAAAACAGAGTCAACGGCCAATATCAAATGGTCTGTTGGTGTTAGGCGCTCTCAAGAAGCCAATGATACGGCACTGGTCGCTGGCTTTAGCTTACCTTTGTTTGCTGAAAAGCGAAATTCTGGTGCAATCGCTAGTGCGCTAGCAGAGCGTGACCAAGTTGCCATAGAGAAAGAGGCGACTAAGTTGAGGTTTAGAAATCACTTACTACGAGCATACTCCAATAGAAAACAAGCCATATTAACAGCTAATTCATTAAAGCAGTCGGTTATCCCAATGCTTGAAGATGCACTGGAAGATACTCAAGACGCCTATCAAAAAGGTCGATATGGATATCTTGATTATGTATCGGCTAGACAAGAGCTGTTAAATGCTCGGCGAACCCTCATTGATGCGGCATCTGCTGCCCTAATTTATGGCGCAGAGATAGAAAAACTAACAAACGAAGCGCTGTCACTCTAAATAAACATCACTTTAAGTTTAATAACAATTTATTGATTCAGTTATTAACTGAATCGTTTAGGAATTCAAAATGAAAAACTATTTACTCGCACTATTGATTTTTATTGGGTATCTATCACCCATTCAAAGTGTTATCGCTAGTGAAGATGAACATGAAGGCGAAGAAGGCATTAGCAAAATAAACAATAACATGGCAAAAAGGCTTGGTGTTGAAACAGCCTATTTAGCTTCAAAAACGTTGAACCAAACTATCCCTGTATACGGCGCTACGACGATAGGCGCTGAACAATTATTTCAAGTTGGCGCTAGATATAACGGCGTTATAAAGACAATTAACTCCACTGTTGGTGATAAGGTAAAAAAAGGAGATCTATTAGCCGTTATTGAATCTAATGAGAGCTTAAATACCTATAAAATAACATCCCCTGTTTCTGGGACTGTTTTACAGCGAAATGGAAATATTGGCGGTATCACGCAAAACACTAGCTTGTTTGAAATCGTCAATTTTGACACCTTGTGGGCTGAATTTAAGGTGTTTACCAGCCAATATAATCAAATCAAAGTCGGTCAACCTGTTGATATTGAGCATGGTGAACAGGCATTCAACTCAACCATCACCAATATAATTCCAGCTAAAGATCAGTCTTATGTTTTAGCACGTGTACGTTTAAATAACACTGAGCTAAACCTAACCTCAGGCCAATTATTAATGGGCAGCGTAAAGATAAACCGATTTGAGGTGGATTTAGCCGTCGAGAAAGTTGCGATACAAGAACTGGGAGGACAATTTGGTGTCTTTGTAAAAGAAGATGAAGAGTACGAGTTTGCGCCACTTGTGCTCGGACGTTCAGACAAAAACTATATCGAGGTCATTGATGGCCTCAGTAAAGACGCTGAATATGTAAACAAAAACAGTTATCTGATAAAAGCGGATATTTTGAAATCTGAAGTAGAAGACGACGATTAGGAGACGCAATATGATTGAATCAATTTTGCGTCTTGCAATAAATAGACGCTATTTAGTATTAAGTCTGCTGATGGTAATCATCGGCGTTGGCATGTGGAGTTATCAAAAACTTCCCATTGATGCTGTTCCAGATATAACAAACGTGCAGGTACAAATAAACACTTCTGCCCCCGGTTATTCACCTTTGGAAGCGGAACAAAGGGTGACCTTTCCTGTAGAAACCGCCTTAGCCGGATTGCCAAAGCTGTCTCACACCCGCTCCCTGTCAAGATATGGATTATCTCAAGTAACCGTTATCTTTGAAGAGGGAACCGATATTTATTTTGCTCGCAACTTAATCAATGCAAGATTAGCTGCGATAAAAGGCGTTATTCCCTCTGGCTTAGAGCCAGAAATGGGTCCTATTTCGACAGGGCTTGGCGAAATATTTATGTATACCGTACAAGCTTCTCCTGACGCTAAAATGCCTAATGGAGAGCCTTATACCGCTATTGCCTTAAGAGAAATACAAGACTGGATCATTAAACCGCAATTGGCTCAAGTTAAAGGCGTCATTGAGGTCAACAGTATCGGCGGCTACAACAAGCAATATCACATAACGCCTAAACCCGAAAAATTACTTTTTCATCAGGTAACCTTTGAAGAAATATCTGATGCATTACGTAAAAACAATGACAACCGTGGCGCAGGTTATATCGAACAAAACGGACAGCAAGTTTTAGTACGCTCCATTGGGCAACTTGCGACAATGGATGAAATCCTCAATGTCATCATCAAAAAGAACGATGGTATTCCTGTAAAAATAAGTGATGTTGCCAATGTTGCTATAGGCAAAGAACTTAGAACAGGGGCTGCTACTCGTAATGGCATTGAGACAGTGCTTGGTACAACCATGATGCTGATTGGTGAGAATTCTCGCACCGTTGCTTTAGAAGTGGAACATAAGCTCAGCGAAATACAAAAATCTCTGCCAAAGGGCATTACCGCAGAGCCTGTTTACGACAGAACAACGTTAGTAGATAAAGCGATTGCAACCGTTACCAAAAACCTCGTTGAAGGTGCGCTTTTAGTTATTGTTGTGTTATTTATTCTACTTGGAAATTTACGTGCAGCTCTCATTACCGCTGCTGTTATCCCTATTTCCATGTTAATGACAATCACAGGTATGGCGCAAGCAGGAGTATCTGCCAATTTAATGAGTCTCGGCGCATTGGACTTTGGCTTGATAGTGGACGGGGCTGTAATCATCGTTGAAAACTCTGTCCGTAGGTTAGCACAGGCCCAACACAACGGTCATAGGCAAGACTTAAGAGAACGCCTAAATACCGTTTTTGAAGCCACTTCAGAAGTGATACGTCCAAGCTTGTTTGGTGTGGCAATTATCACTGTTGTTTACATCCCCATTTTCACGCTAACTGGCGTTGAAGGGAAAATGTTCCACCCTATGGCGGCAACTGTCGTTATGGCGTTAATTTCCGCAATGATCCTTTCAGTTACACTGGTTCCTGCTGCTGTAGCTGTGTTTATGAAAGGTAAAATCAGCGAAAAAGAAAGTGTAGTTATTCGTTCAACCAAGTCTATTTATGAACCATTGTTAAAAATGGCGTTGAAATTTCGTTGGGTTATTGTTTCATTCTCAACGCTGTTAATGGGGTATAGCCTTTGGTTAGCAACAACGCTGGGTAGTGAATTTGTTCCACAGCTAAATGAAGGGGATATAACAGTCCAAGCGCTAAGAATACCTTCTACCGGCCTAGAGCAATCAGTAGAAATGCAAGAAGTACTTGAGCAACGTATTAAAGCGTTTCCTGAAGTTGATAAAGTATTCTCGCGCATCGGCACATCAGAAGTAGCAACTGATCCAATGCCACCGAGTATTGCTGATATCTTTGTTATTTTAAAACCACGTAAAGAATGGGCCGAACCTTCAAAGCCAAAGAGTGAATTAGTTGAAGAAATGGAAGAAGTACTGAAAAACATTCCGGGCAACAACTATGAATTCACTCAGCCTATTCAAATGCGTTTCAATGAATTGATTTCTGGCGTTAGAGCTGATGTCGGCATCAAAATATTTGGTGATGACTTAGATCGATTATTACTTACCGCAAAAGATATTCTAAATATTGTGAAAACCGTGGACGGTGCTGCTGATGCCCGAATGGAACAGGTCACAGGTGTTCCATCTTTATCAGTAATTCCTAAACGAGAAGCGCTTGGTCGATACGGTTTGAGCGTTTCAGAACTGCAAGACTGGGTTGCTACTGCAATTGGTGGAGAATCTGCGGGGATCATTTATGAAGGAGACAGACGATTTGAGTTAGTTGTTCGCCTACCAGAGCAAACAAGAACAGATATCAATGGCTTGAAGCACCTGCCGCTTCCACTTGAGGGTGGTAACTATGTGCCACTTGAAGAAGTTGCAGAGCTTAAATCAGAGTCTTTACCTGCTCAAATTAGCCGTGAGAACGGAAAAAGAAGAGTTGTGGTTACCGTCAATGTTCGTGGCAGAGATTTAGGCGGCTTTGTAAAAGAAGTGAAAGCTAAAATTAATCAGGAAGGAGAAATCCCAGCAGGATACTGGCTTGATTATGGTGGAACGTTTGAACAACTAGAGTCAGCGAGTAAAAGATTAAGCTTAGTTGTGCCGATCACATTAGTTGTAATCTTAGGTATTTTGGTTATCGCATTTGGTTCATTAAAAGATGCATTAATCATTTTCAGTGGCGTGCCTTTAGCATTAACTGGGGGCGTATTTTCACTTTATTTAAGAGACATGCCCTTATCAATTTCGGCAGGTGTCGGCTTCATAGCATTGTCAGGTGTCGCCGTATTAAATGGCTTGGTTATGTTGGCTTTTATTCGAGATCTTTGGCATGAAAAAGGCGACCTTTACGTAGCGATCATTGAAGGTGCCATCATTCGTTTAAGACCTATTTTAATGACGGCACTGGTTGCTAGTTTAGGTTTTATTCCAATGGCGCTAAACACTGGAATTGGTGCAGAAGTACAACGACCACTAGCAACAGTCGTTATCGGCGGTATTGTATCTTCTACCATTTTAACTTTGTTTGTATTACCTGTTTTATATCAATGGGCGCATGGCTCTGAGAGTAACAAACAGTAATCTGACGAAATTTAAAGCCCAAAAAGCAGCTTAATTAATAGGTTATGCCTAATTAAGCTGCTTTTTATATTGTATGCCCAACATTTTATTGATAAAGCTTACTGCGCTTCATCCCGACAATTTTCATTTAAAAACTCAAACTCTATCGTTGTATGCGATAAATGATAGGAAGATAATTTAGCTGCAACTTCTTGTTTAAGCCTAATTAATTCTTTAACGTCAAAGTTGTCACTCAGCTCAAGGTGCGCTGTTAAAACGTGACTTTCACCATCTAGTGACCAAAAGTGCATGTGGTGGATACCATTAACTTCAGGAAATTCCATTAGTGATAGTTTAATACGCTTTTGAGTCTCTTTATCGGGTGCAGCTTGAAGAAATAAAACGAGTGTTGATTTCAGGTTTTTGAAAACATTAAACAAGATGAACAGCGTGAACCCTATTGATAAAAGGGGATCTAATATCGGCAGTTCAGCGAACAACAGTACGATAGAGACTATAAGAACGGCAACCCATCCAAGTACATCTTCAAGAAGGTGCCATGTCAGCACTTTCTCATTTAATGTTTCACCCGCTTTTAATTTTAATACCGCATATCCGTTAACGGCAACGCCGAGTATCGCTAGCCCTAACATCCCCTCGACTACAGGCATTTCAGGATTGGACAGCCTTGGAATTGCTTCAAATAAAATCCAAATTGAGCCAATGATTAAAACAATACTGTTTATCAATGCGCCAAAGAGAGTAAGTCTACGATAACCATAACTAAACTTATCTGATGCTTCTTTATCTGAAAAACGACTTAAAATCCACGCAAAACCTATTGAAAGACTATCACCAAGATCGTGAACTGCATCTGCCATTATCGCAGTACTGTTAGTGAGCCAACCACCTATAAATTCGATAATAGTAAATGTCACATTCAGAAAAAATGCCCAACCAATACGATCATCTTTAGAATGCTGATGACTGTGACTATGGTTGTGCATTTTGTACCTCCAGTGCTTTTGTATTTCTAATTTTTGATACATTCATATTAATCAAATGGCGAATCACACCTTGATACATCCAACGTTTTACTCCCGACAAATTAGTACCCTTTTCAAGATAAAACTCATCAGGGGAATCATAAAGCCCAAAGTCGTCATGAATACCTTCTTTTTGAATATAGGTATCTTGGCCGCACCAATTTGTGTTTGGTGAAGAGAAACACTTTGTTGCAACACCATAGACACAAAAGTCATCTTTTGCTTGGTCAAATTTCTCCTGTAGAGAGCTTAAGTATTGCTCATCCAATATAAAGCCCTCTAAGTTTATCCAACGCCCTTCAAAGTAAACTTCTACCCAACTATGAATGATGTATTTAGGTGCTAACCAAAATACATAGCTTGGGATAGCACCTTTTTGTAGTTGCTGGTCTATGGTAAACCCATGAAATCGGCATTGAATGCCTAGTCCACGCAATAGTGCCATTAACAGATTACCCTTAGTATTACATTGTCCATAACCATCTGCTAGCACATCGCTTGCTGCAATATCATCGCTTTCATTATAACCAAAGAAAATCTCATCTTTTACAAACTGATAAGCGGCACCAATTTTGTTGAAGTTATCCAAGTTTTTCCACCTACGTTGATCGATCAAGGATTGG
The DNA here is from genome assembly GCF_000764215.1 of Pseudoalteromonas sp. ND6B. Classification (NCBI taxonomy): domain Bacteria; kingdom Pseudomonadati; phylum Pseudomonadota; class Gammaproteobacteria; order Alteromonadales; family Pseudoalteromonadaceae; genus Pseudoalteromonas; species Pseudoalteromonas sp. ND6B. The sequence goes on from NZ_JQFL01000025.1 coordinate 10,511, forward strand.
ATATCTTTGTGTTCAAAATTAACGATATTCGTATTGTTTAAATATTTCTCAGTCATTTTTTATATATCCTTTTCGTTGCATACTTATACTATAGACTCTATAGTAACTATAGAGTCAAATGTCTGGGGGAAATTGATGAAAATAGGCGAATTGTCTAAAAAATCGGGCTGTTCAATACAAACGATTAGATATTATGAAAGAGAAGGATTACTGTTAAATCCAAACCGTTCAGAAGGTAATTTCAGGCTGTATGATAGTAAAGCACTTAAACAATTGGAGTTCGTAAAACATTGTCGCAGCCTAGATATATCACTCAATGATATTAAACGTCTTATCGAATTAAAAAATAAGCCAGAAGAAAGCTGCTCTAGCGTTAATGCATTAATTGATCAGCAACTTGCACTAGTGAATAAACGCATGAAAGAATTAAGGGCGCTTAAAGCTGAATTACAACAGATGGCTAGTGCTTGTGGTTCGAACAATACTATTGAAGCATGCGGGATCATTAAGTCACTAGATAGTTAACTCTGTTAGAGGCATACGGGCAGAATATAGAACATTAATCGACTATTGCATGTCCTAAATGTGGACAGATAAAAACGGAAGAAATGCTGACAAATTCATGTCAGCGGTATCACAAGTATGAGTCACACAAGGTTTTGCCAAACTATTGAATGGTGACTGGTGTGTTTACTTCTCATATGGAACAGCAAAATTCCGCCAATTCTAGAACGACAAAATTAGTTGCAGCCGTTAATGCACTAGAGTGTTTAAATTGAAGTTTATTATTGACTCTTCAACGTCTGCTTTACACTCTGAATTTTCGTTAATAACTCAAAAGCTAACTTCCGCTTTTGGCTAAGTGAAGTCATAAGGTATTCATTGATGCTAATGTCCGCAATGTCGGAGGAGCTGCCGTTAGCAAATAGCATCAAATTATCGTAATATAACTGATTGAGTCTCAGATATTATGATTAAAAAATCATACTTTCATAAAAAGAGAGATTGGCGGCATCCCTTTAAAACCTTTCAGTCTAAAATGAGATCAATCTCAATCATTATGCACAGTCACAAATACTCCACATAGGTTGATCATGGCAGTGGCAAACGGATTATCATTTTTGGTATTGAGAGAGCCGTCGATAATATTCAAACAAGCACCTTTCTTATGGATGCTTTCAATTGCCTCAAGAATAGATTTTAACGACCGTCCCAAACGGTCGAGGCGAGTAACAATAACTTCATCACCTTCCCTGATAAAGTCGATGAGTTCCTAAAGCTTTTCTTCATTTCGAATCGAAGCACCAGACTGTTTGCCTTGGAATATTTTTTCACAGCCCTGAGCGTCCAACTTGGACAGTTGAACATTTAAATCTTGTTCTTTAGTTGAAACTCTTGCAAAACCAACTTTCATATATACGAAACCTGTAACTTTCGCACACCTTAACAATTAAATGAACGAAAGTATATTAAATAAATTTCGTACATGAACGTAATAAAAAATAGAAATTCGTACACTACGGATAGAAAATGAATGACAATTCTAACTATAAAGTGACTTAATTATTTCACACGCTTCACTTGTACACGAGCTTGCCATTTGTTGAAGCTCAGCTTGTAGTGCTTTGAGTTCTCCCATTAGATTGTTAACTAAAGCCAATTTAGCCTGTGTCTATCATAAGTTCAAAACTTAAACTTTAGATATAAGCTGAAATTGAGTCAATCGTATTACAAATACTCTTATTGATACTGGCTCATTACTTGCACTTTTTCGAGAACATGACCACATGTAGAGAATAATAGGCTAACAGTGGGAAATATTTACACTATCAATGTAAGGATTACTTATGAAATACTCAAGATTTGCTGCAATGATCATCACCTCAACCATTGCTATGTTTGTCATGATGTATCTCAACACTTACGCAGTATCACATATATGGTTTAGTGAAACGCGTATCTATATGGCGTTGTATATGGGAGCAGGTATGGCAATGATCATGCTGGCCTTTATGCTTGGCATGTACAGTAACAAGAAGCTCAACATGGCTATTTTTCTATTGGCGACAATACTGTTTGCCATATGTCTTTATCTTGTTCGCTCTCAAAGCACAATTTCTGACACTGCTTACATGAAAGCGATGATTCCTCATCACTCCATTGCTATTCTTACTAGTGAGCATTCAACTTTGGAGGATGTACGCGTGCGTGAATTGGCAAATGGTATTATTAAAGCCCAACGAAAAGAAATAAAAGAAATGGAATGGCTGATTAAAGATATTTCTGAAAATGGAAAGGTCAGCTCACAAGCTCAGGCTGAGCAACGACCGCTCCCAAAGTTTGAAGGCACACTGAACAAAGGAGACTAAGATGACTAAGACAGCTACCCTGTACAGAATGGTCACTGACGAACATATCTGCCCCTATGGTTTAAGGTCGAAAGATTTGCTGGAGAGGCAAGGGTATGATGTAGAAGATCATAAGCTCACGTCAAGACAACAAGCTGATGACTTCAAAGCTAAGCATGATGTCAAAACTACGCCACAAACCTTTATTGAAGGAAAGCGTGTCGGAGGATACGATGACTTAAGAGAGTATTTTGGTAAAGATGAAGCAGGTCAAACTGGCACAACCTACACGCCCGTTGTAGCCATTTTCTCGATAGCTGCACTTCTTGCTGTCGCATCTCAACATTTTGCTTCCGGCTCATTTATCTCCATCAGAACACTGATGCTATTTATAGCTTTTTCAATGACGCTCTTAGCGGTGCAAAAACTGAAAGACCTATACAGTTTCACAAATTCGTTTATTACTTATGATTTACTAGCGATGAGATGGATAAGATATGGTTATATTTATCCCTTCATTGAAGCATATGCAGGTATTGGTATGGTTGCCCAACTACAGCCTCTCGCAGTGGCACCATTTTCATTGTTTATCGGCACAGTTGGAGCAATTTCAGTTTTCAAAGCCGTTTACATCGACAAACGCCAGTTAAAGTGTGCCTGTGTAGGCGGCGATAGCAGTGTGCCACTTGGATTTGTATCGCTATCTGAAAACTTATTTATGATCGCGGGAGCATTGATTATGCTGCTGATGTAAAGGTATAGCTCTATTCGGCGGCCCCTTAACTGTTAAGATTAGACCTAGGGTGCCAGCCCACACCTTTCTAATTCATATGTAACATTTTTTCTGTCGTACTGGCATCAAGATAACCAGAACTGAGCAAACAATCTCAAAGGTTGTACAAAATAACACTAAAGTTTTTTCATTAAGTTTTATTGTTATGCTCTTGTGGTGGCTTTCGCCACCACTTTATTAGTTTTCAAGTTCCACCATATCTTTCGCTGCAATGTCACCAGACACTAGCTTTACAGTTGCGAAATGATCATTCACAATTTTAGTAATTTGTACCGTTCCTACCTTTTCGATAGTGTAGGGATCTTCACCTTCACTCAATACTATTCTTTCATGGAATCTAATAACACTGTATTTTTGCCCAACCTCTGCGCCATGCTCAGCACCAATACAGATTAGAGTTCGATTATCAGAACTTTCTACTACCTGACCTCTCATCATGTATTTATGATAAAAAGTGGTATTGGAACAACCCACTAAATATAAACCGAATGTAAGCAATAAAAGAGCTTTTATATAGGGTGTTTTCATTACTGTTACCTCATTTGACTAACTAATTATCTATACACTTTTTTATGAATTCATTTGTTTTTCCGGCCAGCCCCCGAAGGTGCTTGATGACAACTCCAAGGCTTATGAACAGAGTTATCTTTGATGTTCTGATCAACAAATTTATAGTAACTTTCTTTAGTATGTGTCCACCAATCATCATGAACACCTGCGCCATACTTACGGATTACCTCCTCAATCCCATCAAGGCTTACGTTTGCGGCATCATAGGCAAGGTGTATTTCACCTTCTTTGATGTTGTAACTAACTTCATCTATACCAAAAAGCTGATCTATTTCTTTTACTAACTCGTCACAGCTTTCTTCTGTGACATTGCTAAGCTTTAGATTTCGAACAACTAAATTTTGCTCTTTAACGCCAACTCTATGATTTAAATCGCTCATAATTTTTCTCCTAATGTTTGTGTGAATGCTGTTGATTGCTATCTTTCATTTCTTCCATTTTACGGTTCATCTGCGGCATCATGTTCCCCATCATTTCTAAATGATGTTCAGCCATCTTGATTTGTTGATGCATTGGCATTTCTTCCATGTTTTTGTGCATGGATTGCATCATCTTCATCATTGAACGGTGATGTTCAACCATCATCTGCTGTTGCTTTTCAGGATCTTTTTCAGTTTTAATGGCATGGACTTCCTTTTTCATTTCCATCATCTTTTTGTGCATTTCTCCCATGTTCTCATGTGGTATTGCCATGCCTTGATGCATATCAGCTTTGTTCGCACCTTCATGTTTATACTCATTGTTTTGGGCAAATGAGCTAGTGGTTATCAGTAGTGAACTAATAAATAAAATTGATTTAGTTAACGTTTTCATGATTTTTACCTTCTACACTTTTATTAAAATTTGGGATCCAACTTGGTGTCGATTCCATATACCTGTGGTACTCCGAACCAAACTCAGCAATCGCTTGTGCTTCTTCGCGTTTCGCTAGCTTGACGTAAACAACGACTAAGATCGGAAACATCGCAAGTGTTGGGATTGTCGGCCACTGCAATAAAAAGCCGAACATGATTAGAATGAAAGCTACATACTGTGGGTGGCGACACCTTGCATACCATCCAGTTGTAGCCAATTGATGATGTTTTTGCGCGTGATGCAATACATTCCATGCTGAAGACAACATAAAGAAACCTGCAACAATTAACACCATACTCACTATATGAAATGGGTCCCAATGGGCATCACCTTGAAATCCAAAGAAAGTATGTAATAAATGCCCATTTTCATGCGCAAAGAAATTTACTTCTGGATAGGTCTCCGTCAGCCACCCCGACAGAAAATAGATAGTTAAAGGAAAGCCATACATTTCAGTAAATAGGGCAACAATAAAGGCAGAGAACGCGCTTAGACTTCTCCAATCAGTTGATGTTTTTGGTTTGACAAAACTAAAGGCAAAAAAGATAAAAATTGCTGAGTTCAGTATCACCATTGACCATAAGCCATAATCATATGTTTCATTCATCACTGCTCTCCTTTTTATGTGATTCCTTACGTGCCTTTTCTAACCCTTGTATGTAGCCATCGCGATAGGCTGCATTTTTATCCGTGAGTTCTTGAAAGCTCTCTTCCTTTTTTTCATCAGGCGCATGTGAATGATCGTGACCATGTTTACCATGACTGCCATGCATAAATACGTGCATCAAGGGGCATAGCAATAAAATCAAGTAGGGAAGAAATTGCAGCATATGTTGACCATGCTCAAGCACTAAGAAGTAGGTCACTGCGGCAATAAGTGCCAGTGCAGCCCAGCCTGTAGGTGTTGACCAAAAATTAGGGTGTTGATTTTTCATATTGCCCTCCTAAACGACTTTTAAGACACCGCGATACATTTGCATCTGACAGTGAAACTCATGCTCTCCCGGTGATAAGTTCAATAGGGTAATTTGAGTAATTTCATTTAATTTAAGCTGTTCGCTTATATCCAATGAAGGAATAAGCATTGTTTCAGCGCAGGGGGATTGATCTTTGCGCATAAACTTCAGAGTGACAGGTTGGCTAGCAGACACCTGAATTGAGGATGGGGAATACACGCCACTCCTCACTTCAATGAGTACTTCATTACCTTGAACGATTGTTTTATTGGGTTTATATAGCCAAAACCACCAAACAATCAGCGCGATTAACATTAAGCCTAATAAGTTAATTATCATCATTGTGATTCTCCTAATGCTTACTTTCTATGAGTTTTGGGCTTTAAAAAAGCGAAGTCGATTTGCATTTGACACTACGGTCAATGACGAAAACGCCATTGCAGCACCAGCAATTACAGGGCTAAGCAGAATGCCAAAGAAGGGGTATAGAACCCCCGCAGCAAAAGGAATCCCGGCTACGTTATAGACAAACGCACCAAACAAGTTTTGTTTGATATTTCGTAAAGTAGCTTTGCTTACCGCTATGGCATCAGCAAGGCCATGAAGTGAACCACGCATTAGGGTAATGTCAGCACTTTCGATAGCTACATCAGTCCCTGTGCCTATGGCGAAGCCAACATCGGCTAACGCTAGCGCAGGAGCATCGTTGATGCCATCTCCTGTCATACCAACAATTTCGCCGCCTTCTTGTAGCTCTTTCACCTTGTTGGCTTTATCTTCTGGCAGCACTTCAGCAAGAAACTCACTAATACCCGCTTTTTTAGCTACGGCGGCAGCGGTTTCCTTGTTATCACCCGTTAACATGATGACGCGTATACCATTAGCCTGAAGCCGTTTGATAGCAGAGATTGAGTCTGACTTGATAGGATCTGCAACAGCAATGATTGCTGCAAGTTCACCATCTACAGCAAAGTACATAGGTGTTTTGGCTTCTTTGGCTAAAGACTGCGCTTGTTCAACAAAGCCTGTGAGGTCTATGCCTTTTAACTTCATTAGTTTATCGTTTCCGAAAAGCAAGGCTTTGTTGTTGCAGCTTGCTTCTACACCAAAACCCGTAATGGCGTTAAAGGCTTCAATTTTTAGTAACTCAATATCCTGATCTAACGCACTTTCAACAATCGCTTGCGCTAAAGGATGCTCTGAGCCGCTTTCTAAACTTGCTGCAAGCTGTAGTACGTCTTTTTCGTCAGTAGCTTTTGCTAAAATAATATCGGTTACCTTAGGTGCCCCTTCAGTAATAGTGCCCGTTTTATCTAAAATCATGGCAGTGATTTTAGAGGCGGTTTGCAGTGCCTCACCGTTGCGAATAAGCACTCCGGCTTCTGCTGCTTTTCCTACTCCCACCATGACAGACATGGGTGTTGCCAAGCCTAAAGCACACGGGCAGGCAATAATAAGCACAGTAGTTGCTGAAACGATGGCAAAAGCAATGGCTGGCTCAGGTCCAAAGTTAAGCCATGCTAGCGCACTTAACACAGAGGTGATCATCACGACAGGTACGAAAAAAGCTGAAATAACATCGGCCAAACGGCCAATCGGCGGTTTTGAATTTTGTGCTCGTTTCACCATATTGATGATCTGTGCAAGCGCCGTGTCTTTACCAACGCGTGTGGCTCTAAATAAAATCATGCCTGATTTGTTCAAAGTACCTGCGACAACCTCATCTTCTTCAGCTTTTTCAGCAGGCATAGGTTCGCCTGTCAGCATGGACTCATCAATAGAGGTGTGTCCTTCCAATACCACGCCATCGACGGGAATTTTTTCACCCGGTTTTACCTTCACAATATCGTTAAATAAAACCTGCTCAATACCTATCTGAACTTCTTTGTTGTCACGAACCACGGTTGCTGTTTTGGCTTGCAAGCCGATAAGACGTTTAATGGCCTCAGAGGTTTTACCTCTGGCTTTGATTTCTAATGCTAAACCTAAATCAATTAAGCCAATGATCATGGCGGTAGCTTCAAAATAAACATGCCGTGCCATCAATGGAACAGCGTCAGGTGCAAACACGACAACCATCGAATACAACCAAGCTGTACTTGTTCCTAAAGCTATTAGAGTGTCCATATTAGCGGAGTGGTTTTTAAAGCTTTTCCAAGCGCCAATATAAAAATGCTTACCTGAAAAATACATAACACCAAAAGTTAAAATGCCTACAACCAGCCAAGACATGCGCTCAAGGTTTGTTTCAACCGTCATTTCTCCAACCACAATGCTGTAGATCATCAAAGGAACGCCGAGTGAAAGGGCAATAAACGTATCGCGCATTAGCTTTTTGTAATATGCAAAATCCGCCGCCTCTTTCTCATCAAGCGCACCTGTTGCTGAGCTATCATCAATTGGCTTCGCGTTATACCCCGCTGACTCAACAGCTTTGATCAATTCTTTTGTTTTAGCTGTCCCATAAACTGTTACTGTCCTATCAGCAAAATTCATTTCCGCACTGACGACTCCAAGAGTTGCCTTCAACGCCCCTTCAATTTTGCCTACACAGCTAGCACACCCAGCACCTTCAATGATAAGCTGTTGGTTATGTGATACTTTCTCCAACGTATTCTCCTTACTTTTACACGAAGAGGATTGAGCTTTTGCCTGACAGCAACAGCCTGATTCAGTTTTTATATTTGTGTTAGTAGCCACCCTTTTTCCTCCTATGCTTTTTTAATTTGCTCAAAGTTTTCGATGAGATGACAAACCATGTTTGCAGTCGGTGCTTTGTCTTCCATTTCTTCCCATCGAGAAAGCGCAGAAGACATTTTTCCTCGAAGTGCCAACATTGCTTGAAACTGCTTTTCTGTTTCTTCAAGCCGCTCTTTGATCAGGCTTCTGACTAATGGGCACGCACTTTTACCATCTTCAGATTCATTAATAATTTCCTTGATATCTGCAACGGAAAAACCAAGGTTTCTAGCACTTAAAATGAATTTAAGTCTCGATACTTCTTTATTCGAGTATGACTTGTAGCCGTTCACTGACTTAGCAGGTTTTAACAATCCTAATCTGGTGTAATAGCGCACCGTATCAGCAGTCGTTCCAAGGCTTTTTGCCAGCTCCGCAACTTTCATATTCACTCCTCAGTTTTTTAGCTAAGTTTGTACTCTCATCTTCAGCTTAGACCTGTGTCTAAGACACAGGTCAAGTACTAATTCTAGTGAATAAGCTAAAAACTAATTTTTTGGTAAAAGAGAAATCTCGGTCAAAATCGACAGCATTAAGTACTGTAAATAGCAATAGTTTGAGCATGTTCATCATGCCTCCAAAAAATATTGTGCTAATTGTTCAAAACGGTTGGTAATTTAAACCAATCAGTAAATCGTTTTATTTTTGATGGGACTGGCGAAAAAAAGGCGCACTGATCCCGTGATTAGCCAATAATTGGTGGACGATAAAGTAAGAGATGGATACCAGATTTTGGTAGGGGTATACGCTGTAGAATTAGCTCAGAATGAATATTGCAAATACCTTCGTCTTGCGCTTCCACAAGATAGGCATTTAAATGAAAGCTTGTACAAAAACCGCCTTCACAACAAACACAATCACCAGCTTTACATTTTTCACAGTCTTCATCACCATGAAGGTGTTTAGAGTCTTGCGAATTTTCAGTGTGATAGTGACTATTGTCAATCATTGATTGATGATGCATATTTTTGCTTGGTTGTATAATATGCGTGTCGGATGAGCCATTATGATGCTCTTCACAATTCATTGGTTTAGCAATAGCAAAACTATGCTGCGTAAGCAACACAGTTATTATCACTATTTTAAACCACCTGAAAAGTCCAAACATTATCATTCCTTCTTTAGCACCTACAATATTAGCCACTTTATAAAAATAATTTTATGATCTTGATCAACCTTTGAACTAAAACCTAAACTTTTTACTTTTTACTTTTTACTTTTTACTTTTTACTTTTTACTTTTTTAAACAGCTTAAACTTCACAAGTATAAAGGGGTGTCTAATTTATACTCATGAGATTGAAGCCAAGCATGAGCACCATTAAAAGAAATAAAAACCCTACGCTCATAACTAGGTATTGAGTAAGGGATCATTTTTCCAATTGTTCAGCTTTAAGCGCAGTACTTTGCAACAATCGGTTCTATCCCGGGCACACCCAATTCCCGTTCATCAAAAGTGATAAAATGGCCTATTGTACGTCTTTCAATGGCGATGTTTTTTGCCTTGACTCTTTAACCTTAACCATTCGCCAACTTTACTTCTTAGCTGATATTCCGGTATACACCAGACTGGCACCGACTGAAAATAAGAAGTAGCTTACTATTACTGCTCTTAGTTCTTTCCAAAAAAACTATTAGCTAGGCCTTTCCTAACATAACTAAAATGGTTTAAATCCCAAAAAACGAAAGCTACCATCAATATAGTTGCGGTAGCTCTCATCAAGTCAATATAGTATTTCTTCACATCAGAGCCAGAACTTGATACCTGCAACAAAAGCAGTATCACGAGTACTTTGCCCATTTAACTTCGCAAAGTCGGCTGTATTACCAAATTTATTTGTCCACTCAACGCCAACATAGGGAGCAAACTGGCGGGTAAACTCATAACGAACCCGAAAACCAATAGTACTGCTCGATAAACCACTTCCAAGGTTATTTTGGACGTCGTCCTTACCGTAAAGCGTTAACTCTGCACGTGGTTGAACAATTAACTTTTGTGTGAGTAATAGCTCATATTCCGCTCTAAGCGATAGTGCTGTATTGCCTTTTTCGCCCAAGTAGCCAGTCATGTCGAGATCAAACCAATATGGAGCAAGCCCCCTAAGGCCAAAAGCTAGCCACTGTCGGTTTTCACCGTCTTTATTGTAATCAAACCGAATCCCTGCTTGTGTATCCCAATATGTTGAAACAGCATGGCCCCATAAAATATCTGTTTGGTTCTCCTCTAGATTTCCTTTGCTAAAATCACCCTCGGTTTTTATGACTAACCTGTCAAAAGTAGTGCCATACCATGCCTGAAAGTCAAAAACACCTGCGTTTGTTTGCTCATTATATTCAAGACGATCCCCTAGTAGCGCGTAAAATGAATGCTCATCTGCCAAAGTCAGTCGTTTGTCGCTACTGAGTGCATAAGGACCTTCAGTCAAAGTTGTACCTGCTGCATAAGCATGGGGGTCTCTAGCATCTTTAGGTGCATCTCCACCTTGTGCTTGCATTTTAGAATCACCCATCTCAGTCATCTCATCTTTTGCAGATACAGATACACTTATAAGGGGCAAACCTATTAATAATAGTCTTAACGTATTGGTTAGTATTAATTTTTTCATGATACAACTACCTCTCTAAACATACCTGCATCCATGTGGAATAATAAATGGCAATGCCATGCCCAGCGACCTACGTCATGAGGTGTTGTTAAAAAACTAATTCTTTGCGCTGGTTGTACAGGGATAGTATGGCGACGAACCTGTACATCACCTTTTTCATTCTCCAAATCGCTCCACATACCATGCAGGTGCATGGGATGTGTCATCATTGTATCGTTTTGTAAAATAACTCTTAAACGTTGATTATGCTTCATGTGAACTGGCGTGCTTTTTCCAAATTCCAAGCCATCAAATGACCAGCTATAACGCTCCATGTTTCCAGTTAAATGTAATTCAATTTCAGCCTCTGGCTCTTGCTGGTTTGTAATTCCCTCAAGAGAATGTAAATCTGCAAGTGTTAAAACACGGCGTCCATTTTTACGTAAACCTATACCGGGATCATCAAGGTTTGTTCTAGGCATATCAACACGCATATCAACAGAAGCTCCATACTCTGTTTTTGCATGACGCACTTTAGTGCTAGCAACAGCTAATGGGTTTTTAGTCATTCCATGTTTACTATGATCCATTGCCATCGCTCCATGACCCATTGCACTATGATCCATTTTATTAGAATTCATGCCCGACATGTCTGCCATACCTGCCATCGCGGAATGCTCACCACCTTGGGCCATATTCCCCATCATATCTGTCATCGTTAACCATTCAACGGGATCTAGAGCAGGTACTGGTGCATCAATATTAGGTGCCATTGATAAAGTACCTTTAGCATAACCTGAGCGATCCATGCTTTGTGCAAAAATCGTATATGCATCATTTTTTGGCTCGACAAGTACATCATAAGTTTCACCGGGACCAAATCTAAATTCATCTACTGTCACAGGTTCAACATTTTGTCCATCAGCTTGTACAACTGTTAACTTCAGCTCAGGTATTCTTACATCAAAAAACGTATTGCTAGAACCGTTAATAAATCTAAGCCTAACCTTTTCGCCAGCTTTAAACATTCCACGCCAGTTTGTCAAAGGCGCACAACCATTCATTAAAAAAGTCATTGCAGATGCTGATAAGTCTGCAAGATCTGTAGGGTTCATTCTCATTTTATTCCACATTTCCCGGCGTTGTAGCGCATTTGAAACGCTGCTATTTGAAATGTCATCAAAAAACTCTGGAACAGTAGGTTGATTAAAGTTAAATACATCGCTTTGTACTTTTAACTTGCGGAACAAATCCATTGGGTCATCATCAGTCCAATCAGACAATTGGATAACATGCTCATTGTCAGCACTAATAATATCCTTTTCTCTTGGCTCAATAATTAATGCGCCGTACATACCTGTCATTTCTTGAAAGCCACTGTGTGAGTGATACCAATATGTGCCGCTTTGTTGCAGCTTAAATTTATAAACAAAGGTTTCACCCGGCATTATACCTTTAAAGCTAATACCCGGTACGCCATCCATTTGATACGGAAGAATGATCCCATGCCAATGAATTGAACTCGGCACTGATAATTTATTAGTTACCCTGATAGTAACGTCATCACCTTCTCTGAGGCGCAAGGTAGGAGCTGGTATTGAGCCATTGATTGTTGTAGCCATTCTTACAACACCTGTGAAGTTTACGGGTGACTCATCTATCACCAGATCTATTATTTCTCCACTTAGTTCGGGCACAGTACCTGTTATTGTTCCAGCCACTAAAGATGAAGCAGCATGAAGAATGCTTGGAAAAGCAGCTAATATACCGCCAGCAGCTAAACCTTGTACAAAGCGTCTACGCGGTGTAGAAATTTGATGTAATGGATCTTTAATTCTCATTTTACTCTCCGAGGTTTGACCAATAAATTAGTGTGACCAATGAATGTGCGTAATTTTCCATTCACCGTTTTGCTTTTCGAGAACCATTGTTTCCATCCCTTGATAATCACGTTCTTCACCATTGTAAGTACCTTTAGTTTGACTACGCGAGGCAGAGATAGCTGTATTTCCAAGTATCGTCACTTGATGTTCAAGTGTGTCGCTCTTCATCGCTGCTAAATACTTCATATCCGACAACATATGATGATGAGCATATTCATCAGCGCTCCTTTCAACGCGGCCTCCCTCGAAAATGGTGACATCATCCGCTAACTGCGCTCTAGCCTGTTTTTGATTGCCAGTTTCAAGTGCTTGATGAAATGCCAAAACAACTTTTGCGGCTGGTGTATCTACACCTTTAAACAATCCTTTGTCTTTATTCTTATCACCATGAGCGTTTGCTGCGAAACTAAACGTCATTAATAAAACGAGTAGGATATTTATTGTTTTCATTTTCTTTTTCTCTTTTAGGTTTTAATTTGCAGGACCAACAACACTAGTAAGCCCAGCAGTTACAGATAAAATGGCAAAAGCTACTACCATTTCTATCGAGATAGATTTAGATAAAGCCTCTCTGCCTTGACTATTTTTAAGTTGTGGAACGAGTATTAGTTTATGTTTAGCAGCAAGTGCCAAAATAGACACTACAAGGGCCAATTTAAACAACAGTGTTTGTCCGTAACTTGAGCTTATTAGTGCATCAAGACTTCCGACCAATTGAATCACGAGCCAGAGGCCTGCTACCAACAATAGGCTCAATGTAAAACTTGCTTGTTTGCCAAAGCTTTCCATCAGCAAATGAAGTTCTGCATAACTTAGCTGATGGCAAGCCTGTTTTAGTGGCAATAACGCCCCAAACCACCATGCCATAACGAGCACATGCAAAATAAGCAAGCCTTTTTCAATTGTGCCTAACTCAGAAATATGACCCAGTAACGTGAATGAGTATGCAAGGATTAATAAACTCAACATTAAAGCGCTTTGTTTTAAGTACGAGTTCACAGCGAGTTTGAACCTTAAAGCTAAAGCGATTATTGCGGTAACTAGCCCAAGCGCTCGAAGCAAAGCTCCAGTGCCGACAGAGGAGTCCCACATAATAGCCAATATATCAGCGTCTATCGCCCCCTGAATTCCCTCTTCTGCCATTGCACCAGTACTGGCAAAGAACCAAGTAATATTAGCGATCAAAGCCATAACTATATAAGTTCTTGTCCACGTTAAATTCGCTATTACAGTATTAGTATGAGATTCATTATTCTCAAATATTTGCCTGAAAAATGTATAACCTGCAATACAGGCAAAGCCGACGTAAAATACAATTTTTGACAGTACAATGACTGTATTCCAGATATACATTTCCATATCAATCACACCGCCTATTTTAGTGAACCATAAAGCCGAAGCTATGTTTCATTTTATGACCATCGTTACCTAAGAAGGTTACATCCACAGTATAGTTTGCAGGAGCTAATTTAGGTAGTTTCCATGTAAATTTGCTAGTAGCGACTTTAGAAGGCTCGAATCCAAATTTAAATTCTTCGCCTTGTTTATTGGCCAATGAAACTTTTACAACACGTACCTCTTTGGTGAACACCAAAGTTAACTCTTCTGGAGGATTCATTAGCATTGCATTATCAGCAGGCACACTTTTTTCAAGATGCACATGCGCAAATACCGCACTACTAAAAACGACACTGATTACGGTTAAAAATTTAATTAGTTTTTTCATATTTACCTCTATTTTAGTTTATTGAAATTGCTATTTATGGTTTCTTAACTTCGCTAAGCATTACTTTTTAGCTCCGCCTTAGAAAGCTCCTTGTTAAAGGCGTTTAATTCTGGCTTTTTAACGATTGAGTAAATTACTGGGAGCACAATAAGAGTGAGTAGCACAGCACTTGTCATTCCGCCTACCATAGGTGCAGCAATACGACTCATAATCTCCGAACCTGTTCCTGTACCATATAAAATGGGCATCAAGCCGATAATGATTGTTGCAACTGTCATCATTACTGGACGAACTCGTAAGCCTGCACCGTGCAATAATGCATCTTGATATGCATCATCAGAGATAGGTTCAGCTCGCTCTTCAGCTTTTTCCTTAAGCTCAGCAAGTGCCTGATTGAGATAGACCAACATTATCACACCAATCTCAACCGCTACCCCAGCTAGAGCAATAAAGCCCACGCCAACAGCCACAGAGAAGTTAAACCCTTCCAGATACATCAACCATAAGCCACCAATCATCGCCATCGGCAAGGTAACGATAATGATAGCCACCTCACTAAACGCTCTGAAGTTTAAGTAAAGTAGAATAACAATAATGGCGAGTGTTAAAGGCAATACATAGGTGAGCTTTTCTTTCGCTCTTTCCATATATTCGTATTGCCCAGCCCAAGTAATTGAATAACCTGCTGGTAGTTTTAGATTATTAGCCAAGTGTATTTTTGCACTTTCAACATAAGTACCTACGTCAACACCGTCTATATCGATAAACGTCCAGCCATTTAAACGAGCATTTTCACTCTTAATTCCCGGCGGACCGTTCTCAACTCGAATATCTGCGACATCACCTAGTGCAATGCGTTGACCACTTGGTGTTACAACAGGTAATCGTGATAGCTGCTCAGGAGAGTCTCGATAGTCTTGCGGATAGCGTAAGTTAACAGGGTAACGCTCTTGACCTTCTACCGTTTGGGTAACGTTCATACCACCAATAGCTGTAGAAACCACTTGTTGAACATCTTCGATGTTTAACCCAAAGCGACTTGCCTTATCGCGTGAAATATCAACCTTGATATATCGTCCACCTGCAACTCGCTCTGAGTAAACTGATGCTGTGCCTGTAACTTCGGGTAAAATTTGCTCTATTTGTTGGCCGATTTCCTGAATCACATCAAGCTCTGGTCCGGCGACTTTAATACCCACAGGCGTTTTTATGCCTGTTGCTAACATGTCGATTCGGGTCTTGATTGGCATAACCCAAGCATTCGTTAAGCCCGGAAACTTAACCAATTTATCAAACTCAGCTTTTAACGATTCAGTAGTCACACCCTCTCGCCACTGCTCTCGTGGCTTCAATTGAATAAAGGTTTCAATCATGGTTAAAGGTGCAGGATCGGTTGCAGTTTCAGCTCTTCCTACTTTACCAAATACAGTTTCAACTTCTGGCACAGTGCGAATAAGCTTGTCTGTTTGCTGCAATAACTCCCTTGCTTTACCAATTGAAATACCGGGATAGGTAGTAGGCATATACATGAGATCGCCTTCATCCAATGGCGGAATGAATTCACTACCAATTTTATCGACAGGCCAAAAGCCAACGATAGTCACTAATATTGCTGCTACTATTGTCGATTTTGGAAACTTCATGACTTGCTTTAAAACAGGCATGTAGATAGCAATCAATAATCGGTTTAACGGGTTTTTCTTTTCAGAAACAACTTTGCCTCGAATAAAGTAGCCCATCAAAACAGGCACCAATGTGATCGCCAAACCTGCTGATGCCGCCATTGCATAGGTTTTTGTATAGGCGAGCGGAGAGAACATTCTTCCTTCTTGCGCTTCCAAGATAAATACAGGTAAGAATGAGACTGTAATGATCAGTAAGCTAAAAAATAGTGCAGGGCCTACTTCACTCGCAGCCTTAGCAACAATTTGCCAGCGATTTTCATCTGTTAGTGGTGTTTTCTCCATATGCTTGTGCATATTTTCAATCATCACTATTGCACCATCAGTCATCGCACCAATCGCAATAGCGATACCGCCTAAAGACATAATGTTGGCATTGATGCCTTGCATATACATGATAATGAACGACACCAAGATACCTAATGGCAGAGTAACAACTGCCACAATAGATGAGCGAAGATGAAATAGGAAAGCCACACAGACAATAGCAACGACTGCAAGCTCCTCTAGCAACTTGCTCCAAAGATTATCAACAGCACGATCTATTAACTTCGATCTGTCATAAACAGGGACAATCTCCACCCCCTCTGGTAGAGAAGATTTAAGCGATTCAAGTTTTTCTTTTACCCCGTTTATGGTTTGTTGAGCGTTTTCACCAAAGCGCATAACGACAACACCACCAACAACTTCGCCTTCACCATTAAGCTCTGCGATACCACGGCGCATTTGAGGCCCTAAATTAACGGTAGCAACATCACCAATACGCAATGGCGTGCCTTGTTCGTTAATACCAAGTGGGATTTTCTCTATATCACTAACTGATTGAATATACCCCGTTGCGGTAACCATATATTCAGCTTCAGCCATTTCCACAACGGATGCGCCAGTTTCTTTGTTCCCTTTTTGTAAGGCTATTTGTATTAAACTTAGAGGAATATCGTAAGCTCTCAATTTATCAGGATCTACTTGCACTTGATACTGCTTAACCATACCACCAACGGCGGCAACTTCGGACACGCCCGGAACAGTTTGTAGTTCATACTTTAAGAACCAGTCTTGAATGCTTCTTAATTGGCTTAGATCATGGTTTCCAGACTTATCTGTTAAAGCGTAAATGTATACCCAACCCACACCTGTTGCATCAGGTCCTAATTGAGGTTTTGCCGAATCAGGCAGGCTTGATGCTACTTGGCTTAAGTATTCAAGTACTCTGCTTCTAGCCCAATACAAATCAGTATCGTCATCAAAAATAATGTAGACGTAGGAATCACCAAAAAATGAGTAACCACGAACAGTTTGCGCCCCCGGCACTGATAACATCGCTGTAGTAAGAGGAAATGTCACTTGATCCTGCACTACTTGTGGTGCCTGTCCCGGATAGCTCGTCTTAATTATCACCTGCACATCAGAAAGATCGGGGAGTGCATCTACTGGTGTTTTTTGTAATGAATACAAACCACCAAACGCGATAATTAAGGTAATCAACAAAACAAAGAAACGATTGCCGATAGACCATCTAATAATTGATTCAATCATTATTTTTCTCCCACTTAATGATTAGAATGATCAACAGCAGCTTTATTTTCCTTGCCGTGTTGTTCATCTGATTCAAGAGAAATGTCAGTGATAACTAAGTCATCTCTAACCTCAAAAGTGAAAGTGACATTATCACCGACATTGAAATCAACCATTTCTATATTGTCCGCGACGATAAAATCCATCGTCGCAGCAGGTCTATCCCATTTCTCTATTGGGCCTCTGCTAATATTTAGAACACGCGTATCAACATTAATAGAATTAATTAGACCTGATACTGTTGCAAAAGATACTTCTTCACTCATATCACCAGGCTCACTCATGATATGAATTCCAGTAATTTCATATCCACCGTCTTCGGTTTTGCTCACTTCAAAGTGCAAAGATTGACCTGACTTTAATGAGTCAATATCGACTTTTTCAGCCACAGTAAAATCCATAACCATTTCAGGCCAATCCCAAGCTTCAGCAGGGCCATGTGAAATATTAACCATGCGGTGCCCTGCCATAACACTATTAACATCCCCTTGCATCCAAACAGAGTTAGGCACTTCATCATGAGTCATTCGTTTAAAGTCAGAGCTTTTACTTGATTCAGAATCAATCAAGAATTGGGCAGATGTCACCACAACGTCATCTTCATTTAAGCCGTCTAATATTTCGATGCTGTCGATATCAACCCGGCCAATAGTCACTTCAATAGATTTAAATTGCCCATCACCTAACGCAAGTACTACTCTGTCCTGTTTACCTGTTCTAATAACGGCTTCTTTAGGCACGAGGATGGTGCTATCAGCTTGATTAGCGTGAATAGAGACTTGTGCAAACATATTTGGTTTTAATTGATAGTCTGTGTTATCAAATTTCAATCTCACTCGGAGTGTGCGTGTTTTACTGTTCAATGTTGGATAAACATAATCAACGACACCAGCCCAGTCCTCACCGGGTAAATAATCCAGTGTCATTGATACAGGAAGTCCTTTTTTAATTAAGGCTGCGTCACGTTCAAACACTTCTGCTTCAACCCAAACTTGATCTAGCTGGCCAATGCTTAATAAGGTGTTTCCCGGCTTTACATAAAAACCTTCTCTAACCTTCAAACCATCGACAACACCTGCTTGTGGTGAATAAAAGGTAATTGTTTGCTGAACCTTTCGTGTCTTTTCTAGCTTTTGAACAAAGTCTGCTGAAAGCTGTAACGCTTTTAGGCGATCTTTGGCTGCTGAAATTAAAGAACTATTGTTGCGCTTTAACGCTATTAACAGCTCTTCCTGAGCATTAACTAACTGAGGAGAATATAGTGTATAAAGAGGCTGTCCTTTCTCTACAGGGTTACCTGCTGCTTTGATGTAAAGTTTATCAATCCAGCCATCAACCCGTGGGTGGATATGAATTAGCTTATCTTCATCATATTGAACATAACCTACCGTTGAGATTTCAGTATGCATATTTTTCAGTTCAACAGGTGCAGTGCGAACCCCAAGGTTATTCACTACATGAGGCGCAATTTTTACTGCTCCGGGGCCAAAGTCATCACCAGATGATTCTTCCTCATACACAGGTATTAAATCCATCCCCATAGGCGACTTACCGGGCTTGTCCCGGCGGTAATTAGAATCCATCGGTGCAACCCAATACAGAGGCTTTTTTTCTCCTGATGTTGCTTCATTACTATTACTGTTTGAGCCAGTACCTTGATATAAACTCAATGCTCCAGCACCAAGTGCTGCCCCAATGATGATGGCAATAATTGTTTTTGTATTCGTTGACATTATTTTTCTCCAAATTGCTGACTGGATAAGTGCTGATTAGTTTTGTGTGAAGTTTGCATCGACTTATGTTCAGCATTTGAGTTAGATTGAGAATGCGCAAAGAAATAGTTGATACGAGCAACTGTTTTAAGTGCGTCAACATCAATTCTTAAGGCTGATATTCTGGCATTTAATTCTGCGATTCTTGCTCGAACAACTTCGGCAAAATCGCCATCATCATTTGTATAGGCTGTCAATGACGCTTCTGCTTGGTCATGAGTTTGTTTAAGGAGTTGTTCTTGATAGATAGATTGTCTATCTGATAAGCGTTTAAGCTGTCTTAGTTCTTTTTCTAAAACACTGATCATTTGCTTTGTCAGTAATAGTTTCTCGGTTTTAATAGTCTCTGAATCTGCAATAGAAGCTGCAACTTGCTTATCTTGTCTGTTCTCGGTAAACAAGGGTAAATCAAACGTTACCCCAACAGAAAATAAATCAGCTCGGCTATCACCAGAGGGCATATTGTCGCGATAGGCATAACTAGCATTAACACCCCATTGCGGCTCATATTGCTGTTTGGCTAACTCAATTCCTTTTTCTGAAGCTTTGCGTTTTATATCAATTGCAAGTATGGCTGGGTGATTCGAAAGCTCCTGAGCCAATAGATTTCTTGAGTAATTAGATGCTGTTAGGACTGTTGGATTATTCAGAGTAATTGCAGGTAACTTTTTAGAAACCCTAAACTCTAATGGTTGCGCGTCAAAGTTGAATGATTCATTCAAACGATCCGCATCGTAAATATGAAGCCACTCATTGAGACGAGCGATTGTCGTTTCTAGTTTCTGCTTTTGCGAAGTTAATCTGTCATCTAACTGCACGATTTCCAACTGAGCACGAATAACATCTTGCTGTCTAGTTTTACCAACAACGTTTGAATAGCTAGCTTTAGCCACTTCCGCCATCTGCTCAAAGAGAGACCAATCATCTTCAATCAATTTAATAGTTTGTTGGGCTAAGTAAGCATCTAACCAAAGTTGTGACACTTGGCTTTTCAACTTAGCTTTACGATCCTCTCGTAACAGTGGAAATTTCGTGGACTCAATTTGTAACTGGTCTTTCTTGATCTCTAGACTGTCGCCTCTCGGAAACATTTGAGAGACGCCAACCTTTAGCTGAGTCATTCCTTCCTGATCTAAATCCCAAGTATCTGTTGGTAAATTCATTATCCCTAGCGATACTTTCGGATCAGGCAAAGTACCTGAAGCAATACTTCTATTTTCAACTGCACTTTGTTTCAATCGGCTACCATGAAGCCAAGGATCATTTTGCTGAGCTAAGGTGATAGCTTGTTCAAGCGACACTACTTTCTCAGCTTGAGCTGAGAATACAGATAAGCCGAGTATTAATGCAGTTGAAAGTGAAGTAAGGTTTGAAGAGTTCAATTTCATTAGAATTGCTCCTCGTATGTCTTAACTTTTGCATAGACTTTGCTCGTTCCATCTTTAAATAGAATTAACACGTTGTATGGCATAAAGCGGTCATCGACTTCCATACCGGGAGAGCCAACTGGCATTGCTGGAACTGAAAGCCCAATCGCATTGGGATGTTCTTCTGATAAGAACTGCTGAATAAATTTAGCAGGTATATGACCTTCAAAGGCAAATCCATTTCTACTCACTGCCGTGTGGCATGAACGGTAATTAGGTTTGATACCATACTTAGTTTTGATGTTGCCGATGTTTCGGAAATCTTTGGAATGCGCAACGATCCCTTTGTCTTCAATATGAGTTATCCATTTTTTACAACACCCACAAGTAGGGGTTTTATAAACGATTAACTCCAAAGGTGTTACGTCGTTATTGTGTGCATGGTTATGTTCGTTGGCGTTTGCAAACGCAGGTGAAAGCAGCATTACTACTGCTATTTTTAAATACTTATTGATCATTTTTGCCCCCAGACATCGCTGGAAAATATCTATAGCGCTACGACGCTATATTGACTAACAGAAAAATTAATTACATGTGCGAGAAATTTGGACGCACTAATCCTGTATTAGGCAAAAATTGGTGGACGATAAAGGGAAGTGGAAATTGAATGAGGTTGTTTAGATTGCAGAGCAGCTACAGATTCACTGAATATTTGAATATCTGTCGAATCAATACTGGAATTTAGGACTGTCGTAGATGAGCAAGCATTTGCAGGACAAATACATTCAACGTCACAACAATCTTCTGATTGACCATTACTGCTTTTATTCATATCACCATGATCCATGTTCATGTTCATGTTCATGTTCATGTTCATGTGTGATTCGTGAGAACCTGATGACATTTCGCAAGGCATAGCAGAATACGCAAATGCTTGCCCTACAAAGGCAACCAGCATAAGCGTCATTACTAAGACTTTTGAAAATGCTTTAGACATAAAATTCTCTTACAAATATACATCTCTAATACTAATGCAAATTTTTGACTAAGTCAATTGATGCTGTATAAACATTTATGAATATTTGATTATCGTCAAATTTTTCAAAGAGGTAAGTGACAAATAATAATCTCATCAGACTTCTTATCTTCGCTATTCAATGGCTTTTATTTTGAGACTTAAGTTGCTCTCTCATTTCTAAAACTCGATCTGCCGAATAAGCTCCTGCTCTCATAACAACCAGTTCAACAAATGAAATATCAATTAACTTATGGTCAGCATCAATCACATAACAACTCCCACTATGTGTGTATATTTCTAACTTATCCTCATCAGCAGATTTGCTAACAATCTTTGAAGTCACGATTTGCTGAAATGGCCGAAACCTGAATGTTTCATCTTCAATAACCCCCCCTGATAAAAACTCGCCAAGAAATATTTTTTCAAATTCTTTATAGTCGTAAACAGATACTATGTAGGCATCCTTTAAATATATTCTATCCAACGTATTCCCTTACTAATAACTAGCCGGGAGCATATCTCGCAGCTCTAATAACTCATTAGGAGAATACATACACTCATGCATTAAATTAAACTCAAATGCATTTACATCAAACTCTTTAGATTCAGCATCTAAGATATAAAAGTCAACACCAAAGCACTTACTTTCTAGACCATTGATTTCCAAAACCTTTATCGTGAATAAAGCATCTCCTTCTTTACCATTTTCATTTTCGTCAGCAAATGTGCCGTAAAGCACCCGTTCAACTTTTTCCTCTGTATCAGATTGAATTGAGATAAGTTTTGCGTTGGTTAGTTTTACTCTAGGTCTCATGCTTGAACTCCTTTCATATCTTCTACAGAAAAAGGACGAAAAAAACTTAGATATTTAACCCCATCAACTTTAAGCAAATTGTTGTCAGCATCAAAATGTGACAGAACACTAGATTGATACAACGAAATGTATTTTTCATAATCGATTGTGTTAAAAAAGTTGGTATCAACGCGCCTCGCATAAAAAACAAGATCTTGCTGTTCGATACGAACAATGAACTTCTGATCGCCATCTAGATTTTTGACTCGTAGACATAAATCAGGTTTGTGCCAATCAGATACAAAGGAAGGAATCAATGGGAAGCCATATACCAAATAGCGCATACCTTCGATTTTGAAGGTTGTTGGATTGAACTGAGCCTTATTTACTTTGCCGCTACTGAATAATTCAAGTGTCAACACCAGCCAGTGCACATGCTTAGAAAATGTATTTCCTTCAGAAATACAGCCTTCAAACTCACCATTATGGTTTACATGATTGATGTACATGTATTTTCTAATGTCATCCAAGGAAAGCTTTTCAAACGGAAACTTGCAAGCGATTAGCCTGAAATAACAACCATGAACTTTTAAATCTGCATATTGAACTATCAACGGATCATCAAAGGCATCAAAGTATGGTCGCCACTCTAAGCGGAAGTCTGCACCTGTATTTACAATAAACTTGGCATTTTCAGGCAACCCTAAAACTTGGTATATCACTGAAACTAACTCTAATGTTTCGATATCTACCAGCATCAGGCTTTCAATACGGTTTGCCATTGACTCAATTTCTTTATGAAGCGATTCAATAATTTCTTGATCATCGTATTCGTTGATCATTAAATATTTCAGGGAATCGTGCTTTAGAATTGAGTCCAGCTTTTTCTTTTCAAATACTTCAGAGAGATATTTATGGGTATCAGAAAAATGAGGGCAGTTATAAACACCTCTAGCCCACAGGCCTTGGGCGTAAAGATCAGGAAACTCTAATAACTCAGCAAACTCTTTTGCTTGTTTATTGAGCTTATTCTTTAATTGATAAAGTGAGATCACTTAGTTCTCCAAACAACTTTCCAATAAACAATGGCCTACCAACACATTGCTTTATTTATTGTTCAAATAACCAAATTTTTACGGATGCTCCGCTTCACTGTTCACGTTTTTCAAGGCGAAAAACATGTGTAGGCGTAGGCTGTCCGCACAACCTTTCACTCATAATATCGCTAAATTTTTAAATGGCAACTTACGGATTTGTACAAAATCAGTCAGAAATTTTGGCTTTGAACTCATCAAAGCTAAGTCCGAAAAGGGATATGACTAATTCTTCATTTATATTGGAACCGGGAAATTTTTTTTCAAAATTTCCAATGATGCTATCTAACCTGAGCTGCACATAAGAAATGGAACTAAATGCCCTTGCGGTGATCAGATCTTTCGACCAAGAAACATAAGATTACCGAGGCAAGGGCACGAATAACTTAGATGCAATTTACGTAGATGTCGATGATTTTTGCTTATTGTTTGAACCTCAGTGGCTTAAACACCTAATAGAATCAGGTGAGAAGCAACGCATTAAGCCGTCTCGACTATCCTCTAGCGAAGTGATGACTATATTAATTGCCTTTCATCAATCAGGTTATCGCGACTTTAAAACTTACTACACCAAATTTGTTTGTCAGTATTGGCGACATTATTTTCCTGATTTAGTCAGTTATACACGTATGTTGAAGTTACTTCAGGCCACGTTACCTGCTCTGTGTAGCTATCTGAAGCAGCGCTTTGATAAACCAACAGGCATTGCATTTATCGATTCTACTTCTCTCAAGGTGTGTCACAACATGCGTATTCCTCGCCACCAAGTTTTCGCGGGAAAAGCCAAGCGGGGTAAAGGAACAATGGGCTGGTTTTATGGGTTTAAACTTCACCTCATCATGAATGATGAAGGTGGTTTATTAGCAGTAAAAGTGACAGCTGGGAATGTTGATGATAGACAGCCGGTGTTAGATATGGTCGATAATGTTACAGGTAGTTTATACGCTGATAAAGGTTATGTATCTGCAAACCTAAAAGCGGAACTTGCTGAGCAAGGCATTGATTTTATTACAGGTCAACGAAGTAATATGAAACGTCAGCCAATATCATCTTGGGATAGAGCGATGTTATCAAAGCGTTTTATCATTGAAACAGTTTTCGACCAACTGAAAAATATGGCTCAAATAGACCATACAAGGCACCGCAGCTGCATCTCATTTATGGTTAATTTAATGGCTGGATTAATTGCCTATACCTTTCAGACTAAAAAGCCGAGTATTAAAGTGACTCGGCTTTAATTCTTATGCAGATCTGAGGTTA
>NZ_JQFL01000026.1:0-8279 GCF_000764215.1 Pseudoalteromonas sp. ND6B
ATTCATTATAAGATTAAAGAAAATGGGCGCTACGTGAGTAAGGCTATTTATACCGTACTAGGTGTCAATATCGAGGGCCGCAAAGAGTTACTTGGTTTATATATCTCTGAAAGTGAAGGGGCTAACTATTGGCTATCAGTATTAACAGATTTACATAATCGTGGTGTATCCGATATTTTAATTGCCTGTGTTGATGGACTAAAAGGCTTCCCTGAAGCAATAGCAACAATCTATCCTGACGCCGAAGTGCAGGAGTGCGTTATTCATCAAATTCGTAATTCGATGAAGTATGTTGCTTCAAAGCACCAAAAAGAGTTTATGGCTGACTTGAAACCCGTTTATAAGGCAGCCACTAAAGATGCAGCAGAAGCCGCTCTCGCCGAATTAGATGCCAAATGGGGCAAGTTATACCCTATCGTTATCGAGTCTTGGCGTCGTAAGTGGGGCAATCTGTCGGTTTACTTCAAGTATCCAGATTACGTGCGTAAAGCTATTTATACCACAAATGCAATTGAAGCTGTACATCGCCAGTTTAGACGACTCACCAAGACTAAGGGAGCATTCCCTAATGAAAACAGCTTGATGAAATTATTGTATGCAGGCATATTGAATGCCTCGAAGAAATGGACAATGCCAATCCATAATTGGAATCTGACATTGTCGCAATTGGCCATCCACTTCGAAGGTAGGTTAGATGGTGTGCTAGATATTTAGCAACTTAGGCTGACACAGAATTCTGAACGCCCTCGTGATCCCTGCTACATCCATGTCAATAAAATCGCTTAAACCAATTTCACGTAAACCAGCAAAGTCAGGCTTGGGAATGTGTTCAACAACCACATAAAATGCAGTTTTCAAAAAATCATGCGGGTAAAAGCCAGCAAATTCGCTAGCAAATGTATCACAGCATATTCTTTGATGAACATACTCACTATTCGTTTTATCAATCCATTGTTCTATTTGCGCTAGCATTTTTACTCCAAAAAATTTGCTTAGTGACTTAATTTAAGCATCAATATTTAATGACGCAGAATTTGCTATTATCAATAAAAAAGCGCCAATGGTATTATTACTGACGCTTATTAGAATGATAAATACAAAGTAACGCTTTAAACTAACCTTCTTCTTCAACCAATGATTCTAATAACTCATGGATCTCTGATTTTAATTCTTTGTCTTCAATTTTATTCGCACTGATTTTAGCATCTTGCAGATTTTTAATTGCCGCTTCTTTATCACCCAGCTCAAGCTGTAAAGTAGCCATAGAAAAGGCAACAGACGACATATGATCTTTGTTATTAATTTCTATCGACTTCTGTAACGCTTTTTCGTAAGTCTCGATAGCTTCTTCTAGCTCTTCGGTGAAATCAGCCAATGTTTCCCACTGAACAGGGTGATCTTTCGCTGTATTTTCGTTTTCAATACAAATAGCTTTTAGCTCAGCATATAAAGATTCAAACTGTTTAGTATCATTTTTATTAGCCGCTGCCATCAGCTTTTCCGCCAAATCGTGAACCGCTTTGTATACTTTAGTATTCATAATTACTCGCTACCTTATTAACGCGCCTTTTTTGACTTATTAAAGGCATCGTATTCGAAATATATTCCCTAATAGTACATTATTATTAAGCGCTGCGTTGTTACAAAAGTATTATAAGCGATAAAAACAGAGGTTTAATTTAAAAACCTGGATATTACAGTGCTACACTTAACGCTTAATTTAAGTCGCAATAGTAAATACCTACCCTATGCAAAATTGCAATCAATGCGGTAAATGCTGCACTAAATATGGTGCGGCAGATTTAGATACAAATCAGGATGAAATTGAAATGTGGGCGTTATTCAACCCAGAAATATTTCAATATGTTAAAAACGATCAGTTATGGTTTGATCCCAAAACAGGCGAGCAATTAACGCAATGCCCATTTTTAGTACTTAGCAGTAAAAAATATCCACAAGAAAAAGATAAATATACATGCAGTATTTACCATGACCGTCCTCAAGATTGCCGACACTACCCAAGTTTAATTTCAGAAATGATAAACGATGACTGTGAAATGCTTGAACCAATCGATAAACAAAATCCTTTCAAAGCACAAAAAAAATTAGACATACTAATGATAGACAGCCGCTCTTAAGCGAATAAATATAACAAATGCACTGATCTGTAATAATGAGCTGGTAATGTAAATTTAACGCGATTATTTTGCCATTCAACGCAAAATTAAAAGTTATAGTATAACATTGTTGATGATGCCATTTTGTAGTGTTATATTATATCACAACATAACAACCACGATTCGAAGTAATTATGACAAAGTTAACACTCATATCCTCAGCGCTACTGTCTGTTTTGTGTTCTCACTCTGCCCTAGCAGCAACGATTAACGGCACAGTAACAGATTCAAAAAAACAACCTATTGCTAATGCAACTATTCATGTTCATGGAAAGTCACAAAGCGTGAAAAGCAATGAACAAGGTCAGTTTAGCATCGATATAGATGCTAAAAGCCAATTACATATTAGTAAAGATAACTACATCGATTCACGTATATCGCTTGAGAATGTAAACGATACAATTACTGTTACATTAAAGCCGTCTTCGGTTGAAACTGTTGTTGTGTATGCCTCGGCACTGCATAAAAATAGCTTAGAAATGATTTCACCTGTAAGCGTACTATCAGGGGATGAACTAAAAAATAAAGCGAAACCGACCCTAGGTGAAACACTTAAAGGAATACCAGGAGTAAACGCGAGTTATTTCGGCCCTGTCTCTTCAAGTCCGATTATTCGTGGCCTAGGTGGTCCTCGTGTTAAAATTACTCAAAACGGTTTAGATAGCAGTGATGCATCACGTATTGGTCCAGATCACGCAACATCAAGTGATAGCTTAGCCGCTGAACAAATTGAAGTACTACGAGGCCCAAGCACCCTACTATATGGCTCTGGTGCGATTGGCGGTGTAGTAAATGTGGTTGATAACCGTATTCCAACCAATAATATTGACGCACTCTCGGGAGCGGCACAATACACACACGATACCGTTTCAAATGCGAACACTTATGCGGCAAAATTAGAAACAGGCAACAATAATTTTAATTTTCATTTTGATGGCACCAAACGCAGTGGTGATGACTATCAAACGCCTCGCTTTAACCTACCGGATGAACATGAAGAAGGTGAAGTACACATTGAGGGCGATGAAGAAACAGCCACTTCAGTTGAAAATACCTTTATCGACAGTGAAACAGTAAACTTTGGTACCAGCTATGTCGGTGAGCATTTAACTGTTGGCTTTTCATACGGCAATATTGAA
The DNA here is from genome assembly GCF_000764215.1 of Pseudoalteromonas sp. ND6B. Classification (NCBI taxonomy): domain Bacteria; kingdom Pseudomonadati; phylum Pseudomonadota; class Gammaproteobacteria; order Alteromonadales; family Pseudoalteromonadaceae; genus Pseudoalteromonas; species Pseudoalteromonas sp. ND6B. The sequence goes on from NZ_JQFL01000026.1 coordinate 3,317, forward strand.
ACAGATTATGGCATTCCTGGGCATTCACATGATCACGGTCATGCCCATGAAGAAGAAGGCGATCATGAAACGCACGCGGATGAAGAACACGCAGAAACTCCCGTTTATGCTCATTTAGAGCAAGATCGTTGGCAAGGACTGGTAAGCTATGCATTTCATGATAACTGGATTGAATCGATTAATCTTCGTCTTGGCTACACCGACTACACTCACAGTGAAATTGAAGATGGCGCGATTGGCACCACATTTAGTAACGAAACCACTGAAGCACGTTTAAATGTAGAGCATCAGTTAGGCCAATGGCATGGCATGATTGGCTATCACTATAGTGAATCTGATTACGATGCAATTGGCGAAGAAGCGTTTACGCCTGCAAGTGTCACTACCACCCATGCGTTATATCTACTTGAAGAACGCACATTTGGCGATGTCACCGTAGAGCTTGGCGCCCGCCTAGAAGATTATGATATCAAAAGTGATGTAGATACACATCAGCACAGCCATGATGAACAACCTGTATCGGCAGATGAGACCATTAACTACACCCAAAGCTTTACTAATGTAAGTGCCTCAGCCGGTGCGATTTGGGAGTATATGCCAAGTCACAACCTAGCCGTTAGCTTATCACATTCAGAGCGTGCGCCACTTTCAGCTGAATTACTCTCTAATGGTTTGCATGTTGCCACAGGTACTTATGAGCTTGGCTTGGGCTATCATATTGAAGGGGCAGAAGCGCATTTTGAACCTGAAGAAATTAAACAAGAGACCTCTACCAATCTTGATATTAGTTTACGTCGTTTTAGCGGTGACTTTGGCTACACCGTCAACTTTTTCTATAACGATATTAAAAACTTTTATTATCAACAAAACACCGGATTAGTGTTTGATGAGATGGATGGCTTTGAGTCTGCTGCCAATGGACACAGCGATGCAATTGATGTTTATCAATTTACCAGTAAAGATGCGCAGCTTTATGGTTTTGAATTTGATGCACATTATCAAATAAACCCCAGCGCCATGGTAAAAGTATTTGGTGACTCTACTCGCGCCAAACTAAAAGATAATGAAGGTAATTTACCACGTATCCCTGCCAATAAATTGGGCTCAGAACTACAATATACCCTAGGTAATGCGCAATTTACCTTAACAGGAACCCATTACTTTGAGCAAAATGATATTAGTGCTTACGAAACGGCAACGGATGGCTATACATTAATTGATTTACAAGCCAATTATCAGCTTGATTTAGGCGAGGTTGGCACGCAGCTATACCTAAGTGTTGATAATATAACTGATGAGCTTGGTTTCGTGCATAGTTCATTTATTAAAGATACGGCACCTCTTCCTGGACGTAACTTCCAATTTGGCGTTAGAGGCTACTTTTAAAACGCGCTCTTTAATCAGACAATAAAAAACCGCATTCGTAATAATGAATGCGGTTTTTTTACAACTAAATTCTAATTAAAGAATTGCGTGTAACTCAACGTCAAATACTAGAGTTGAGTAAGGTGCGATTGCAGCACCGGCACCACGTTCACCATAAGCAAGCTCATGAGGAACGTATAAACGCCATTTAGTACCTACTGGCATCATTTGTAATGCTTCAGTCCAACCTTTGATCACGCCACCTACTGGGAATTCAGCAGGTTGACCGCGCTCGTATGAGCTATCAAAAACAGTACCGTTTACTAAAGTACCGTGGTAATCAACACGTACTGTAGACTCTGCAGTTGGCTTTTCGCCTTCACCTGTTGCAAGTACTTCGTACTGAAGACCTGACTCAGTAACTGTAATTTCAGGACGTTTTGCGTTTTCTTCTAAAAATGCAATACCTTCAGCAGCCAATACTTTAGCTTCTTCTTCACGACGAGCTTGGATCTCTTCGTTGATTTTCTCAAATGCAGCTTGGATCTCAGGGATCTCTACTTGAAAAGCACTGCCTGCATACGCATCTTTCATGCCTTCAAATACTGAATTTAAGTTTAAACCTTCAAAAGGGTTAGCCTTAAGTTGCTCACCCATTTGTAAGCCAATACCGTAACTTGCTTTTTCAGCATCTGTAGTAAAATTATCTGACATAATGTGTTATTCACGTTTTGTTAGTTAAAAGACCCGTATATGCTATCACAAAATAAAAGCCGTTTGGGGCTAGTTTTTATTGAGTTTTTCTTTAATTAAACCAATAGCAAAGGTACATACAGGTAAACTGAGCAAAATTCCAACAAGTAAGCTCATCGACAATAATCCAGCCACACCGACCAGTAAAAGAGGCACAGCCACCAAACCGATAATGCCAATGTAAAACGCACCCCACACTGGCCAAAAATGATCGTATTTTGTGATTAAATGCCCGGATAAAAGATTAAATCCGATGCCATATAAGAAAGTCATCATCAGCGCATTATCTGGGTATGCATCAATGGCCATTTTTTGTAATAACGATATGGCACTTTGGTAACAATAACCAAACACAGTCCATAGCAGGATGTGCTTGAGTAAACGTTTAGAAAAGGATAACTCCGGGGACTGTGACATAATAAAGCTCCAGATAGCAAAAAACCGCCAATAAGGCGGTTTTTTAAATAATGGTGGAGAGATAGGGATTTGAACCCTAGAGGGGCTATAAACCCCTGCCGGTTTTCAAGACCGGTGCATTCGACCACTCTGCCATCTCTCCGTACGGCGCGCATAATAAGATCATACGCTTAGCTTGTAAAGCCCTATTTTACTAAAACCGGTTAAATAAATCAGGATAGTCATAAACCCTAGTAATATTGTTTAGGTCTGCGGGCAATCCAAGAACATACTAAACACACCAGTAAGCTGGCAGTTAAAAATGCAATACTTTGAAATATTAAATCGAAGCGGTTTAAATCATCACTTGGGATCACAACTAACACAAACGAAGGTAGGACGGTGAATAATAGAACATAGCAGCATATTTTAAAGGCTCTGCCAAAATCAAATCGTCGAGACTGTTGCATCCACCATGTTAGCAGTACTAGGACACCCATCGCACTTGCAGCAATAAATTGAGCTGCTTGTGTATTCATTGCAACATAAAATGTCGCAAGCGCGCCAACAACACCCCAGATTGACCAAGCAAACCAGTTTTCTTTTTCACGTAAAAATAAATTTCCCATCATTTTCGTCTTCTTTATCGTTATTATTGGTAATACTTTCCATACATTACCAAAAAACAACCGATTAAAAAACAAACTGAAGAAGATTTATTGCGTATGGTGCTTCCGTGCGCTTCTCGCAGCTACAATATTAACCGCGGTAGTATAACACGATTAACTTAATGAATTATGACTATATTGAATATAAAAAGTTCATCCTATTGCTACAAAAAACTAAAATAGTTTTCTGGTTTATGGCGCGGTGACTTTTTACACTCAACTGCTGGCGTCCCTAAATACAAATAACCCACTATTTCATCATCATTGTTTAAGTTAAGCGCGTGTTTAACACTGGGGCTTTGTGCAAAGTAACCTGTGCGCCAAATACCGCCAAGCCCTTGTGAAAATGCGGCTTGTTGCATAGCCAGCACGCCACAGCCTGCACTTTGAACTTGTTCTATTCTTGGTACTTTTGGATGTTGTTGATATTTTGCAATGGCAATAATGATCATGGGTGCTCTAAGGGGTAACTCTTTAGCGCGATTAATTACTTTTTCAGCTTGCTGCTCGGCCAAAGCGCTTTGATAATAAATTTCACCCAACTTATGACGTGCATCCCCTTGAACAATAATATATTGCCAAGGCGCAATACAGCCATGATCAGGAACTCTGAGCCCAGCCTGCTGAATAATGTTTAGTTGTTCTTCATTAGGGCCTGGCTCTGTCAGTTTTGCATCTGACTGGCGGGTTAATAAAAGCTCAATAGCATCCATTATAATTACTCAAAAGACAAAACAATAGCATACCATTGAAACCCTTAGGTTAAAATATAATGGGCACCCCGCTGTTATTATTTGCTTATCAAGAAAGTACCTAGGTTAACCTGAGCTGCACATAAGAAATGGAACTAAATGCCCTTGCGGTGATCAGATCTTTCGACCAAGAAACATAAGATTACCGAGGCAAGGGCATGAATAACTTAGATGCAATTTACGTAGATGTCGATGATTTTTGTTTATTGTTTGAACCTCAGTGGCTTAAACACCTAATAGAATCAGGTGAGAAGCAACGCATTAAGCCGTCTCGACTATCCTCTAGCGAAGTGATGACTATTCATCAATCAGGTTATCGCGACTTTAAAACTTACTACACCAAATTTGTTTGTCAGTATTGGCGACATTATTTTCCTGATTTAGTCAGTTATACACGTATGTTGAAGTTACTTCAAGCCACGTTACCTGCTCTGTGTAGCTATCTGAAGCAGCGCTTTGATAAACCAACAGGCATTGCATTTATCGATTCTACTTCTCTCAAGGTGTGTCACAACATGCGTATTCCTCGCCACCAAGTTTTCGCGGGAAAAGCCAAGCGGGGTAAAGGAACAATGGGCTGGTTTTATGGGTTTAAACTTCACCTCATCATGAATGATGAAGGTGGTTTATTAGCAGTAAAAGTGACAGCTGGGAATGTTGATGATAGACAGCCGGTGTTAGATATGGTCGATAATGTTACAGGTAGTTTATACGCTGATAAAGGTTATGTATCTGCAAACCTAAAAGCGGAACTTGCTGAGCAAGGCATTGATTTTATTACAGGTCAACGAAGTAATATGAAACGTCAGCCAATATCATCTTGGGATAGAGCGATGTTATCAAAGCGTTTTATCATTGAAACAGTTTTCGACCAACTGAAAAATATGGCTCAAATAGACCATACAAGGCACCGCAGCTGCATCTCATTTATGGTTAATTTAATGGCTGGATTAATTGCCTATACCTTTCAGACTAAAAAGCCGAGTATTAAAGTGACTCGGCTTTAATTCTTATGCAGATCTGAGGTTA
>NZ_JQFL01000027.1:0-13646 GCF_000764215.1 Pseudoalteromonas sp. ND6B
GCTTCAAGCTCCGGCTCAGCTTCAAGCTCCGGCTCAGCTTCAAGCTCCGGCTCAGCTTCAAGCTCCGGCTCAGCTTCAAGCTCTAGCTCTGATTCAAGTTCTGGTTCAACTTCAAGCTCAGGCTCTTCTTTAAGCTCTGGCTCAACTTCAAGTTCTGGTTCCGCTTCAATTTCTGGTTCAAGCTCTGGTTCTTCTTCAAGTTCTGGCTCTACTTCAAGCTCTGATTCAGATTCAAGTTCTAGCTCTGCTTCAAGCTCTGGTTCCGCTTCAAGTTCTGACTCTGCTTCAAGTTCATCATCTACACCATCAACTGACCAATCTGGTGTTTCCACATAGTCGTCGGTTGGTTGTTCTAACTCACTTAACAGATCATCGATACTTTCAAGGTTTTCATCGTTATATTCATCTAAGGCATCCTCTGGATCGAGTAATGTAGAAGACGTATCGGTGAAATCACCTTCAGATCCAACGTCAAACTCAGGCTCAGGTTCAAGTTCTGCTTGAAGCTCCGGCTCAGCTTCAAGTTCAGGTTCTTCTTCAAGCTCCGGCTCAGCTGCAACTTCTGGCTCAGCTGCAACTTCTGGCTCAGCTTCAAGTTCTGGCTCTGCTTCAAGCTCAGGCTCAGCTTCAAGCTCTGGTTCTACTTCAAGTTCAGGTTCTACTTCAAGTTCAGGCTCTACTTCAAGCTCAGGCTCTACTTCAAGTTCTGGCTCTGCTTCAAGCTCTGGTTCTACTTCAAGTTCAGGTTCTACTTCAAGTTCAGGCTCTACTTCAAGTTCAGGTTCAGCTTCAAGTTCTGGCTCTGCTGCTTCAAGCTCAGGCTCTACTTCAAGTTCAGGTTCAGGTTCAGCTTCAAGCTCTGGTTCTACTTCAAGCTCCGGCTCAGCTTCAACGCCTGGCTCAGCTTCAACGCCTGGCTCAGCTTCAACGCCTGGCTCTGGCTCTACTTCTGGCTCAGCAAAAGATGAAGCGATAGATTCTACATCTTCACTATTTAACTCTTCTTGCGCGTCAGTTAAATCTTCAATTGAGTCCGCCAATGCATGATCTATTTCAGAATCATGAACATCACTTTCAGGTTGCTCCGCATCCAGTACATCGTCAATATCTACTTCGTCTTCATCAACTAGGCTGTCGATATCTGGCTCTTCACTTTGAGCCTCAGTAGCCGATTGTTCTGCATCAAGTAAATCGTCAATATCTACTTCGTCTTCATCTACTAAGCTGTCGATGTCTGGCTCTTCACTTTGAGCTTCAGTAGCCGATTGTTCTGCATCAAGTAAATCGTCAATATTAACTTCGTCATCTTCATCTACTAAGCTGTCAATATCCGCGTCTTCACTCTCTGCAGCAGCGGGTTGCTCTGCATCAAGCAAGTCATCAATGTCAATCTCGTCATCTTCTTCAACTAAGCTGTCAATATCAGTTTCTTCACTCTGTGCAGTAGCGGGTTGCTCTGCATCAAGCAAGTCATCAATGTCAAATTCGTCATCTTCATCAACTAAGCTGTCAATATCGACTTCTTCACTCTCTGCAGCAGCGGGTTGCTCAGCATCAAGTAAGTCGTCAATATCAAATTCGTCATCGTCTGCTGATGTGTCAGTTGCCTGCTCATTATTTTCATCGAGTAAATCATCAATGTCGAAGTCTTCGCCCTCTTCGGCGAGCTCTTCACTGAGTGCAGCCATATCATCATTCGATTCACCTTGGGGTTCATCAGGCAATGAATCGTCATCTTCTTCATCAAACAGGCTATCTAAATCATCCGCACTTAAAATATCATCCGATTCGTCAAGATTAATTGTATCGCCCGTGTCATCCTCATCAGGGCTATCAAAATCTTGTTGCATGAAAACATCAAGTTCATCGCCCTCAGTATTTTCATCCTCAAAAACAACATCATCATTAAGTAAGCTTTCTAACTCATCTTGATCTAATAAACTGTCATCATCGAGATCATCATTAAATTCCACATCATCATCAAGTAATACGTCATCCATGTTCTCATCTAACTGCACACTTAAATCATCAAGTGGATCGGGAGCAGGCGCTTCGTCAAGCGTGGGTTCTGGCATTTCATCTAGAGGGTCAGTATAAGCAGGCGCTTGTGGTATAAATTCATCATCGTTACTCTCAGGCTCTTGGTTATTACCACGCTTACGCAGCCACATAACTACAGCAAAAATAATCAACAACGCTGGAATGGTCATTAATAAAATGAGTACCAAAGGGTTCGAGAGTAATGCAGCAAAGCTAAATTCATTCTCTTGCTCTGCATCTTTTAATTTTTGCTGTGCAATGATCTCGTTTTGCTTAACGATTAATTCTTTTAACTGTTGTTGAATTTCACTATCTTGGCCTAGTTGTAAACGAACGTTTTCTAACTCGTTTGAAATACCTGTCAGCTGTTTTTTAAGGTTGTTGTTTTCAACTAAAATCTCTTCTACGTTACTAACCGAACTTTTAAACTGCTGCTGAAGCTCAACTAATTTATTACCTTGATCTGTTTTAATCGCTTTTAATTCTTGTTGTAATTCTTTTTTGGCTTCATCAACGTCTGCTTTGCGGGCTTGGGTTACTTGTGTTTGTGCTGAATTGATCTCTGCTTGAGTGAGTGTGCCATTTTTCTTTTTTTCCCACAGTTCATCGTCTTGCTCAGAACGTTGCTTAGCTAATTGCGGGTTTACTCGTCTAATTTCTGCCAAAGTAGGTATTTTTAAATACGAACCACTTTGCATGTGATTTAAGTTTTGTTCTAAAAATGAGTTGGGGTTTTTGTTATACAAGGCCTGCATAACTTGATAAATGCTGACTGAGTTATCTGGGCGAACTTTAACGGCAATACGCCAAAGTGTATCGGTTGGTTTTATTGGCCCAATAGAGCGACCCTGCGCGCCGTAATCTGCGCCTTTAGGCCCTCTTAATTGGGTACTGTCTTGAGAGTAAACAGTCGTTACCATCAGTGCAGACGCTAATATAATAAGTGAAACGAAACCGCGCATGCTGATCCTTTAATGTTTAAATGTTAACGCAGCGCTTTAAAATTGGCGCTTAAACATTGATTATTCTTGCCGTTGTTAGCCACGTGGCCAACGCACATTTTTATTACAATCTATTTTTATTGCAAGCTCTATTCCAGTTACAAACTATAAACCAGTTAAGCCATAATATCCATCGCAACGCATTGAAAATAAATACCTTAAACATCATGATAAAAATGTTTTTATGTTGTTTATCAAGATGTTTACACTCTCTCAGTTAATAAGTGGCAAAAAAATGGCGGTTAAAGCATAAAAAAACGGCAAACCACTGTGGTTTGCCGTTTATTGAAATTATCACTATTTTCAGGCTAATTACATATAATTAGCAATCAGTTCTTCTGCTATTTGTACACTATTGGTTGCAGCCCCTTTACGGGTATTATCACTTACTACCCACATATTTAATCCATGTGGGTGTGAAATATCAGCACGTAAACGGCCGATATAAACAGTATCATTACCACTGGCATCCGACACAGCCGTTGGGTAATCGCCAGCATCATCAATTAGCTCAACACCTGGCGCATCACTCAATAGTTGCTTTACATGCTCAAAATCATAAGGCATACGCGTTTCAATATTAATTGACTCAGAATGACCAAAAAATACAGGGACGCGAACACAAGTCGGGTTTACCGCAATGGTTGTATCGCCTAAAATTTTATGCGTTTCGTTTACCATTTTCATTTCTTCGCGCGTATAGCCGTTATCTTCAAAGCTATCGATTTGCGGTATTACATTAAACGCAATTTGCTTAGGAAATATTTCGTTTTCCATTGGGCGTGCATTCATTAAATTTGCAGTTTGTTTAGCCAGTTCATCAACTGCCTCTTTACCCGCTCCCGACACCGCTTGGTAAGTTGAAACGTTAATACGATCAATGCCGTATGCATCATAAATAGGCTTAAGCGCAAGCATCATTTGAATGGTTGAACAATTAGGGTTGGCAATAATATTACGATTTCTAAAATCGGCTAAGCTAGATGCATTTACTTCTGGCACAATAAGCGGCACTTCAAAGTCATTTCTAAAGTGCGATGTGTTATCAATAACGATACAGCCAGCGTCTGCGGCAATAGGGGCATATTTTTCAGATACACTGCCACCAGCAGAAAATAAACCGATATGCGCTTGGCTAAAGTCAAAGCCTTCAACATCACGTACTTCTATGGTCTCACCACGAAACTTTATATCTTCGCCAGCACTGCGGCTGCTTGCTAATAAAAACAGCTGATCGACCGGAAATTTACGATCTTCCAAAGTTTCAATGATTTGACGACCTACAAGGCCTGTAGCGCCGAGTACGGCAACGTTATATTTTTGCGACATATTTCATCCTCTGTAAGCACGATTAAAACAACCGTGCTAATTAAATTAGTTTGCTGTAGTAAAACCAAGCTGCGCAAGTGCAGCAAGCTCGGTGCTATCACCTTCAACCACCACGGTGCTAAATTCACGTCGGGTTGGATAATTTTTTCGTAAACTGTCAAAGCCTTCATCGGCCAAGTGACGCAGTAAAATGCCGTCATCACGGCGTACGTCATAAACTAAATGCACTAAACGAGCTATATCTATTTCGCTAAAACTACTTCCTAGGGCGACTTTTTTAATTGCAGGAGGCGGTAAAAAATCATCAAGTGATTTTATTGCGTTAACCCCTTTTAGCTCACACAAGCTTTGATACAACATTTGTGTACCCCGAGCTTTACCCTCAAGAGTATGTCCGGCAATGTGCACACTGGCATAGCGAACATGCTCAAGTAACTCGGTTAAAATGTTAGGTTCGTTTTCCCACACATCCAACACTAAATCGAGCTCAGCGCCTGCTTCCATCACCTCAAGTAATGCTTGATTATCAATCACATCACCTCGGCTGGCGTTAATTAAAGTAAGTCCAGGTTTAAGCGTAGTTAAGCGCTTTTTATCAAGCATGTGCAGTGTTTTATGCGTACCTGTTTTTACTAACGGCACATGAAACGTGACTATATCTGACTGCGCTAATAGCTCATCAAGCTCAACGTGCTCGGGTAATAGCCCTTGCTCATGCTTTATTGGGTCGCACAATAGTAAATTAACGTTAAGTGCTTTTAGCTTGTGCGCGAGGCAACTACCAATATTACCCACACCCACAATACCAATTGTTTTCCCGCTTAATGGGCTGGCGTTTTCTTGACTTAATGCAAATAAACTACTGATCACATATTCAGCAACCGCAATCGCATTGCAGCCTGGTGCACTGGTAAAAGCAATATTTTTTGCGTTGAGCAAATCGGTATCAATATGATCCACACCAATAGTGGCTGTACCTACAAAGCTTAGCTTATTAGCCTGTGCTAATAATTCACTATTGACCTGCGTGACTGAACGAGTGAGTAATACATCAACATCAATGAGTTGTTCTGGAGTTAATTGCCTGCCATCAAATCGTTCAACCTCACCCATATCTTTAAAGAATTGCTCAACTAAAGGCATATTTTGATCGGCAAGAATTTTCATTGTGAATCCGTTTGGCAAAATGGGACCTTATTGTAACGAACAACCGCCTATTTGCACAAACGAAAAAGCCGAGCATTTTGCTCGGCTTTAAAATAGTTAAAGGTTTACTTAGCCTTTGTATTTGCTCATTACTAATGTGGCATTGGTGCCGCCAAAACCAAAACTGTTAGACATAACCGTATTTAGTTCAACGTCTTTGGCTTCAGTTACAATGTTCAAGCCCGCTGCTTGCTCATCAAGCTCATCAATATTGATAGATGGCGCAACAAAACCATGCTCAAGCATTAGCAATGAAAAGATGGCTTCGTGTACACCTGCCGCACCCAGTGCATGGCCTGTCATTGCTTTAGTTGCGCTGATCATTGGCGAGTTACCACCAAATACTTCTTGAATAGCGCCCAGCTCTTTCACATCGCCTACGGGTGTTGACGTACCATGGGTATTCAAGTAATCAATGCTATCAACGTTTTGCATTGCTTGGCGCATACAACGTACTGCGCCCTCACCTGATGGTGCAACCATGTCGTAACCATCTGAGGTTGCGCCGTAACCGGTAATTTCAGCATAAATGTGCGCGCCACGTGCAAGTGCGTGTTCTAGCTCTTCAACAACCACAATACCGCCACCGGCTGAAATCACAAAACCATCACGGTTAGCATCGTATGTACGTGATGCTTTTTCAGGTGTGTCGTTATATTTAGTCGAAAGCGCGCCCATAGCGTCAAATTCCATCGCTAGCGTCCAGTGAAGTTCTTCACCCCCACCTGCAAAAATAACGTCTTGCTTGCCTAGTTGAATCTGCTCAACGGCATGGCCAATACAATGCGCAGAGGTTGCACACGCAGAGCTAATTGAATAGTTAACGCCTTTAATTTTAAATGGCGTTGCTAAACAAGCCGAGGTGGTGCTCGCCATAGTACGTGGCACCATGTAAGGGCCAACGCGCTTAACGCCTTTTTCGCGAAGGATATCGGCCGCTTCTACTTGCCATTTTGATGAACCGCCGCCAGAACCCACTAATAAACCAGTGCGCTCGTTTGATACTTGTTCGTCGCTAAGGCCCGCATCTTCAATCGCTTGTGCCATTGAGATATAAGAATAAGCCGCTGCATCACCCATAAAGCGCATTGCTTTGCGGTCAACATGCTCTTTAACATCAATATCAATTTTACCTGATACATTGCTGCGCAATTTGTAATCAGCAAATTCTTGGTTAAAAGCAATACCGCTTTTACCCGCTCTTAGTGACTCTAATACTTCTTCTTTATTATTGCCGATGCTTGATACAACACCGATGCCTGTTATTACGGCTCTTCTCATGGGTAATTCCCTTAGCTTAATACTTAATTGTGTTCTATTTTACGCGAATTTAATCACCTAAGTGGTCAGCTTTCTAGCGTACACTTGTACTCTGAACCTACAGCTTATAAATAACGCCAGACTATTTCAAAGAAAACACGTAAAATAATTAAAAAATTATCTATAAAATTGAATTGGTCATGATAAAAAACGCCCACATACACTTTAATGATTTAGGGACACCGGTTGCTAATGACTTTGATGATGTTTATTTTTCTAATGACGACGGCCTCGCTGAGTCTCATTATGTGTTTTATCAACAAAACAATATAGAGTCACGGTTACAAAATCATGACCGTGAGCACTTTGTTATAGCCGAAACCGGTTTTGGTACAGGGCTTAATTTTTTAAATGCATGGCAGCAGTTTTATGACCACCTGCAATGCCCACAAGTTCAAAGTCAACAGTCTAATAACGTGCAACGACTGCATTTTATTTCTTTTGAAAAATATCCACTTAGCGTAAATGATTTAAAACAAGCCTTGCAAGCTTGGCCTAGTTTAAGTCATTTAAGCGCCCAACTCGTCTCCCACTACCCGATTAATTTAACCGGTTGTCATCGCCTTGAATTTGCCAATGGCCTTGTGGTGCTCGACCTCTACTTTGGTGATGTGCTGGAATGTATTAATAGCATGAGCTACCCACAAAGTGGACTCGTTGACGCATGGTTTTTAGATGGTTTTGCACCGAGTAAAAACCCCGACATGTGGCAGCAAAGTGTATTTAACGCCATGGTTGATATTTCCAGATGCAACGCGACATTAGCCACGTTTACCGCTGCGGGCTTTGTTCGTCGGGGCTTAATTGAAGCAGGCTTTAGCATGCAAAAAGCCAAAGGCTTTGGCCGAAAACGAGAGATGCTAGTTGGCACACTCGCTCAGGCTAATTCAAAACAATCGGCCCCCGCCTATTTTGAGCATCACTTCTCTCCCCTTACCAATGTGGCTGTTATTGGCGGTGGTATAGCGAGCAGTTGTATTCTTTATAGCCTCGCGAAACGCGGTATACCAAGCCACTTATTTTGCCAAGATAAACAACCGGCCATGGGGGCATCTCACAATGTACAAGGGGCGATATATCCGCATTTACAAGCAAAAAATTCGCCACACAGTGAACTATTTGCCCATAGTTTTTTATACGCAAAGCGGCTTTACAATCAATTACTCAACAATGGCTTTTTGTTTGATCACCAGTGGTGTGGTGTGCTGCAACATGCAGTAAAAAAACCATTGGCAGAGCGTCATCAAAATCTCGCTGATAAACAACTGTGGCCAGAGCAGCTTATGCGAAATGTGACTGCTGATGAGGGTGATGCTATTGCTGGGGTTAAAACAGGTTACTCAGGGGTGTTTTTTGAACAAGGCGGCTGGGTTAATCCCCCCCAGTTAGTCAGTGCTATGTTAGATGCCGCACAGCAATTAAATGAGTTTGAGAGCCTATTTAATTGCCACATTGAGCAACTTAACAAACAACCCGATGGCTGGTACTTAACCACGCAAAAACAAACATTTGGCCCTTTTAGCGATGTGATTATTTGCGCCGGTGAACACAGCGATGCATTTGCGCAAACTAAAACGCTCCCTATTGTTGGCGTACGCGGACAGGTGTCACATGTTCAAGCAAGCACGCAATCACGTAAGCTAAAAACCGTGTTGTGTCATAAGGGGTATTTCACCCCAGCTTATTTAGATCACCATTGTATGGGCGCCACCTTTGAAAAAAACAGTAAAAGTCGTGAAGTGACCGAGCAAGATAATCAAACCAACCGCGAGCAACTGCTGAGCTTTTATAACAACACTGAATTTGCCACCAGCTTAGGCAAAATTAGCTCAGCTAAAGCCGCTGTTCGCTGTAGTTTTATTGACCATTTACCTATGGCCGGTGAATGGGTGGAGCAAACTGACTATACACATGCATTTGCTAATTTACGTTTGGGTAAGCGCTATCAATACCAAGCATTAAAAAAACCACAACAGGGCCTGCATATTTTTACCGGCTTTGGCGCGCGAGCATTATGCAGTGCACCGCTATCTGCCGAGCACATAATTAGTAGTTTAAACAATGAACCTCGCCCACTAAGCGAACGCGTAAGCCAAGCTATTCACCCAGGCCGCTTTATTGTTCGTGACCTTATTCGCAATAAAATTTAAAGGTAATAATACCTACAAAGCCCTTTACCGTAATTACCAAGAACGCAGTGTACGTATTGGCTTATACCACCGTAGCCTTGTAACCGAAGTAAGTATAATGATCGAGTAAAAAGTTCTAAAAAACGCCTTAAAAAATAGCTAATTTTAATACTCAGTTAAGTAATAACTTTTCACTAATATGTTTTTTTAAATAAGCTCGTTTAAATCCCATTTACTCTTTAAAAATAATTTCCTACCCCAAGGTCTGTTTGTACGAACAATCTTTACACTATATTGAGAAGGAATTAATTATGAGTAAGACTTTAATTATTGGCGCAAGTGGTCAAATTGGTAAAATGGCTACCAAACTACTTTTAGAAAATGAGCAAAATGTTGTTGCACTTGTAAGAGACAAAAGCAAACTGCGTGATTTAGATAGCCCATTTTTAAGTATTGTTGAACAGGATTTAGAAGGTGACTTTTCAAGTGCCATTAATGGCTGCGACCAAGTTATCTTTGCAGCAGGTTCAGGTGGAAGTACAGGCACAGATAAAACCGTACTTATTGATTTGTGGGCAGCGACAAAAGCAGCAACTTATTCTAAAGAGCACGGTGTAAAACACTTTATTATGGTCAGCTCTATTGGTGCAGACGATCCTGATGCGATAGATAGTGACTTAAAGCCTTATCTTGTAGCAAAACATATGGCTGATGAGCATTTAATTCACAGTGGACTCAATTACACAATTGTCCGCCCAGGAACATTAACTGACGAAAGTGCCTCTTTGGAAGTAACAACAGAGCGCCCTAGCGATCAGTCAAAGGCTAAAATTAGCCGCGAAAATGTAGCCAACGCATTGCTTCACGTTGCTACAAACTCATTTAATAGCAATCGTATTTTTGAGTTATTTGATGGCGATAAACCAATAAAAGCCGCTATTAAGTAAGCATTACACTCACCCCTTGCCATGCAAGCTGCATGGCAAGCAGAGTTAAAATCACTTTAAAAATAACCCTAAAACGCGCCACAGAGAGCCGCTTAAGTAAACGAATCCCTAACCAGGTGCCAATGGCTCCGCTTAAAATCATCGCCAGTGTTAACGGCAACCATTGCCAAAAGCTAAAACCCAGCCCCGCATAAACAACGGCTTTTAAGCTATGCTGCAAGGTCATAATACTTGAAAAAGTCGCGGTAAATTTAAGCTTATCGTAATGATTAATGTGTAAATAACTCGCCACCAGAGGCCCACTTGCTCCCACAAAAGTAGAAATAAATGTCGTAATTACACCCGCTATTAAACGCCCTAATCGTGAGTCTTTATTAAATTCAGGGATTGTTCCCCACAGTAAATAAATCACAAATAAAGCCACAAACAGCTTCATGCTATCAAGGTTAATATCGCTCACTACTTGGCTCGACAACCCAGCACCAATTAACCCACCCAGAGTAAAATACAACAACATCGGCTTATCAAGATGAGCAATACTTAACAATAATCGATTGGCATTAGAGCCTAACTGCACTAAACCATGTACCGGCACAACCACTGCCATCGGCATAACCGACGCCATTACCACCAGCAACATTAATCCACCACCCGCACCAAAGGCTGCCGATACAAACGAAGTAAACCCCGCCAGTAAAATAAGTAACAGCGAGATCAAAGGCGAAATGTGTTCAGCTGTAAAAATATCCATATCAAAGCTCGCAGTTAATCATTGGCTCATAATACAAAAAATAGGCAAGTAAGCGACTAGTCTATTAGTTGTAAGGGGTTCGGGGTTCACAAGATAAATCAAAGCACAATAAATTCAATAATTTTTTTTAGGGTTTTTAAACAAACGAATTTAAAAACTGTTATTGGTGGAGCTGGGGGGATCTCAAATATACGAACTAACAATTATTTTAATGAAGAGTAAAATAAAAAATCACTTTAATTCTTGTTTATAAACAACCTTTTTAACTGGAATTTTATGGTATTTGATTAAATCGCTAATCAGGTAAATAGCAAAGTAACTTTCTTTTTCATTGTATTTGTTTGCTACGTATCGAGATCTCAGAAGTGTAAAAATCAACACTTCAGTTACTAACCTTATCGCAATCCATATCTCAGCAAAAAACATAGCTGCTATTAACAACATAAAAGCGACTTTTGCCCAGCCATACAGATCGATGTCATATACTAATTTAAAGAAATTTGCTGAGGCACTGGGGTGAAGCGACAATATAGTACACAAAGAGCATAATGCGAGTGTAAGCGCCAAAATACGAGGTTTAGCTGTTTCGTTATAAATCATTCCAAAGTAGTCGAAGGTTCTGTAAGTCCAAAACCAATGGTGCTCTGACATTCTATTTAAGTAAGGCTTTACATCATTAACATAATTCAGATAATCTTCCCGAACAATAGGAAAATTAGCCTTAAGCCAGATGATTTTTAACCGATTTAAATCTTTAGTGCCTTTCGGACCATACTTATCAATAAAATCTTCGACTACTGCACTCTTAATTTTTATAACAAAAAAACATACTAAAACAACAAAAATAATTATGTATAGCGTAGAAAATAAAATACCACGAACTGACTTTAACTCTTCAAATATTTCAAGCTCATTACTAAAGTAATAGAGCAAGTACCCCCCGATTACTGTATGCAATAGAATTAGCAGCGCTATTGGTAAAACTCGCTTCACACGTCCCTTTAAGCTGTAAAACTCTATGTAATATTGATTAGCAAAAGCATAAAACTGATCCATCAAAGTCCCTTTAATAAATAATTACTTGTTCACCCAATCTAAGTGATTAGCCTTAAAAATCTCTACACCTTTTCTACGGACTCGTTCTATCCAATCTTCCGCTTTATTAACGCCCACGTGAAAATGCTCAACAGCAGTTTTTTGCAGTACGCGGTGCTCATTTTGAATTGTGGTTGGCATTAGCGCAGCATCATCAGTATTGATACATACAGTGACAGACCCTTTTCTCAAACCAAAGCGATTGTACTTCTCACCTTGCTTAAGCCACTCTTGCTCTGGCGGGTCCCATCTAAAAATAGGGTGTTCGTGATAATGCTCAAATCGGCCAATATAAATATTAGAGGTTGGGCAGGCTTCTATGATAATGCCTTTAGCTGCATATTTCTCCATTTGTAAGTCTTGAATAGCTTCATAAAGATCAAGTTCCGCAGCGGAGACTGAGTCAAATTGCATGCGTCCCTTAACATAGAATGGATCTTCCCCCTGTTTAGGCTGACAATGGATTATGACGGGCTTTTTGCGTGCAGCAAAGTATGCGTCATCTCTGATATGACCTAATGAATCGCCCCGTGTTTGCCAGAGACTCAATAACTTGAGAAACTGGAACTATGAAAAAATCAAATCGCTATACATCAGAATTTCGTGAACGTGCAATTAGGCTTGTTACCACACAACAGCATGAATACCCTTCTCTTTGGGCTGCGCTAGTATCGATTTCAGATAAACTGGGATGTACCCCAGAAACACTTAGAGCATGGGTCAAGAAATCTCAAGCTCAACCGTCTAAACCCTCTTCTAATACGCAATCAACTGAAGAACGCCTTGCCGTCTTAGAGCGCGAGAATAAAGAGCTCAAGCGAACGAATGATATCCTGAGGCAAGCTGCCGCTTTTTTCGCCCAAGCGGAGCTCGACCGCAAACAGAAGTAATAGTGGATTTTATTGATGCTTGCAGAGAGCATTACGGTGTCGAGTCAATTTGCAAGGAATTGCCGATTGCACCATCAACGTATTATTCTCATAAACAGATACAAAGAGAGCCTGAGCGACTGTCTAACCGCAAAAAGCGTGATGCTGAGCTGATAATACTCATTCGCGAAGTGTGGGAGGATAATATGTCAGTTTATGGTGCAAGAAAAATATGGAAGCAGCTACAGCTTGACGACCATCAAGTCGCCCGCTGTACAGTCGAACGATTGATGCGAGTTATGGGAATTCAAGGTGTTCGTCGGGGTAAAGCACATAAGACAACGATACCTGACGAGCAACAAGATAAGCCACTTGATTTAGTTAATCGTCAATTTACTGCTGAGCAGCCAAATCAACTTTGGGTAGCTGACATCACCTATGTTGCCACATGGAGTGGGTTTGTTTATGTCGCTTTCGTGATAGATGTTTTTTCACGATACATTGTAGGTTGGCGTGTATCAACGACAATGCACACAGAGCTTATTCTTGATGCGTTAGAGCAAGCTATTTGGCATCGTGGCAACCCCGAAGGGTTAATTCACCACAGCGACAGAGGCAGCCAATATTTGTCTATACGATACACTGAGCGACTTGCTGAAGCTGGAATTCAAGCGTCTGTAGGCAGTGTGGGTGACTCTTATGACAATGCATTGGCTGAAACAATAAATGGATTATTTAAAACAGAGATTATTCGCAGAAATGGCCCGTGGAAGAATGTTGATGCTGTTGAATACGCAACGTTAGAGTGGGTCAATTGGTTTAATAATCAACGCTTATTATCTTCAATTGGGTATATTTCACCAGCTCAATATGAAACAGACTACTATGATAATTTAAACGAGTCAGGTAAAGTGGCCTGACTTAAACAAACTGGTCTCCGATGAACTCGGGGCGATTCA